>QHVQ01000012.1:1961-11571 GCA_003222305.1 Acidobacteriota bacterium | reverse complement strand
CCATAAACGAAGGCAATGGAGTCCTTCGAAAGGGCGGGGAAGCGAAGCAGCCGCCCCTCTCCGGCGCCGGACTCCTCCGCGCTGAGGGCGGGCAGCAGGAGCAGCATCGATGCCAGGCTCAGCAGGAAAAGGGGCACGAGCCAAGGAAGATGGCGCGCCCGGGAGAAAAAGGAGCGAACCACGAGGTGGTGCCGGGCCGGGGAACGTGTCATGGAGGTCCTCAAGGAGTTTTCTGCGGCTTTCAGGACGAACAGATCCACCAGGCAGATACGAGAAAGGCCCGCCCGGAGTTTCCCGGGAATGGTTTCCTCTTGAGGAGCCGGCTCGAGGGCACCCATGATGACCGGATCCGAGCTTGACGAGGAAGAGAAGGGTCGGTTAGGTTGCCGGTCATGGTGAGTTTTCAACTGCTGGCCCTCCTGCTGCTGGTGGCGCCGAAGGGAGGGCCGGAAAGCCGTCCCGAAGACCTGACGGCCATTCTGAAGAAGGCGAGACAGGTGCAGGTGGCGGACGTGAAAGCCTGGCACCAGTTCCGATTCCGGCGGACCTCTTTCCGTGAGGACCGTGACGACGAAGGGGTGGTTCGGAGGCACGAGGAGCTGGCTTTCCAGGTGACACCCCATGGCGAAGACTTCGAGGAAAGGTTGGTGGAGATCGACGGCCGCAAGCCGACCCGAGACGAAGTGAAGTCTCAACGGGACCAGGCGCGGTTCGCGAAGCATTATCGGACATTGTTGGCGGGGAACGGAGGCGACGACCAGGAGGACCGGGGTTATTCCCTCGGGCAGCTCCTGAAGATGTCGTCCTACCGGTACGCGGGTCTCGAGGAAGTGAACCGTAACCTCTGTTACCGAATTGACTTCGAACCCGATGTGGAGAGGGACGTGGCCGGGTTGGAAGGGAAGATCGCCCGGGCGACAGAGGGAAGTCTTTGGATCACGGTGGATGGCCTGCACGTCGCCCGGGCGAGGGCCCGGACAGTCCGGCCGGTGGCCATCGTTCTGTCCCTCGCCAAGCTTTACGCGATGGACGTGGCCATGGAATCGGCTCCCGTGGGGAAGGACACATGGCTCCCCGTGGAAATCGATCTGAAGACTCGGGCCCGCGTGCTGTTCAGCACCCGGCACCGTCGGAACCTGTACCGGTACATGGAATTCGAGGCGATGCGGGCGCCGGATGCCGCGGCACCGTGAGAACGCTGAGAGCAAACGGGGTGGTAGACTCTCGGTGCGGAGACTCTTTGAAATCATTCGACGGGGAAGGAAGAAGATGAAAACGCCGCGACCCAGCATGTTCCAAGGAGCTGGCCGGGCGGTCCTGGCCCTCATGGCGATTCTCGCGCTGGGGTGCGCGGGCGGTTCGGGGACCGGATCGAAGGAATCGGCCTCTTCTCCACCTCCCCAGGCTGCGAATCAGCCGCGGGAGTCCCTGCCTTCCGCTTCTCCCGCGCCCTCCCTTCCCCTGGTCGACTCGAGGGGCCACCTGGTGCCGGCGACAGCGGGGAGTGCGCCCTCCTCGGGCGGCTCCGGTAGCGGTCTCACCTGGAGTGTGCCGAAGGGATGGATTGAGGAGCCCCCGGCCTCATCCATGCGGAAAGCGCAGTACGCCCTCGCCGCGGCACCCGGCGATGCCGAGCCCGGGCAGTGTGCGGTCTTTTATTTCGGAGCGGGACAGGGCGGGGACATCAAAGGAAACGTGGATCGCTGGGCGAGCCAATTCACCGATGCCGCCGGCGGTCATCCTACCCCCGCCGTCACGGAAGGGACGGTGGGCGGGATGAAGGTGATGAAGGTGACGACCGCCGGGACGTATACACCCTCGCCGATGATGGGTGGGGATTTGACCCCCAAGCCCGACACCATGCTTCTAGGCGCCATCGTCGAGGGAGCGGACGCCAACTGGTTCTTCAAGTGCACCGGCCCCAAGCGAACCATCGAGTCGCACCGTAAAGAGTTCGATGCGCTCATCGACTCCGTCCGGGCACCATAAGAGTCCCCCCGTAGCGCCGATGGCGACGCGGCGACTTGTCTCGCGACGAGCGAAATGTCCGGATCCATGGAGGGCCCTGGAGATGAAGAGAAGGGTTTGGGGAACGGCGGTGATGGTGATCCTCGGGTGTCTGCCCGGGGTCATCGGAGCCCAGACACTGAACGCGGCGTCGGCGAGGCCGAGCGATGGGAATTCCGTTTCTACGTCAAGCCGGACGGCAAGCCGATGCTCATGTGGTGAGCTGGAGCGACAAGAACCCCTTCGAATTTCTCACCAATTCCGAGATGCTGATTGACCAGTGGTATGCTGCGCCGAAGTTCTGAGAGGAACGCAGGAGTCTCGCGCCTTCGGCTGCAAGAGCTTCGATGAATCTTCTGAGATCTTGGCGGGCAGTGCCCCTGCCGATCCGAGCCATCGGGGCCGGCATGGCGGTGATCGGCGCCGGGACTATCCCGTGGAGCGCTCTGGTCGCGGTGAACGTCAAGCTGCTTCCTGCGCTCCCCTGGTCGGTGGCGGTGATGGCCGTCTACCTCTGGCTCCTTGGACGCTTTCTCAACGGCTGGGGCTGGCCGGGAGAGCTCTCGGAGGCACGACGCAGGGCCTTCCGCATCGCGCGCCCGCGGGCGGATCTCTGGCGTTGGTCTCTGATCGCAGGGGGCCTGGCCACGCTCAGCCTGCGGGCGCTTGCAGATGTCGCCCGCCGGCTTTCGCCCCGTCCGGGACAGGACCTGATCCCCCCTGAGGAGCTGGCGAAATATCCTTTCGTGACCGTGCTCCTTCTGCTGTTGACGACCGCCGCCGTCGCCGGATTTGCCGAGGAAGCGGGAGCCCGAGGATTCATGCAGGCTCCTCTGGAGCGCCGGTACGGACCGGCGGCTGCAATCATCCTGGTGGGACTGGTCTTCGCCCTGATGCATTTTCGGTTGGGTGTGTCCGATCCCTCGCCCTGGCTGCTCTTCACGCCCCTGTATGTCTTGGTGTCGATCGTGCTCGGGATCCTCGCCTGGCGGACCAACTCCACCCTGTCCGGGATGATCTGGCACGCGCTCTTCGACGCGGCGGGGCTGCTGAGGTACTGGTGGGGCGGGATCCCGAAGTCGATTTGGGAGGTGGGCCCCGACCTGGCCTTCCGGGTGGAGTGCTCCCTGTCGGTCCTGTTCGCTGCTCCCGCGCTCTGGGCCTTCCGGCGACTGGCCCGAGTGTCCCGAAGACGAGCCGAGCCATGAAGATTCGCACGCGCCGTTTGGAGCTGCTGGCCGCTACGGCGGATCTGGTCCGGGCGGAGATTTACGACCGGGCGGAATTCGGGCGCCGCCTGGGGGCGCGGGTGCCCGAGGGATGGCCGCCGCCGCTCAACGACGATCAGTCCATGCAGTGGACGCTGAAGCTGCTCGTCTCGAATCCCGGGGCGGAGGGATTCGCCGCCTGGTACCTCGCCCTGCCGGATCCGCGAACCGGCGAGAAGGAGCTGATCGGGAATGCCGGATTCAAGGGGAAACCTACCGCGGACGGGACCGTGGAAATCGGCTATTCGGTGATGGAGGACCGCCAAAAAAACGGCTACGGCACGGAAGCGGCGCGGGCGCTTATCGCCTGGGCATTCGTGCATCCCGAGGTCCATCGGGTCACGGCTGAAACCTATCCTCACCTGCGCCCTTCCCTCCGGGTGATGGAGCGGAACGGCATGAAGTTTCTCGGCCCCGGCTCCGAGGAGGGAGTGATCCGTTACGGCATCACGCGCTCCGAGTTCGAAGCCGGCAACAAGCGCTAGAGCGGGCCTGTCGCGATCCATTTCCGACGGAAGAGTCGCGCGGAGCCGTTCCGAGATGATGGTCCTTAACCGACCTGCGTCCTGAACCCCCGGAGTCCGCATCGATGGTTCCGCTCTGGATCGCTTTCATGATGGGAGTCGTGGAAGGGCTCACGGAGTACATTCCGGTCTCGTCCACGGGACACCTCATCGTGACCGGCGCGCTGCTGGGGATGCAGGGGGAGAAGGCGAAGACGTTCGAGATCTTCATTCAGCTCGGCGCGATTCTTGCCGTGGTGGTCTATTATCGCCGGCGCTTCCTGCAGCTCGCCGGCCTGCAAGCGGGGGACGGCTCCCGGTTCGCAGGACTGCGAGGTTGCACCCTTTTGGGAGTGACCACGCTGCCGGTGCTGGTGGCGGGTTTTTTTCTGCATGACTTTCTCAAGGCCCGTCTCTTCGCACCGGTTCCGGTGGCCATCGCCCTGGCCTTGGGAGGAATCGCCATCTTGGCCGCGGAACGCTGGCATCCCGAGGCGAGCACCCGCGATCTGGACGGCGTGAGCTGGGGGCAGGCGTTGGGTGTGGGGCTGTTCCAGTGCCTGTCGCTGTGGCCCGGAATCTCCCGCGCGGCGGCCACCATCGTCGGGGGAATGCTCGGCAAGCTCGACCGGAAGACGGCCGCCGAGTATTCGTTCTTCGCCGCCGTGCCGGCCCTCACCGCGGCGACCGTGTACGACCTGGTGAAGTCCCGGAGCCTCCTCTACGCCGCCGACCTTCCAGTCTTCGCGGTAGGATTCGGAGTTGCCTTTCTCACGGCCTGGCTGGCCGTGGCAGGTTTTCTGCGGTTGCTGCAGCACGGCACCCTGCGTCCCTTTGCCTGGTATCGGCTCCTGGTGGCGCCGGTCATCTACTATTTCATGCGCTCCTACTAGGAAAGCCACCACGGGCTCGGCCGGATGGCCGCCTCGCTCCGCAAGCTCCGAAGGAAGTGATATCCTAGGCCGCATCCAACCCATCTCTTCAATCGACCCGGTGATGGAGGGTCTCATGCTCAAGTCGCGTCTCTTCCTACTGGGCCTCTCGGCCTTCGTGTGCCTGATGGCGAGTACGGGCTTTGCGGTGGTGGACCGGACGACCAAGGACGGAACCGGCGGTGGCCTTCCTTCCGATCCCGCCGGCGGATTCCGCGCCGAGATGCCCGGCGTCTGGTTCGTGGAGCTGGCCAGCGCGCCGCTGGCCGAAGCGAGTCCCGTCAACGAGGCGAAGTACCTCGCCAAGCTCAAGCAGGAGAAGCAGGATTTCCGCTCCGAGGCGCGGAGCCGTGGGCTGCGCTTCACGGAGCGCTATGCCTATGACCGGTTGTGGAACGGTCTCTCGGTGGAAATGGATCCCGCCGACCTCTCGATGCTGGCCAATACGCCGGGGGTCGTCGCGGTGTATCCCGTGGAGCCCGTGGATCCCCCCGAGGTGGCCCTCCCGGTGGATCTGGAGAGCGGGAGCGCCGCCGACCTGTTCACCGCCATCACCATGACCGGCGCGGCGGAGGTGCAGGCGGAAGGGATCACCGGCGCCGGCGTCAAAGTGGGAGTGATCGACTCGGGGATCGACTACACCCATCCGGACCTGGGTGCGGGCTTCGGACCGGGCTTCCGGGTGGAAGGGGGCTTCGATTTCGTCGGGAATGCCTACATCGGGCCGGGGACGTTTCCGGATCCTGATCCGGATCCACGGGATTGCAACGGCCACGGCACCCACGTCTCCGGGATCATCGGAGCCAAAGGCCATGTGACGGGGGTGGCTCCCGGGGTGACTTTCCGTGCCTACAAGATTTTTGGGTGCGGGGGAGGGTCTCAAAGCGACGTGATCCTGGCGGCCATGGAGCTGGCGTGGGTGGACGGGGTTCAGGTCGTCAACATGAGCCTGGGCAACCCCTTCCAGTGGCCTCAGTACCCCACCGGCCGGGCCGCCGACAACCTGGTGAACCGAGGAATCGTGGTGGTAGCCTCGGCCGGGAATAGCGCCGCCAACGGGCTCTATGCCGTAGGAACGCCGGCAATCGGCCGCAAAGTCATTGCCGTGGCTTCGGTGGAGAATGCCAAGGTCCACTCCCGTGCCACGCAGATCCTCGGGGGACCCACCATCGGCTACCAGCCGTTGCGGAATGCCCTGATGCCCCCGCTGTCAGGCTCGGCTCTGGTCAAAAACATTGGCCACGGCTGCAGCACGACGGACCGGTCCCTCTTCATAGGGCTGCAGGGCAAGATTGCCGTCATGGGTCTCGGACTTTGTGGACTAAGGGAAAAGATGCTGAATGCCCGGAGCAACGGCGCCGTCGCCGCCCTCATCTACAACGACACGCCGGGCATCTTTATCGCCAGCCTGGGTTTCCCGGAGATCCCCCTTCCCGCAGGCACCCTCTCCCTGGAAGACGGTTCTTACCTCGCCGCACGGGCACGCTTTCCCACCACCCTTTTTTGGACCAACGACTTCGTGGAAGTGCCCAACATGAGCGCGGGTAACGTCTCGTCCTTCAGCTCGTACGGGGCCGGCCCGGACCTGGACCTGAAGCCCGATCTGGCCGCGCCGGGGGGGATGATCTTCTCCACCCTTCCCTTGAGTCAGGGAGGCTACGGACTGCTGAGCGGTACCTCCATGTCTTCCCCCCACGTAGCGGGAATTGCGGCGCTGCTGCTGGAGGCGCGGCCCAACACTCCCAGTCAGGTGGTGCGGGATCTGCTCCAGAACAGCTCCGTCCCTCGACCCTGGTTTCTCGACGCGCACTCCGGGCTCCTGGAGCCCATCCACCGTCAGGGCGCTGGCTTGGTGGACATTCATGCGACGCTGTCGGCCCCGGCGCGGGTCTTTCCGGGAAAGATCGCGATGGGAGAGATGGAAGGCAGAGCGGTGACCCGGCGATTGAGCGTGGAGAACCCCACGTCAAGCGATCTTGCGTTCGACCTCAGCCACCGGGACGCGCTGGCCACCGAGCCCGGTGTGTTCGATGTGCAGGCGGTGCCGGCCGCCGCGGGCGTCAGCTTCAGCCCCAGCTCCCTGCGGGTTCCGGCGGGCGGGACGGCGCCCCTGGATGTCACGTTCACCGAGCCGGCTGAGCTCGCCGAGGGAGGCCTCTTCGGAGGGTTTCTCGTCCTCGCGCCTCAAGGGGGTGGCCGTGAGCTTCGAGTCCCCTACCTGGGGCTGAAAGGGGACTACCAGCACCTGGTCACCCTGAATCCCGAATTCACCCCTTTCGGAAACCCGCTGCTGAGCCCGGGTCTGGACTTCAGGCCCTCCCAGCCGCTCTCCATCGATCCCACCAGGGGAGAGGCGGCGTTCATCCTTTTCCACCTGGATTACTCGGTGCGACGGCTGCGCCTGGAGCTGTTTGACGCTCACACAGGACGCAGCTACGGAAGGCTCCTGGAAATAGATTACTTCCCCCGCAACTCCGGTCCCGACTTCTTTTACTTCATCCCGTGGCAGGGAAACGATTCCAACATCGAAGCCGTCCCCGCCGGTGACTACACGCTCCGCTTCTCGGCGGAAAAAGCCCTGGCCCAGGACGACAATCCGGCGCACTGGGAGGTGTGGTCCTCTCCCACCGTGACGGTACTGAGGTAGATCGGGTAGACTGTCGGCTCCCCGGCACCGCGCGGAACCTTCGGGGGGGCCGGTCTGGACTTCATCCAGAAACTCTTCGCAAATGCCACTCTCGTCCGGTGCCGGATCGCCCTCGGCGCAAGGGTCGGCATGTTCACCCATTCCCGGTGAACCATGGTCGAAAAAATCGTCTCCTTGCTCGCCGGCTTCATCATCGCCACCATCTCGACCCTCGGGTACGGCGGCATCGCACTGCTGATGGCCATCGAGAGCGCCTGTATCCCCCTGCCTTCGGAAATCATCATGCCGTTCTCGGGATACCTTGTGTTCACCGGCGCCATGATGCTCTGGGCGGTGGCGCTTGCGGGAGCGGTGGGCTGCGTGCTCGGGTCGCTCGTCGCTTACTGGGTCGGGGCCAAGGGCGGACGACCCTTGGTGGAGAAGTACGGCAAGTACGTGTTGATATCGCACCGCGATTTACAGCTGGCCGACCGCTGGTTCCGGAACCACGGTGAAATCACCATCTTCATCGGCCGGCTCCTGCCCGTCGTCCGCACCTTCATCGCCTTCCCTGCGGGCGTGGCGCACATGAATCTCTGGCGGTTCAACCTCTACACCTTCGTCGGCTCCTTCATCTGGTGCTATGCGCTCGGCTGGATCGGGCTGAAGCTCGGCGAGCACTGGAATACCCTGGGGACCTACTTTCATCAGTTCGACGCGATCATCGGAGTGGTCCTGGTGGCAGGATTCTCCTGGTACGTTTGGCGCCACCTCAAGCATGTCAGAATGGACTGATTCTCCAAGCCGTGCCCCATCTTGCAGCTCCGCTGCAGCCCGAGGCTGACTCTCGAGGGATGCTCATGCGCCGATTGCTGCTCACCCTGATGCTCATGACCCTGGTGATCTTCCCCACTGCTCCGAGCCCCCACGCCGCCGGGAAGTCCCCTTCGTCCCCGCCGGCGCCGCGGGCCCATGCCGCCCAGTCCGCTTCCGAGGTGAAGCAGTTCCTGGGCCTCTTCGGCCCGCTTTACCAGGCGGTCCGCTACGAAGCTCAGAAGGCCGAATGGGCTGCCAGCACCGACGTGACCGATGAGCACGTGGGAGGTCGCATCGCCGCGGACAAGGCCCTGGCGGCTCTGGCAGGATCCCCCACGGTGATCGAGCGGGTGCGGAAGTTCCTCAAGCAACCCGAAAGGCTCTCGACCCTGGATGCCCGTTCACTTCAAAAGATCCTCCTCGCGGCTGCGGAAGCCCCCGGCACGGCGCCGGAGATCGTGGCGAAAAGGGTGGAGGCGGAGGCGAAGCAGTCCAGCGTCCTGGATTCGTTTCCATTCTGTCTGGAGCGTAGCGGGGAAAAGTGCACCAAGCCCATCACCGCCAATGGAATCGACAACATCCTGGACAGCTCCAAGGATCTCCCGGAACGGCTCACGGCCTGGAAGGCCTCCAAGGAGACCGGACCGGCGCTGAAGCCGGGACTCGTGGAGCTCCGGTCGCTGCGGAACGCCGTGGCCAAGGAGATGGGATATTCGTCCTTCTTCGCGCTCCAGGTCGCCGACTACGACATGACCGTGGACGAGATGATGGCCATGCTGCAGGGCTTCATGAGGGACATGGAGCCTCTCTACCGCGAAATCCACTGCTGGACCAAGGTTGAGCTGGCGAAGCGGTACCATCAGCCGGTGCCGCAGAGGATTCCGGCCCACTGGATCAACAACCGGTGGGCGCAGAACTGGACCGGCATCGTGGAGGGGGTGGACCTCGATCCCTACTTCAAGGACAAGACGCCCGATTGGATCGTCAAAAAGGGGGAAGCGTTCTACCTCTCCCTGGGCTTCCCGCAGCTTCCCGAGACGTTCTGGAAGCTTTCGGACCTCTACCCGGTGCCGGCGGGCTCCTCGCGGAAGAAGAATACCCACGCTTCTGCCTGGGACATGGATCTGAAAGGAGACGTGCGGTCGCTGCAAAGCGTCGAGCCCGATTCCCGCTGGTTCTCGACGGCGCACCATGAATTGGGCCACATTTACTACTACCTTTCCTATGACCGACCCGAGGTCCCGATCTTCCTCCGGGAAGGTGCCAACCGGGCGTTCCACGAAGGGATCGGGGAGCTCATCGCGCTGGCCTCCAAGCAGGTCCCCTACTTGAGCGCGGTGGGAATCCTCCCTCCCGGAGCGGGAGTCGATCAGAAAAAATGGCTGCTGAACGAGGCACTGGAGGAGACGGTCCCCTTCATCCCCTGGTCGGCGGGCACCATGTCGTTCTGGGAGCGGG
>QHVQ01000012.1:0-1884 GCA_003222305.1 Acidobacteriota bacterium | reverse complement strand
GGGCGAGGAGTTCTGCGACGCCGCCACCAAGACCCACATCAACGATGATCCCGCACAGTACTATGACTATGCCATCGCCACGGTGCTGAAGTACCAGCTGCATGACAAGATCTGCCGCGACATCCTGAAGCAAGATCCGCACGCCTGCAATTATTACGGCAGCAAGGCGGTGGGCGATTTCCTGCGGGGGATCCTGCGGCAGGGGGCCATGAAGCCCTGGCGCAACGTGATCCGGGAAGCCACGGGCTCCGAGCTGAGCACCAAGGCGATGGTCGCGTACTTTCAGCCGCTCCTGGAGGATCTTCGAAAGCAGAATGAGGGCCGGCAGTGCGGATGGCAATGAGGCGAGCTCACCGTCGAGAGGCCTTCTTCCTACTGCTCGGGCTCCTGGCGGGCTTTTCCTCCGTGCCCGGACAATCGGAGGTGCCGGGACCGATCCGTGACAACAGCTTCCTCGTGGAAGAGGCCTACAACCAGGAAGACCACGTGGTGCAGCACATCAGCAGCTTCACTTTCCTGGGTCCGGACCGGGACTGGCTCTATTCATATACCGAGGAGTGGCCCGTAGGTGGACGGAAGAACCAGATCAGCTACACGGTGACGCTGGCGGATCCGGGGGAGCTGGAAGGTGCCACGGGCGCCGGGGACAGTCTGGTCAACTATCGATACCAGGCGGTGGGAGGAGGGCCGGAGCGGATCGCCTTCGCCCCGCGCTTGAGTCTTCTGCTTCCCACTGGAAGCGAGAAGGAGGGGCGCGGGCTGGGAGGCTTCGGGCTGTTCCTCAACCTTCCCCTGAGCGTCGAGTTCGCGCCGTGGCTTGCGGGGAGCTCCAACGCGGGGGCGGCCCGCGTCTTCTCGGCGAGGGACGCCTCGGAGAACGAGGCGAACCTCACCCAATATTTTCTGGGACAGAGCCTGATCTGGCTGGCTCGCTCGGATCTGAACGTGAGCCTGGAGGCCGTCTGGTCCAGTGAGGAGGATGTGGTCGGTCCGGGAACCACCCAGCGTTTCAGCAGTTTCTTTGTCACTCCGGGATTGAGCTGGGCCATCAACCGTACTTCCGGCCTGCAAGTCGTTCCCGGTGTCGGCGTGTCCATTGGAGCGGGTAGCAGCAAGGGGGAAGAGGCCCTCTTCCTGTATGTGAGTTTCGAGCATCCCTTCGGCCGGAAGCCGTCCGGCAAGTGAGCCGGGAGGCGCTCCCTCCTCGTTGGCCGGCAGCCCTCACCTACCCGTTGATGACAGGAAATGAAGACCCTCCTGCTTCTGCTGCTTGGCGCCTACGCCGCGCTCTGCCTGCTCGTCTTTGTCTTCCAACGGAAGTTCATATATTTTCCACGGCGCTGGGGACAGGAGGAGGAGCAGCGGGCGAACCCGGGCTACGAGGAGGTGCGAATGCGCACCGCCGACGGGGAGCGGCTGCACGCCTGGCTCCATCGCAGTGCAGGGTCCCCCTGGACCGTCATCGTCTTCCACGGCAACGCCGGCAACCTGTGGTTTCACGAACCGAGCATGAAGCCGTTCAAGACGCTGGGACTCCAGGTGCTGCTCTTCGACTATCGAGGCTACGGACTGAGCACCGGGGAACCGTCCCAGGAAGGGCTCCTCCGGGACGGAGAGGCGGCCGTGGACTATGCGGAGAAGGTCCTCCGGATCCCTCGCGAGCGGCTGGTCTACTTCGGCCAATCCCTAGGCACGGGTGTGGCGACAGGGGTCGCGGTCCAGCGCCCTCCCGGCCGGCTGATTCTCCAGTCGGCCTATGACTCCTTGCCCCACGTGGCCCGTGCGCACTATCCGTTTCTCCCGGCCGGTCTGCTCCTGCGCGACCGGTTCGATTCGGGGGATGCCATGCAGCGGATTCACTGTCCCGTCCTCCTCGTCCATCCC
>QHVQ01000196.1 GCA_003222305.1 Acidobacteriota bacterium | reverse complement strand
GTACCTCCTCACCGCGCTTTTCCTGCTTCTCCTGGCGCGGCGCCGGGCCGGGGGTCGGGTTCCGCTCTGGACGTTTCTGCCGATCCAGGTGGTCTGGGCCAACCTTCACGGGGGGTTCATCCTCGGCCCGACGATCGTGGCGCTAGCAGCCGCGGGCGAGGGGCTCGAGAGCCTCATCTTCAGCCGCGCCCCCGGGGCGCCGCAGCCCGGCTCGTCGGGAGCGCCGCCGCACCGGCGCGAGGCCACGCGGGTCGCCGGCTTGGCCGTCTCCCTGGTCGCCGCTTGCCTCCTGAATCCCTATGGCGTGGCCCTCCTGAAGTTCCCCTTCCAGCTTACCGGCAGCTCTTTCATGGGTGAAATCTGGGAGTGGCAGCCGCCATTTGCGAGCGACTTCGCCGGCACGTACATGATGCGCGAGTACGTCGCCTGGGGACTGTTCGGGCTCGCCATCCACGCCCTGACGCTCGTGAGGGTCGCCAGGCGCCGCGCGGCCCCCCCCGGCGGGGCCTTCCCGGTGCTCCTGTTCGTCGTTCTGTTGGCCCTGTCGCTCCGCATGCAGCGGAACGTCACCGACTTCGGCCTCGGCACCTTCCCCGGCGTCGCCGCGGGCGCAACCTGGCTCCTCCCGGCCGCCGCGGCCCGCCGCGGCGGCCGGGCATGTCTGGCCGGGATCACCCTCCTCTTGCTGGGGCTCGCCGTCTGGTTCGCATGGAGCGGGTACCCCTTCCGGCCATCCAGCCGCAGGAGCGCCGGATTCGGAGTGGGGTTCAACATCCCGGTCGCGGGCGCCGACTACCTTGGGGACAACGGGGTGCGGGGCAATGCGTTCAACACCTACACGACCGGGGCCTACCTCGTCTATCGCTTCTATCCACAAGTGCGCGTGGCCATGGACTCGCGCAACGACGTCTACGGCGCCGATCTCTACCGCGAGTACAAGCACGCCGCCACCGACCCCAAGGCGCTGGCCGCCTTCCTGAAGCGGATCGACGCCTCCTTCGTCTTCCTGGACTGGACGCTACATCCGGTCAAGGCGACCCTCGAAGGCCTCCGGAAGATCGGAGGGTGGCGGCTCGTCTATTTCGACGATGTCGTCGTCATCCTGGTGCGCCAGGACGGCCCGTTCGCCGCGCTCGCCGCCCGCGACGGATACACCCTCGTCGATCCGGCATCCTACCGTCCCGGGACGATCCCGCCCGACCGGGCGCCGCTCGTCCTCGAGGAGGCCACGCGCGCCGAGCGCCAGAGCCACGGTGCCCTCATCACGCGGGTCATGCGCGAGAACGCTCTGCTCGCGCTCGGAAGGCGCGCCGAGGCCCTCGACGAGGAGAAAGCGATTATCGCCGCCGATCCCCCCTTCCCCCTCCACTTCATCTTCACCTATCTCGGCATCTTGAGATACTCGGCGGGCGACCTGCCCGAGGCGGCGACCCACTTCCGCCACGCGCTGGCGCTCAACCACCGGGATAAGGTGGCCGCGGAGGGGCTTCGCCGGTCCTCACTTCCGCCTTGAATCCCATGCTCTCCTGGAAGAAAATGCTCTCAACCGGAGATCGCGCTCCATGAAGCGTCGCTGGAACCTGTCCGTGTGGGGGGGATTTCTGATCGCCCTCGCCGCCCCTCTCTTGTACTTGTCCCTCTTCATCCGATTCCCTGTAACCCGAGATTTCCCGTGGGCTCCTCTGCTGATCTTCGGCGCCGGTCTCACCCTGATCGCTCGAGGGCTGACGCGGGCCTACCGTGAGCCTCAGATCTATCGTGGCAAGATTGCCGGATGGGTCCTCATGAGCCTGGGAATCGTCCTTTTGGCGCTTTTTGGTTTCGACCTCTTCTACCTGGCGCGACAGCTGCCCCCCTCGAAAGGCGCGCCGCAGGTCGGCCAGAAAGCTCCGGACTTCACGCTGCCCGACAAGGACGGCAACCCGGTCACCCTCTCGGGGTTGCTCGACCCCGGCTCGAGCGGCGCAGAAAAAGTCAACGGCCTGCTGCTCATCTTCTACCGCGGCTATTGGTGACCGTTCTGCAACTCCGAGTTGCGGAGTTTTGAAGCGCGCCTGGCCGATTTCAACGCCCGCGGCGTGCGGCTGGTCGCCGTCAGCGCCGATCCGGCGGAGACCACTCGCGAGCACTGTCGCAAGCAGGGCTACACCTATACCTTCCTCGCCGACCCGAAATCCGAAGTCCTCCGGCGCTACGACGTCGCCCACGCCGGCGCCGGGCCCGGCGGCACCGATACGGCGCGCCCGGCGGAATTCCTGATCGACTCCGCCGGCACCGTGCGCTGGGTCAACCTGACGGAGTCCCTCGCCGTGCGCGCCCGGCCCGACCAGGTCTTGAAGGCTGCCCTCGTGAACGCCCTCGCTCACCGATCGGGGACAGGCGCGGAAATCGCCCGCGGAGCACCCGCAAGCGTCGGCGGGACTCGAGGGCCGGCGACCGGCCATCACGCTGCCGCTTGAATCCCCGCGCCCCACTGACGGAGAATGCGTCGCGCGAAAGCCGGCCGTGAGCCCCCTGAGGCACCGCGCCGAAGCTCCCGCCCTTCGGAGAGCTGGGGCAATTCGACGAGCCTGAACGCCACAGCGGACCATCGGACACTCTCTTGGTCAACACCTCCAGGACCCGGCGGCTTCTGAGGGAAGCCGCGACGTATGTCGGGATCACGGTCGCGACGCTGGTCGCGGCAGACCTGTTGTGCAACCTGTTCGGCCTCTTCGCGCCGACCTATGAATATGGCGACCCCGACGTCGGATGGATCTCCTACCCGGCGACCGGGAAGCTTCATGAGGTGCGATGCACGGAGAACTGGGCCGGAAAAACCTTCCCGTACCCCGTAAACGAAGATGGCATCCGGACCGGCCTTCACGCTCGGCAAATCTTGACGGACGGCGAAAGCTTGAGGATTGCGGTCACCGGCGACTCGCAGACGGATCTGTGCGCCCCGAATTCGCTGACCCATCCAGGGGTGCTGGAGAGCACCCTGAGATCCCGAGGGGTCAAGACCGTCGTCCTGCCTTACGCGGCCGGCAAGTATTCGCCTTTGCAGGAGTACCTGGGGTTCAAGAAGTTCCTCAAGCGGTATGCACCGAACGCCTTGCTGATGAACCTCTACACCGGGAATGATTTCCTGGACCTGCTGCGGGTCGACGACCGTCCGCATTTCGTCCCGGCGGACGGGGGTTACCGGATCGCCCCACCCCTCTGGTACCTCTACGACGATCCGCAGGTGAAGCGGCGCAGCCGCGTCTTGTTTGCCCTCAGGTCGCTAGCGAAGAAGACCGGTCTCCACGGGCAGTTCCTGCGAGTCCGGCTCTTGATGGAGGTGGCCGCCGAGTACGGCGAAAGCTTTTCAACCGTCGTGACCTACATGAACGATCTGCGCAAATCATCCGAGCCGAGCGTGGGGTACAGTGCGGCATTCACGGCCCAGATGCTCAACCAGCAGATCTTCTTCCTCCGATTTCCCGGGAGCCGGGAAGAGAGCATCCGGCGAGTCGAGGCCCTGATGGAGATGATCCGCCAGGAGAATCCCGGCACTCTGCTCATCATGAGCCCCCTTCCCTCCTACGAGCTGGCGCAGCAGCGACCCGTCGATCCCCCCCTTCTGCGGACCCTGGACAGGCTTCCCGTGACCTATGACGCGGGGGTAAGAGAGGAGCAGGAGCTGTATGAGACATTGCGCCGGCTGGCGGTGGTGCACGGCTGGCTGTTCGTGGACAATCTGGCTCCCTTGCGGGAGTACCGGGGACCGGAGCGCCTCTACAACGGCTTCGACTACCACCTGCGCCCGGCGGCCAGCACCATCATTGGAACAAGCGAGGCCGAAGCGGTCCTGGGCTATCTGCGGTCCCATTCGGCCGGAACCGGTCCCGGGCCGGACCGTTCTACAACGGGGATGAAGCCCCGATGAGCCGGGGGAGACCCCGTCGTGAGGGCGGGCGCCTCAGGGGTCTCTCTTGGGGAAATCCGGCCGGGCGCTGAGGACCGACTCCGAAAGTGTGGTATATAGATCGCATTCGGGACACAGGGGATCTCCCGTCGACTGCGGTTCCCAGCTTTGCCGTTTTGCCGGCCGGGGCGGGGACCCGCGAAGGGTCGGAACGTGCCAGCCTGCGGGCTGGTTTGGCTGCTCTCGTCACACCTAGAACAGATCCTGACCGAGAGGAAGCGTTGGGCAAGAACGCGGCGCTCACCCTTTTCTTATTTCCGTTCCTGAGCGCCACGGGCGCCGTGGCGTTCTTCCGGATCCCGGCCAAGACGTACGGCCAGGGCGAGGCCCCGCATGTCTGG
>QHVQ01000011.1:26789-32997 GCA_003222305.1 Acidobacteriota bacterium | reverse complement strand
TCAGTCCCGCAGTATCCACGACCCGGTAGTGGCGCCCGTGATGGACGAATTTCATGTCCACCGGATCGCGAGTCGTGCCGGCAACGCTGGTCACCACGGCGCGTTCTACCCCCGTGAGCCGGTTGAAAAGCGTCGACTTGCCCACGTTCGGCCTTCCAACCACCGCAAGGCTTACTACACGTTCCCCATCCTCCCGCGTCGGACCCTCCAAACCCTCCGGCAGCCCTGCCACGATGCGGTCGAGCAGGACGCTGATCCCCCTGCCCTCTTCCGCGGAGATCGGGACCGGTTCCGGAAAGCCCAGTCGGTAGAAATCGGAGAGCCGTACCTCTTGCCCCTCCACGTCCACCTTGTTCACAGCGAGGAGAATCCGGCGCCCCGATTTCCGAAACAGGGATGCCAGAACCTGATCCAGCGAGGATAAGCCGGATCGACCGTCCACCACGAACAGCAGCATCGACGCTTCCTCAACGCCTATAAGCACTTGCCGCTGTACCTCGCGCGTCAGCTCGGAAGGATCTCCCGGAACCAGGCCCCCGGTGTCCAAGACTCGGAACCGTTTCCCGCGCCATTCACAAAACGCCTCTATTCGGTCCCGGGTTACTCCTGGCCGGTTGTGAACGATGGAGTGACTCTTGGTGAGGCGGTTGAAAAGACGAGACTTTCCCACGTTCGGCGCCCCCACGATCGCGACGAGTCCAAGATTCATCAGCTTTTCAGGTGACTCCCGACGTCGACTGGATGACGGCGGACTTTGTCGCACAGCTCCAAATCTCGTGGAAGCCTCCCTTGAGGTAGCCTTGCTTGAGGTAGCCTTGCTTGACAGGGTTTTCTGTATTACCTAACATAGCAACAAGTTAACGCGGCTTTCCGCGATTCACCTAGAGGAGGTGCGGGGGATGATTAAGACTGACATCATCAATAACGTGGCCAAGGCGGCCGATATCACCCGCATCAAGGCGGTAACCGCCGTGGAGGCCGTGCTCGATGCCATGAAGGAATCGATGAAGCGCGGGGAGCGGATTGAACTTCGCGGTTTCGGCGTCTTTCAGGTAAAGCCCCGAAAAAAGGGAATCGGGAGGAATCCTAGGACTGGGTACGAAGTGCGCATCCCTCCAGGAAAGACGATCCGGTTCAAACCCGGTAAGAATCTCAGAAATCTCAAGTAAACGTCACTTCAACCTTCATCTCTTGCTTGCGGTGCCCCTTCACCCGGGTGCTAGTCGGAACTCCGCGCAAACACCGCGCTTCACTGCAAGCTGTACGTCCCGAACCGACTATCAGTATAGCATCCCCGTTGGGTTTCACGGGTTCTCGGATTGGCGGCTTTCTCTGCACCCTCTTATAATTGCGAGCTGTCCGGCAGGGAGGGAGATGCAATGCCCGAAGCCGAGGTTGAAACAGCTCTCGAGGCGCCGCTCTTCCCCCGAAGGTCATCCTTTCAGCCGGCTCGCTCGCGGTTTGTGCTTCATTGCACCCTCTTTCTAGCCACCGGCGTCACGACCTTCATCACTGGAAGTCTGTTTCATGCCGAAAACTCTCCCTCCCCGGGTCACTGGGCTGAGGTGTTGTACCACCCCGCCCGCTGGGTCGAGGGTGCCCCTTATGCCTGCAGCGTTCTGGTGATCCTCTTGGCTCATGAGATGGGGCATTATTTGGCATGCCGCTATTACCGGATCCCCGCGAGTCTTCCCTATTTTCTCCCGGGCATCCCCATCCTGGGAACCTTCGGAGCGTTCATCCGGATCCGTGGCCCCATTCCCGATCGGAAGTCCCTATTCGACGTCGGGATCGCCGGACCTATCGCCGGATTCGTGGTCGCCCTGCCGATATTGCTCTACGGGATGAGCCAATCACGCATTATTCCACTCGACCAAGCGCAGGATTCCGAGTTCTTTGTTGGGTTTCCGCTTCTCTTCCTTGCGGCTCAGAGCTGGTATTTTCCGAATGCGCCGGACAATACAGTGTTGAGCCTGAGCCCCTATCTTTCGGCGGCCTGGGTCGGGATGCTCGCCACTTCCTTGAACCTTCTGCCAGCTGGGCAGTTGGACGGGGGCCATCTCTGCTACGCCATTTCTAGGAAATTGCACTCGCGCATGTCCCGGGCGACATTGGTGGCGGTGATTCTCTTGGGGGCTTTCCATCAAGCCTGGCTCCTGTGGGCCGTGGCCCTGCTCTTTCTCGGCGAACGTCATCCACCCCTTCTTGAGGAGAGGGAGCCTCTGTCCACGGGAAGGAGATTGCTTGCGGTGGTGGCTCTGATCATTCTCCTACTCTGCTTCATGCCGATTCCCATTCGACTTCGTTCTTGATCCTTCAAGGATTCGGAGATCTTTGCTCCCACCCTCGGCCGTAGCTCACAACTCCGATGGCCCCCTCCCGATCGGTCCGGTGGGTCGTGATCCCATATTCCCTCAAGCGCCGCAATACCTTCTCCGACGGGTGTCCCCAGGGGTTTCCGGTCCCCACCGAGACGATCGCCATGATCGGCGAGACTCGTTCGAGGAATCTGGCGGAGGTGGAAGATGCGCTGCCATGGTGTGCCACTTTGAGAATCTCCGCGGAAATCGGGAGGCCCGAGTCCAGGAGCAGCGCTTCTCCTTCAGACTCCACATCCCCAGTGAGCAGCAGGGCGGCGTTGTGGTAGGTCACGCGCAGAACCAGAGAATCCTCGTTGGAAACGGCGGCGCCCCGCCGGTACCCCAAAGGCGGGTGAAGCACCTCGAAGCAGACTCTTCCCAGACACCGAAAGCTCCCTCGCGTGGGATGCAGGAGCGGAATGCCCCGTCGGGATGCGAGGCAGGCGAGACGCATGACCAGGGGAGAGTCGGGAGGAGTCCTTCCCACCCAAATCTCCTTGACCGGGAATGCCTCAAGCACGGCCGATAGACCTCCTCCATGATCTTGGTGGGCATGCGTGAGGACAACCAGATCCAGGCTTCGCACTCCAAGCGCCATGAGCGCTGGAAGGACCACCCTCTCCCCCACATCGAAGTCGCTGGCCGCAAACCCTCCCCCGTCCACCAGGACCCAGTGCCCCCCGGGCAGACCCAAGAGCAAGGAATCACCCTGTCCCACGTCCAGCGCCGTCAGTGCCAGGGAATCCGGGCGCGGCCAGGGTGCGGGAGGGAAGCAGATCAGGGCCAGGCCGAAAAGGACACCGCAGCTCAGAAGACAAGAATCCCTGCGGCCGGCTGCGGATCCGAGTCCGGACCGGGCCAATAGCAGGACAGTGATTCCTCCTAGAAGCGGGAACGAGGGACAGGGGACCCGGAGGAACGCGCCTGGTACTTGGATCGCGAAGGCGCAGATCCAAGCAAAGAGATCTAGGCAGCTCGTGAGAGTCGCGGTAACCATCCGCAGGGGAAGAAAGAGGACCCCGGCCCCAAGGGTTAGGCACAAAGACAGAAAGGGTCCCGCCAGCAGATTCATCACCAGCGCCACCGGTGAGACCTGAAAAAGAGCGCCGCCATCAACGGAGACGAGGCGACCCAAGCGCTCGCCGAAACCGCGAGCGCCTCTCCCGCTACGGGAACCCGTCGCAGGTGGGGCCACCAGGGCCGTGCTCCCGCAAGAATCCCGAAGGTAGCTAGGAATGAGAGCTGAAAGCCGGGCTGGAAAAGATGCAAGGGCCGGTAGGCGAGCAGAAGCAGGGCCGCTTCGGATTGGGCGTTCCAAGCCGACACTCTGCGGCCGGTCCAGCGGCCCATCGTCTGTACCAATCCTGCCAGGGCACTGCGAAGTATCGGGTCATCGCCTCCAGAGAGGAGTACATAGAAACCACCGATCAGGCCAAGCAGGATGGTCTCTGGTCCTGCCCCGACTCGAATGCTGCGGGCCAGACGATGTAAACAGGCCATGAGCAACACGAAATGCAATCCCGAGATGGAAAGAATGTGGTAAACGCCCGATTTCCGCAGGAGAGGGTCATACCTCCCCTCACCCCCATCCCTTTCCCCCAAGAGGATGGCCCCCAGAAAGCGGCGGGACTCCTCCCCCGACTCGCCTGGAAATGCGTTTTCCAGGCGCGACAGCAGACGTCGTCGCAGAGCATGGGCCAGGGATGGGATCGAGCCTCCTCGCAATCCTGGGATACGCCTGAGCAGCCTACGGTTCTTGCAGCTTCCGAGCAGATGGATCCCTTCTGCCTCCAGGCTGCGACGATAATCGATGGCACCAGGATTCATGAAGTTTCTCGCCCGTCGGAGTCGAAGAGGCATCTCCAGGCGCTCGCCATATCGTAGGCGGACCTGCCGCTCCGGATCCCGCACAGACACTCGCACGGTCCCGGGACAGGAGTGCCACGTCCCATGCCACCATCCCTTCTCGACCTGGAAGACAAACCTCAGACGATCCCGACGGAAGATAGGATCGCCGGCCACCCACCCCTGCACGAGAAGCGCGTCGGAGGCGCTCTCGCTGATCAGCGCAGGGACATGGAGGAGCGGAGCCGAAGCAAATTGACGGTGGTGAAACGCCTCCAGCCAGCCTCCGGTGCCGAAAAAGAACGCCACCAGACTTGTCGCGAGCAGCGCGGGCCGTGGCAAGACCTGTGGGCGTCTGGGGATCTGCAAAAAGGAGAAGACGGCCGCGGAGCAGGAGATAAGGAGCAGAAGCGGTTCGGTGGGAGAGGAAAGCCAGCGCGTGGCGCCGACACCACCGGCAAAGGCGAGAACGCACCCGAACGGCAGGGTGAAAATCCGCGGAGGAGCGGTGGGCAACCACAGACCTTACGCGAGGTCGGCTCTCTCCAGTTTTACGCTAACATGAAATCCCGAAGGCCTTCAACCTTCTCCCAGAAGGGAAACGCGGGGGATTCCCCAGACTTGGCGAAGCAGATTCTCCTCCAGCGCATGGAGCGTCTCCCGATACGCTTGCCTGGTCATGAGCGCTGCACGATCCGCGAGGATTTCCCGGGCGCGCGACTGGAGTACCTTCCGGCCTGTTTCTCCGGCCGCGGCACGCGCGATGTCCATGAGCTCGGATTGGAGTTGTTCGAGGCGTGCCTCAGCCTCGGACAGACTCCATCCCCTTCGTGTCGCATCCCGGCGCACTCTCCTAACTTCCGCGCAGGTGGTGAGGAGGGCCCGGGGTAGCGCCTCCTGTCCCTGCTCTCGCGTCGACTCCGCCGCCTCGCAAAGACGCCGCGCCAGTCGGCCCAGGTGAGCATGGATCTCCCGACGCAGCCGCCCGCTCTCCTCCTCGTCTCCCCGCCGCAGCGCCACCAGTTCGCGATGGAGTCTGAAGCGGCGCTGGACCTCGGGCTTGATGTAGGCCAGAGAGGCGACGCTTTCCTTGGGCTCGCCCCGGCGGGCTCGGGTTGCGAAGACTTCTTCCAAGCATTCCAGGACTAGGCGAAGCGGAACTCGCTCCGACCACCAGGAGGCGATGAGAGCCCAGTCCCGGGGCGAGAGGAGCCTGGCGGCCCCCCGCAGGGCGCAGAACCGCTCCTCGACGCCACGGAAATAGTCCTTTTCTTCCTCTGAGATGGGAGGCTCCGGAGGAGAAGTCTCTCTCACCGGTTCCTTTCGTGCAGAATCCTGAGTCCCTTGAGGGTCAAATCGGGGTCGACCTCGTCGACCCATCCCGCGAGGTCACGCTCGAGCAGCGGGGTCAGGCCTCCGGTGGCGATCACCGAGGGTGCACTCCCCATCTCTTCCCGCATGCGATCAAGGATACCCCGAACCAGCCCCACGTAACCGAACAGTATTCCGGATTGCATGCTGGAGACGGTGCTCCTCCCGATAGCCCTCTCCGGCCTCTTGAGATCGATCCGTGGAAGCTTAGCCGTGGCTTCGAAGAGGGCCTGCGCTGAGATCTTCAACCCGGGGGCGATGGCGCCACCCAGATATTCCCCCTTGTCGCTCACGGCGTCGAATGTGGTGGCGGTCCCGAAATCGACCACGATGACCGCTCTCTGGAACCGCGTGAAGGCAGCTACCCCGTTCACAATCCGATCGGCTCCTACCTCCAAGGGATGATCTACCAGGACCGGCATCCCGGTCTTGATCCCCGGAGCCACAAAAAGAGGATCCACCGAAAGATAGCGACGGGCCACCTCCTCCAACACGGACTCTAGTGGCGGCACCACACAGGCCACCGCCATGGCCCGGACCTCCTCCACCTTCAGGTCCCTCGCGGCGAACAAGCTGTGGATGACGATACCGTATTCGTCGACGGTGCGGCCCCGGTCCGTGGAGAGAGACCA
>QHVQ01000011.1:0-26749 GCA_003222305.1 Acidobacteriota bacterium | reverse complement strand
TGCGGCGGACCTCTCCGAACGTGAACGGACGCAAAGAACCTTTGGAAGTCTCCAGGAGGAGCTCTCCCGCCGGTCCAAACCCTGCGAACCGGCCGCGGATAGGACCATCCCCCGGATCGATTTGCAACGGCGCCCCTTCCCTGAATTCCGAAAGTTCACCAAATCGCTGCAGCAGACCCTCCGGGCCTCGTTGCACCAATCCTTCATACTCTTCTTCCCAGCGGAGGAGAATCTCTTTGAGAAGTCGGCTCCGGTCCCAGAGCCGACCCGTCACCAGACGCAGGGATGTGACGAACCCGCGGAGGTCCTCGGGGAATTCCGCCTCCGTCTGGTTCACGTTTAGACCCAGTCCCACGACCACGCCGGCGACTGGTCCCTCTCCGCGAGCCTCCGAAAGAAGCCCCCCCATTTTCTTTCCCTCCAGCAGGAGATCGTTGGGCCATTTCAGGCTCACCCGCCCGGGGTGCGAGTCGCGCACCGCGTTGGCCGCACCCACCGCAGCGGCGAAGGAGACCAGTGGCACATGGTGCGGCGGCAGGGGCGGCCTGAGGATGAGCGTGGCATAAATCCCCAGCCCCCGGGGAGAGTGCCAGCTCCGTTCTCTCCGGCCCCGACCCCGGGTCTGCCCCTCGGCAATCACCAGCGTCCCCTCGGGCTCTCCCGCCTCCATTAGGTCCAGCGCCCGATCATTGGTCGAGTCGGCACTGGAAAAGTGGAAGATGCGGTGACCGAAACGTGCCCCCGAGAGCGCTCCGCTGAGTAGCGTCAGATCCAGTGAACCGGTCATCGCTTCGCGGCCTCCAGTCGCAGAGAGAGATCCACCCAGGGTGCAGAGTGGGTTAGGGCGCCCAGGGATACCGCATCAGGGCGCAGGGCGACGAAGCGCCGCAGGCAGGCCTGAGTGATGCCGCCGGAGACTTCCACCTGGATTTGCCCACGGGCCAGCTCCAGGGCACGTCGGATTTCCAGGGGCGAGAGGTTGTCCAGGAGCACCGAATCAGCGCCGGCGTCCAGCGCTTCCCGCAAATCCGAGAGAGTGGAAACTTCCACCTGGATGGGCAGGCTACGACCTCGCCCGCGGGCCCGGCGAGCGCGTCCCACCGAGGCGCCCACGCCTCCCGCGAGACGCCAGTGATTGTGCTTGATGAGGATCCCGTCATCCAGTCGAAACCGGTGATTCTCCCCTCCCCCCACCCGAACCGCGTATTTTTCCAGATCTCTGAGACCCGGATGGGTCTTGCGCGTGTCGCGCACGGCGCAGTCCCTTCCTGCCTTCGCCACGCAGCCGGAGGTGTAGGTTGCGATGCCGGAAAGATGCTGGAGGAAATTCAGGGCCGTACGCTCCGCCGTGAGGATGGAGCCGGCGGGTCCTTCCACTCTCGCCACCCCGGCGCCGCGCGGGACTCGGCTCCCCTCTTGCCGAAGGAGTTTGAATGTCACGCGGGGATCCACTTGCCGGAAAACCAGCCGAGCGACAGGGAGCCCTGCCACCACCAGCCGCTCCTTGGCTCGAATGATTCCGACCCCCGAGCACTTCGCGGGGATAACGCGACGAGTGGTCAAATCTCCTGCACCGATATCCTCGCGTAGGGCCCTCCGGACCGCATCCGCCACGGCGCGCCGGCTCAGGCCATCAGGCAGGATGGATTTCATGACCCTCACTCCGGGCGAGGGGAGATCTCTGAAAGGGACAGTGCGGAAAGGATGCGGGAAAGGCGCTCCTTTTTGTCGGCCAGTTCTCGATGCGAGGAGCGCACCTTCTCCACGATCTCCGCAGGGGCCCTTCTCACAAACGCGTCGCTGGCCAGCTTCGATTCGAGTCCCGCCAATTGTAGCTCCACCTTCTCCAGCTCATTCGAAAGACGCCGGCGTTCCTCACCGACGTCGACCGCCCCGGCCAGCGGAATGGCCATTTCCAGCCCTGTCACCATCCCCCGGGCGGCGGCCAGGCCCTGCGGAATCTCCAGCACGAATCTCACCGTGGCGAGCCGCGCGAGCGTGGAGAGGAGGGACACCTGGTCTTGTAGGATTCGCTGCGGGCCTGCCCCATCGGTCTTGAGCAAGACATCCACTCTTCTTCGAGGATCGATGTTGTTCTCGACCCGCAGGTTCCGAAGTTTGGTGACAACCGACATAAGAAGAGCCATCTCCTTCTCAGCCTCGAAGTCTTCTTCCACGGCCCGCCATTCGGGAAAGGGAGCCAGCACCAGCGATTTCCCCTGGTGAGGGAGGAGCTGCCAGATCTCCTCGGTGAGAAAAGGCATGAAGGGATGCAGGAGCCTGAGTGCCCTGTCGAGGACCTTCAGGAGCATCGTTTGGCTGCGGCGGCCCTCGACCGAGTCGCGCCTCTCGCCCGTCAGGAGGGGTTTGACGGCTTCGATATACCAATCGCACAGCTCGTGCCAGAAGAATTGATAGAGCGCGGAAGTCGCCTCATCGTAGCGGAATTCCTCCAGAGCTTGGTTCACGTCACGAGTCACAGCATTCACGCGGCTGAGGATCCACCGATCGATGAGGGCCAGGTTATCGGGGGTGGATCGGAATGGGTTTTCGGCTCCCCAGAGGTCTTCGGGAAGACTCATGAGGACAAACCGGGCTGCGTTCCAGATTTTGGTACCGAAGGCCTGGTATCCCTCGACCCGCTTCAAGTCGAGGGCCATGTCCGCTCCCGGCGTGGCCATCGAGGTCAGGGTGAACCGGAGGGCATCGGTGCCGAACCGATCCATGAGATCAAGGGGGTCCACGGTGTTGCCCCGTGTCTTGCTCATCTTTCGCCCCTTTTCGTCCCGCACCAGCCCATTGAAGTAGACTTGGTGAAAGGGGATCCCGCCCATGAACTTAAGTCCCATCATGATCATCCGGGCGACCCAGAAGAATAGGATGTCGTAGGCTGTCACCAAAACGGAGTTCGGATAATACCGCTCGAGATCGTCGGTTTTCCGAGGCCAACCCAGAGTGGAAAAGGGCCACAGCGCCGAGCTGAACCAGGTGTCGAGGACATCGGGATCCTGCACCAGATTCGACTCGCCACACGAAGGGCAGGTAGTGGGGTCCTCAAGCGACACCGCCAGGTACCCGCAGGCGTTACAGGTCCAGGCGGGGATCCTGTGCCCCCACCAGAGCTGGCGGGAGATGCACCAGTCGTGTATGTTGCGCATCCACTCGAAGTAGTCGTTCTTCCGGTTCTCCGGGACGAACCGGATGCGACCGTCCTCCACGGCTTTGACCGCCTCCCGGGCCAGCGGCTCCATCCGGACGAACCACTGATCCGAGAGAGTCGGTTCGACCACCGTGTCGCAACGGTGGCAGTGGCCCACAGCGTGGGCGTGCTCCTCGGTCTTCACCAGGACCCCCGAGTCGGTCAGGTCGGCCACCAGCTGCTTCCTGCAGGCATAGCGGTCCATCCCCGCATAGGGACCCGCCTCGGCCGTCATGCGGGCCGTCTCGTTCATGATGACCACGGCAGGAAGGTTGTGGCGGCGCGCCATGGCGAAGTCGTTGGAGTCGTGAGCGGGCGTCACCTTGACGGCACCGGTCCCGAAGGCTGTCTCCACAGCCTCATCAGTGATGATCGGAATCTCCCGCCCCAGGATCGGCAGGACTGCCTTGGCGGCCACGAGTTCCTTGTATCGATCGTCCTCTGGATGGACAGCCACGGCCGTATCGCCCAACAGAGTCTCCGGGCGAGTGGTGGCCACGGGAATGACCCGAGAAGAATCCTTTATCGGATAGTTGAGATGGTACAACCTCCCGGCAGTCTCGCGGTGGACCACTTCCAGATCCGACAGGGCGGTGCGGCATCCGGGGCACCAGTTCACGATGGCTTTGTCACGGTAGATCAGCCCTTCTTCGTAAAGCCGGACAAAAACCTCTCGAACCGCTTCGGAGAGTCCTTCGTCCAGTGTGAAGCGAAGACGCGACCAGTCGCAGGAGGCCCCGAGCCGCTGGAGCTGTTCCACAATGACCCCTCCATGCTCCTCTTTCCAGGCCCAGACTCTCCGCAGGAAGGCCTCGCGGCCTAGGCTGTGGCGGCTGATGCCTTCCTTCTGAAGCTCCCGCTCCACCACCATCTGTGTGGCGATTCCCGCATGATCGGTGCCCGGGAGCCAGAGAGTGTCTCGGCCCTGCATGCGGCGCCAGCGCACCAGCACGTCTTGAAGGGTAACATTGAGAGCGTGGCCGATATGGAGGCGGCCGGTGACGTTGGGAGGTGGTATCACGATGCAGTAAGGGTCGGAATCCCCTCCGCCTCGCGCGACGAAAAAGCCAGCTTGCAGCCAGAAGCCGCTCCAGCGACGTTCCACGCTGGATGGGTCATATCGCTTGGGGACTTCCATGGGTGAGACTCCCGGACGCGACAACTCCCTCCCCCTTTCTCTCGGAGAAGCGGAGCAGGCCCGCGGGACCGCGGTGCTGCTAGATTTCCTGGGGGAAAGAATCAGCCTTCCCGGGTGATCTTCTCTTCCAGCTCCCGGATCCGCTGACGTATGAGGTTCTCGGCGATCTCCGGAATGACCTCCCAGGCGATCTCCCGGACCACCCTGTCGGAGAGCTGCTCCAACACGCGGGAAGCAATCCGTTCCACCTGCTCGGCCGTCAAGGTCGGACCACCCAGCTTCGGCGATGCGCCGCCTCCCGGCGGGCAAAACTCCGAGGCCTGCTTTTCCACCGGCCGTGCCGGATCCATCGGGAGCGGCGGTACCACAGCCGGTGTTGCTTCGGCCCTTTCTGCTTCTCCCATCCTGGCCCCACCGGGGGCCGCCGCCAGTCCGATGGCCAATTCGTCCCACGTCTCGGCTACCGGATCGGGCGATGAACCCGCTCTTGGACCCTCCGCCCCCGCTTCCCGGGGTGCGGAAGGTTCCTCCTCCGAGAGGTAGTCGTCATAACGATCCGGGATGATTTGCCGTCGGATCCCATCCTCTTCCGGGGTGGGTGCAGGTTCCGCCGCAGAATCCCCATCGGTTTCGGGGACAGAATGGGAGGTCGCGCGGGCCTCCTTTTCCGGGGAGACTTCTTCCCTCCCGGCGACAGCGGCCGGAGATGCGGCGATCAATTCCTCCACGCGCGAAATCAGGACCTGTGACTCGAAGGGCTTGGTGAGGTGTCCATCCGCCCCCACCGCCTCGGCACGGTTTCGATCGAACGGCTCGAAGGTTCCGGTCAGCAGAAGGACCGGGATCCGGGAAGTCCGCGGATCATTCTTGACCTTCTCGCACACTTCATACCCGTTCGCTTCCGGCATAATAACGTCCAGCAGGGCAATGTCAGGGCCGACTTCGTGGATCTTCCGCAGCGCCAGAGAACCGTTGCCTACCGTGAAGACCTGGTAGTCGCCTTCGGAGAAGGTCAGCTCCACAACTTTCTGGATGGTGATGCTGTCGTCCGCAAGGAGAATCTTTTTCGGCATGGAGCCCCCGGCCCGGAAGGGCACTTCTCCTTCGGGACGCCCGTCCCGGGGAGTGAAGCCTTCGTCTTGAGCCCGCTCAACTTAGCAGATGGGATTCGGGGGTGTCAAGAAGAGGGGGAATCAGCGGCGCCTTTTACCGCCCGGTCTCACGGGGGAGCGCTTCGAGGGCGATGCCGGCCGGCCGGGGGGCGATTTCGGAGCGACCCCGGCAGCACCCCGGGGACGTATGTTCTTTCGGACCCAGTCGATCACGTCCTGCGTGGAGGTCCCGGGCGTGAACACGGCTTTCACTCCGGCCTTCCTTAGGAAAGACACGTCGTCCTCGGGAATGATCCCTCCCCCGAAAACCGGAATCGAAACTCCCGCTCTCTTCAATAGATCGATGACCCGGGGGAAAAGGGTGTTGTGGGCACCACTGAGGATGCTCAGGGACACTGCGTCGACGTCTTCCTGGATGGCGGTGGCCACCACCATCTCGGGGGTTTGATGCAGGCCGGTGTAAATTACTTCGAAGCCTGCGTCCCTCAGGGCCCGGGCGATGATCTTGGCCCCCCGATCGTGGCCGTCCAGACCCACCTTGCCGACCAGTAGTCGGAGCTTGGAGCCTGCAGTTGCGGTCAGAGGCATGAAGAAACCCTTCAGAAGAAGGTCTTTTCCTCGCGATACTCGCCAAATTCACTCTTCAGGGTCGAACAGATCTCCCCCACGGAAGCGTAGGCTTCCACTGCCCGGATCATCGGGGGCATCACGTTGTCGCCCGTCTTCGCTGCCTCGAGCAGATCAGCCAGTGCCCGCTTGTGGCGGCGGGTATCTCTATGCCTGCGAACGCGCTTCAGACCACGGACCTGACTGGTCTCAACCGTGGGAGGGATCTTGAGGATGTCCACGGGGCAGTGCGTCTCTTCTGCATAGCGATTCACCCCCACCATCACTTTCTCCCCGCGTTCCAACTGCTGCTGATAATGGAAGGAGGCCTCGGCAATTTCCCTCTGCGGAAAGCCCTGTTCGATGGCGGGGATGATACCGCCCATTTTTTCGATGGCCGCAATGAGTTCCTGCGCCGCACATTCGATTCCGTCGGTAAGGGACTCCAGAAAGTAGGAACCGGCCAGGGGATCGATAGTGTTGGCGACGCCCGTCTCTTCCGCGAGGATTTGCTGGGTACGCAGGGCGATAGTGACCGCCTGCTCCGTGGGCAGGCCCAGCGTCTCATCCATGGAATTGGTGTGCAGCGACTGGGTGCCACCCAGCACGGCGGAGAGAGCTTGCAGAGCGACGCGCACGATGTTGTTGTGGGGCTGTTGCGCGGTGAGGGAGCAGCCCGCCGTCTGCGCATGCGTGCGGAGCATCCAGGAACGGGGATCCTTGGCGCCGAACCGCTCCCGCATCACCTTCGCCCAGATGCGTCGCGCCGCCCGGAATTTGGCGATCTCCTCGAAAAAATCGGAGTGGGCGTTGAAGAAGAACGAGAGCCTGGGGGCGAAGGTGTCCACGTCCAGTCCTGCTTCCACGCAAGCCTGCACGTACCCGATTCCGTCCGCCAGCGTGAAAGCCAGCTCCTGGGCCGCAGTGGATCCCGCTTCCCGGATGTGGTAGCCGCTGATAGAGATTGTGTTCCACAGAGGTACCTCCCTGGCGCAGAAGGCAATCATGTCCACAATGATTCGCATGGAGGGGCGCGGTGGGAAGATCCATTCCTTTTGGGCGATGTATTCCTTGAGAATGTCGTTCTGCACTGTCCCCCGCACCCGACCCCACGCCACTCCCTGCTTCCTCGCGACGGTAAGATACATCGCCAGAAGTACTGCCGCCGGCGCGTTGATGGTCATGGAGGTGGAGACCTGTGCCAGCGGAATCTCCTCAAAGAGCGTCTCCATGTCGGCCAGGGTGTCGATGGCAACGCCTTCGCGTCCCACCTCGCCGGCCGAGCGAGGATCGTCCGAGTCAAGACCCATGAGGGTGGGCATGTCGAAGGCCACCGACAGCCCCGTCTGCCCGTGATCCAGGAGATATCGGTAGCGGCGGTTGGTGTCCCGGGCCGTTCCGAAACCCGAGAATTGTCGCATGGTCCAAAGCCGGCCCCGGTACATCGTGGGATGCGGCCCGCGCGTGTATGGATACTCGCCGGGCAGGCCCAGCTTTTCTCCAGGATCCCATCCCGCCAAGTCTTCAACGCTGTAGAGCCGTGAGACGGGAACTCCGGACAAAGTAGTGAATTCCGGCATCCGCTCCGGCGCCTTCTTCAGGGCAGGGCGTAAGGTCTCCTCCTCCCACTCCCGCCGGGTTCGCCGCCGGGTCAAGACGTGGGTGCTTTCGGGCTTCATGGACTATCTCTCCCTCTCCCGGCTAGACGCTCTCCAGCAGCCTGCGGGCGATGACGAGCCGCTGGATCTCCGAGGTTCCCTCATAAATGGTCGTAACTCGCGCGTCTCGGTAGTACCGCTCGACGGGGTACTCGCGAGAATAGCCGTAAGCTCCGTGGATCTGGACTGCCTGGTAGGCGACACGATTGACCATCTCAGTGGCGAAGAGCTTGGCCATCGACGCTTCCTTGGTGAACTGCACATCGCCCCGGTCCCGTAGGTGAGCCGCTCGATGGACCAGCAGACGGGCGGCGTCGATGGCCGTGGCCATGTCCGCCAGCATGAATTGAATTGCCTGGAACTGGCAGATGGGCCGGCCGAAGGCCTTGCGCTGCCGTGCGAAAGCGATGGACTCCTGCAGGGCCCCTCGGGCAATCCCTACAGCCTGCGCCGCGATGCCTATCCGCGCTCCGTCCAGCGTGGCCATGGCGATCTTGAACCCCTGTCCCTCCTCCCCCAGGCGATTGGCGACCGGGACCCGGCAGTCCTGGAGTTCGAGGCTCCCGGTGAGCGAGGAGCGGAGCCCCATCTTGTCCTCCACCTTGCCGAAGGAGAAACCCGGGAAATCTCGCTCCACGAGAAAGGCCGTCAGGCCGTGGGAACCCTGCTCGGGCCGGGTGGCGGCCAGAACCACAAAAACGTGACCCACCTGGACATTACTCACCCAGGCTTTATCCCCGGTCAGCAGGTAAGTGTCCCCCTCCAGACTGGCGCGGGTTCTCAGGTGGGCGGCGTCGGAGCCCGAGTCGGGCTCGGTGAGGGAGAAGCCGCCCAGGATTTCCCCTTTCGCCAGGCGCGGCAGGTAGCGGCGCCGCTGGTCTTCATTCCCGAAGTGTACGATGGGACCCGCGCAAACCGAGTTGGTGACGCTGACGGTGACCGCCAGCGACGCCGATCCCCGTGCGATCTCTTCGATGGCCACGGCGGATCCCAGAGTGTCAAGGCCCGCCCCTCCAAAGGCCTCCGGGATGGCCATGCCCAGGAGCCCCAGCTCGGCCAGTCGCTGGATGGCCCGGGATGGAAACTGCGAAAGCCGATCCAACTCCCCTGCCTCGGGAGAGATTTCCCGGCTGACGAACTCCCTCATCGTGTCCCGGAGAAGTCCCTGTTCTTCTGTCAGGGCAAAATCCATGGATGGCAATCAGTCTTTCAAGAGGGTGGTGGCAATGACCAAGCGTTGGATCTCCGAGGTTCCTTCGTAGATCTCAGTGATCTTCGCATCGCGAAAGTACCGTTCCACTGGATAATCGTTCATGTACCCGTACCCGCCGAAGATTTGCACCGCTTTTACTGCGGAGCGCATGGCTACCTCAGAGGAGAATAGCTTCGCCTGCGCCGCCTCCAGGGAGAACCGCCCTCCCTGGTCCTTGGTCCAGGCCGCCCGGTGGGTCAGCAACCGGGCCGCGTCCACCTCGGTAGCCATGTCGGCCAGCATGAACTGAATCGCCTGGAAGTCGGAAATGGTCTTGCCGAACGCCTTCCGCTGCTTGGAGTATCGTGTCGCTTCCTCCAGACAGGCGCGGGCGATCCCCACCGCCTGGGCGGCGATCCCGATCCGCCCTCCGTCCAGCGTGTTCATGGCGATCTTGAATCCCAACCCTTCCGCCCCCAGGAGGCTCGTTGCCGGCACCCGGCAATCCTCGAACACCATCTCCACCGAGCCGGAGCAGGTGATCCCGAGCTTCACTTCGTCCTTCCCGAGGCGGAAACCGGGCGCTCCCTTCTCCACAATCAGCGCCGAGATGCCGTGGTGCCTTTTGGATTTGTCGGTGGCGGCGAAAACGATGGCGGTATCGGCCGCGACGCCGTTGGTGATGAAGTTCTTGGTACCGTTCAGGATGTATTCGTCCCCCCGGCGTACTGCCGTGGTCTGCTGGTTGCCGGCATCGGAGCCAGCCGCGGGCTCAGAGAGGCAAAAGCAACCGATTTTTTCTCCTTTGGCATGGGGAATCAGGAACCGTTGCTTTTGGTCCTCGGTTCCAAACCTCTCCACCGGATGGCAGAAAAGGGAATTGTTGACCGAGACGATGACTCCCGTGGAGGCGCAAGCACGGGACAGCTCTTCGATGATGAGAGCGTAGCTGATCGTGTCCAGTCCCGAGCCGCCGAACTGCTCGGGCACCATGACTCCCATGAGATTGAGCTCGGCGCATTTCCTCACATTGTCATGAGGGAATTCCCGTGTGCGATCGTAGTGCGCCGCTCTGGGAGCGATTTCGCGGGCCGCGAAATCCCGGACCATGTCCCGGATCGTCCGATGTTCCGCGGTCAGTTCCAGGTCCATGGATGCTCCAATAGGTTGTGCTGCCGGCATCGGTCCTGTAGCGCTTCCCGGTCGGCTCCCAGGGCGTGGAGGTAGCGGGACTCCGGGCAGCCCTCCGGTTGTCGCGATACTCGTTAGACTCACGTCCTTGCAGGTCGTTGCAGGATAGCAACGCAGAGGAAGAACTGTCAACCGCGGCGCCGGAGGATGAGCCGATGTTACGCTTCGGGCTCGATGAGCCCGAAATTCCCGTCCTTGCGCCGGTACAGGACCGAAACCCTCCGCGAGGAGGCATTGCGGAAGACAAGAAACTCCCTCTCGGTGCCCGTCACCTGAAGGACCGCTTCTTCCACCGACATGGGCTTCAGGGGGCTGGCATCCACCCGCACCACCTGCGGCCCCTCGGAGCCGCTCTCGACCGGGGTGAGAATGCGGCGCAGCGAGCTCCGGGCTCCCTGTCGCTTCTTCTCCACCTTCAGCTTCTCTCGGTGCTTCTTGGCCTGGCGCTCCAATCGTTCGGCCACCAGAGCGAGGGACGAATACATGTCAGCCGTCACCCCTGCCGCCGAGAGTGTCACATGCTTCCCGTGAACCACGACTTCGGCACGATGGCGGCGCTTCTCCACCACGAGAATCACGTGGGCCTCTCTGACGGGCTCCAGGAACTTCTCCAACTTGCCCAGGCGCTCCTCGGCCGCCTTCCGCAGGGACGGGGTGATCTCGATCTGTCTGCCGGTGAAATGGATTTTCATGATGCCATGTGCTCCTCAGCGAAATCCTTGGCGCCGCTCGTTGGAGGAGGGGATGCGTAGCTCCTCCCGATACTTGGCCACCGTGCGCCGGGCGATTTGCAGTCCTTCGTTCCCCAGGATCTGGGCCAGGGCCGAATCCGACAGAGGGCGTACCGGGTTCTCCTCCGACACCAGCTTTTTGATCCGCTCCTTGACCGTGAGGGAGGACACGTCCTCGCCCTGCACCGAAGCGATGCCGGAATGGAAGAAGAACCTCATCTCGAAGAGACCGCGGGAGGTGTGCATGTACTTGTTGTTCACCACTCGGCTGACGGTGGACTCGTGCATCTGGATGTCGTCGGCCACGTTTCTCAGCACCAGGGGCCGCAGGTGCTCGAAGCCATAATCCAAGAAGCTTCTCTGGAAATTAACGATGCTCCTGGCCACTTTGTAGATGGTGCGCTGTCGCTCCTCCAAGCTCTTGATGAGTCGCAGCGCCGAGCTGAGCTTTTCCCGGACGTAATCCCGGGCCTCCCGAGTAATCTCCGTGTTGGATCGGTCCACCATGCGGCGGTAGAAGGAGCTCACCCTCAGCCGGGGGAGCCCCTCCTCATTCAGAAGAATCGTGTACTCCCCGTCTACCTTCACCACATAGACATCGGGCACCACGTAGCTGGATCGGTCCGTGTTGTACTTCTTGCCGGGCCTCGGATCGAGCCCCCGGATGATCTCCAGGTGCCTTTGGACCTCCTCCAGGGAACAGTCGAGTACCTGGCACAGCTCCTTGATGCGGCGGCCCTGGAATGATGGTCTCCTGAAGGGTCCCCTCCATGTCCAAGGCCCTGGCCTGGATGAGCAGGCATTCCCTCAGGTCGCGCGCGGCCACTCCGGTGGGATCGAACTCCTGAATTTGGGCCAGCACTCTTTCCACATCGGAGGCGGCGAAGCCTCCCATGGTTTGTATCTCCTCCACGGTGGCCTGAAGGTAGCCGTCCTCATCCAGGTTTCCGATGATGGCGCGACCGATCTCCTGATCGGTCCCTTCTGCGAGGTTCATGGCCAGCTGCCAGAGCAGATGCTCCGAAAGGCTCTGGGGTCGGGTGAGGGTGTTTTCGAGAGGGGGGGCTTCAATCTCTTCCGACGGGGCGCGGGGCGTGTAGCCTGCATCGAGGTAGTCCTGGAAGTAGGACTGATAATCAATCTCCTGAAAGGAATCCAGCCCCTCCGCCGGCTTGTCGGCTGCGGGGACCTGCTCGTCCGTCCGTACCTCGGGCTCCGGAACTTCCCCTTCCCGCGGCTCCTGGGACTCTTCCAATACCGGGTTTAGGGTCAGCTCTTGGGTAATTTCCTCCACCAGCTCCAGCTTGGACATCTGCAGGAGCTTGATGGCCTGCTGCAGCGAGGGCGTCATGACCAGCTTCGTGGTCAGCCGCATACTCAGCTTTTGTTCAAGCGCCATCGCCTCGCCTCAGTTCAGTCGGAAGTTGTCGCCTAGATAGATCTCGCGCACTTTGGCGTCGGCCGCAAGCTCGTCGGGGACCCCCTTCCGGAAGATCTCGCCCCCGGCGATGATGTACGCCCGATCGGTGATGCGCAGGGTCTCGATGACATTGTGATCCGTGATCAGAATGCCGATACCCTTTTGCCGGAGCTGTTGGATGATTCGCTGGATATCCGCGACTGCCAAGGGATCGATGCCCGAGAAGGGCTCGTCCAGCAGAATAAAGGAAGGGGAAAGCACCAAGGCCCGAGCAATCTCCGCCCTGCGCCTCTCACCTCCCGAGAGCGCATACGCGGGCGAGCGGGCCAAGTGCGCGATCTTCAGTTCCTCCAGGATGGCCCGCGCACGGTCCCGGATTTCCGAGGAGTTGAGACCGAGGGTCTCGAGAATTGCCAGCAGGTTCTCTTCCACCGTCATCTTGCGGAAAATGGAGGCTTCCTGGGGGAGGTAGCTGATCCCTTCTCGAGCTCTCAGGTACATGGGCAGCCGAGTGATGTCGTGCCCGTTCAGGAGGATCCGCCCCCGATCCGGCCTGACCAGGCCCAGAATGCAGTAAAAGGTGGTCGTCTTCCCCGCACCGTTGGGACCGAGCAGACCTACCACCTCACCGCTCAAGATGGAAAGGGAGACATTGCGCACCACCTGGCGACCTCGATAGGACTTGCTGATTCCCTCAATGTCCAATCTTCGGCTCAAGGTCCGGGGCTTCCTTGTCTTTGGGGTTGAGGGTGATCCAGGTGCGGCCGCCGTCGGACGTTTCGGTCAGGACCCGATTCCCCTTCATGTCGAACTTGAGCGTCCTACCCCGAAGCGTTCTCCCGCTGGTCCGGTCCACCACCTCGGCCAACCCCGCGTCTTGCTGCATTTCCGCCAGGTCCTGGTCGGGAAGGAAGACCAAGCGATCGGCACTGCCGGAATTCGCGAGGTGGGTGAAGTGCACCCCCCCCTCGGCCAGCACCCGCACGACTCGACGCCTTCCTACGGCCGGATCGGTCAAACTCACATGCATCCGATCCGAAAGCACCGTGGAGTCCTGCCGGGTCAGCTTCACCGAGTCGCGGAAGTGGACCGTTCCCTCTCCCTCGGCATAATTCATGGCGGAAGCGACGATGAGCGTCGGCACAGGAGGACCCTTGCCAGGCGCGTCCGCGGCGGCTTCCTGGGAGGTGAACCGGCAGAAGACATTGCGAAACGCGTTCATGCTCTTTTCGCCGAAGCGCAAGACTACTTCCTCGGCCTGAATGGAATCGTCCCCCTGCCAGCCCCGTACGCTCCCCGAGAAGCGCGCGATCTCTCCGCCATCTTCCACCGAGAGACGAGAGGCCTGGAAGAAAATGGGCTCCCCGTTGGTGAAATAGGACGGAGAAGCTCCCCCGGCTGTCCCTACGGGGCGGGCGCGGAAGGAGGTCTTGACGTCGCCGGCAATGCGGCTGCGGGAGTCCAGCACCACAGGCTCTCCTCGCAGCAGGATCCGGTCCTGGGGCACCTCCGCCAAGAGAGTTTCTCCGGTCCCCTGCACTCCCGAGCTCTCCAGCTGACAGCTTCCGTAGGCTTCCACTCGGTCCAACGATTTCCCATCCGGTTGAAATGCGGCTAGAAGCGTGTCGGCCTGGAGGCTGGTGGGAGCGGCAGCCTTCCCCGTGACCAGGGTGGCCTGGATTTGCCCGTAGGCCTTCACTGAGATCAGGCGGTGACGATCGGCGTCCAGGGTCAACTTAAGATAGTTGCCGGAGAAGGACTCTTGCCCACGCGACAGTCGCACGGAATCGTTAAAAACCACTTCGTTCGTGTCCAGAGACAGGGTCATGTCGGAGCTGGTGATCAGTGCGGGAGGATCGCCGGGTTTGACCGGCTCGACCGTGACCCGTACTTCGGCGGGAATCTTGAAGGAGCGGTCCCCTGTCAGATAGTTCAGCCCTCGACCCGTCCCCGAAAGGCCTCGGCTCGCGAAGGCGATCTCATCCGGCGTGAACAGGATGTCCCGATCGCCGTCGAAATAGAGGCTGGGCGTGGTGAGCGCAAAGCCGTTCTTCCCTTCCACCCGAACCGCTCCCGAAAGTTGGGCTCGCTTCTCCGCCATGTCGAATTGGCCCGTGGAGCCCTTCAGGGCCAGATGCTCCCCATCCTCCCCATAAACTTCCAATCGGACCCCCCGAAGGAGCTTCTTGTCTCCTACGAAACCCGTCACCTGGTCCGCTTGAAGCCGGAAGGAGTCACGCCCTCCCTTGGTCCCCGTGATGGCGAAATTCTCAGAGAGATCGACCACTTGCTCACCCGACTGGGTGGGCGGAGGCGCGAGGTGGATGCGGACCGCCTGCTCCTCCTTCTTGCCAAAGCTGAGGAACAGAACCACGCCGAAAGCCGCCAAAAACGCGCCGATGACCACCCTTAACGCGGTGATGAGCCTCTGGGGTCTGAAGTTCACCCGGTGGACTCCGGACACGGACATCCTGCCCTGCTCCTCTTAACCTCGGGGGGAATATAGGCTTTGCGCCCCCTTTTTCCAAGGGAGCGTGGGTCCTACCGTCCCTTGAATTGGGCCTTTCGCTTCTCCAGGAAGGCTCTCGTACCTTCTTTCATATCCTCGGAAGCGCAGAGAACTCCGAAGAGAGTGGCTTCAAAACCCAGGCCCTCCTCCAGCGGCATGTTCAGCCCGCGCTGCACGGCTTCCAGCGCGTACCGGATCGCCAGCGGGCTGCGGGAGAGGATGGTCGCGGCAATCGCTTCTGTCCGGGGGAGCAGATCTTCGGGCGAGAATACTTGATTCACCAAGCCGATCCGATGAGCTTCGGCTGCGTCGATCATTTCTCCCGTCAGGATTAGCTCCTGAGCCTTTCCCCGCCCCACGAGACGCGCCAGGCGCTGGGTGCCCCCATAGCCTGGAATAATGCCCAGGTTCACCTCGGGCTGTCCAAACTTCGCCGTGGAGGAGGCGAAGCGAAGCGTGCAGGCCAGAGCCAACTCGCACCCTCCTCCGAGGGCGTAGCCGTTCACGGCAGCGAGCACAGGCTTACCCAGATTCTCGATCCGACTGAAACGTCCGCCCACCGGGGACTGCTGCAGCAGCTCCTGGATATCGGCGCCGGCAACGAAGGCCTTCGGGCCGGCCCCCGTAAGGATCACAGCTCCCACTTCGGGGTCTGCCGCGAAGGTGGCGAAGGCCTGATCCATCTCTCCGAGAGTCGCTCGGTCCAAGGCGTTGAGCTTCTCGGGTCGGCTTATGGTGAGGCGGGCGATTCGGTCGTGGGATTCCACGGTCAGATTCTGCGTGCTCATTGGGCTCCTCGCGCGGGGCCGCCTGACTCAGGCGGTGAGATGGTTGAGGGGCACGGGCGGCGACTGGGAATAATCGTAGAAGCCCTTGCCCGTCTTGCGTCCCAGCATTCCTGCCAGTACCATCCGCTTGAGCAGGGGCGGGGGTGCGAATCGGGCCTCCTTGAACTCGTCGAACATGATGCCGGCGATGTAGTAGGTGGTGTCCAGCCCCACGAAGTCCAGGAGCGTGAAGGGTCCCATCGGGTGCCCGCAGCCCAGCCTCATTCCCGCATCGATCTCCTCGATGGTCCCCACGCCGTTCTCCAGCGCCCGGATGGAGTCAAGGATGTAAGGCACCAGGAGTCGGTTGACGATAAAACCGGTTCGATCGGAGGTCCGAATGGGCGTCTTCCCGGTGGCCCGCACGAATTCCAGGGCGGCGGCCTCGACTTCTTCCGCCGTGACGATGGTGCGGATCACCTCCACCAGTTTCATGAGCGGGACAGGATTGAAGAAGTGAAGACCCAGAAAGCGAGAAGGTCGCGATGTGGCGGTCATCATCTCGGTGATGGAAAGGGAGGAGGTGTTGCTGGCGAAGATCGTAGAGGGACCGCACAACCTGTCCAGCTTGGCAAAAAGGTCCCGCTTCGCCTGGAGGTTTTCGGTAATGGCCTCGAGAATCAGATCACAATCCGCCAGGTCCTTGATATCGGTGGTCCCCTTCAGCAGCGACAGGATGCGGTCCCTCGTCTCCGCCGTGAGCTTCTCTTTCTCTACGCCGGCGCGCAGAAACCCCTCGATTCGCTGCATCCCCTTGTCCAGAAGCTCCCGGGAAACTTCCAGAATCATCGTCCGATGACCCGCCTGGGCCGAGACCTGTGCAATACCGGAACCCATAAGCCCCGATCCGATCACTCCCACGGTTCGGATTTTCATGCTTTCCCCAGTGCGGCCCGGTCCGGAGGCCGCTCCCGACACAAGTCGAATCAGCCCCGGCCGGCCGATTCCACGACGAGTGCGATTCCCTGTCCCCCGCCGATACAAGCGGTGGCCAAACCGTACCTTCCGCCCCGGCGCTTCAGCTCCAGCAAGAGCGTAAGAACCAGCCGGGTCCCGGTGGCTCCCAGGGGGTGACCTAGGGCGATGGCCCCGCCGTTGACGTTCACCCGTTCGCGATCAAGGCGAAGGTCCTTCTCCACCGCCAAATACTGCGCGGCGAACGCTTCGTTGACCTCCACCAAGTCGATCTCTTCCAGGGAGAGTCCGGCCACCTCCAGGGCCTGCCGTGTGGCAGGGACCGGTCCAATGCCCATGAGGCTCGGCTCCACCCCCACTATCCCCCAGGAGACAATCCGCCCCAGAGGTTTCTTCCCTCCGAGGCCGGGATCCGACGATATCAGCACCGCAGCGGCCCCATCCACGATTCCCGAGGCGTTTCCGGCGGTGACGGTTCCCTCGCGGTCAAAAGCCGGGCTAAGTTTGGCCAGCCCCTCCAGCGTGGTGTCGGGACGCCGGTGATCGTCCCCGCCCACCACTCTCATCCTTGAATTTTCCTGCATCGTAGGCCGCTTGAGCGCGCTGCTGGCTGCGGAGAGCGAACACGTCTTGTTCCTTCCGGGCGATGTCACGCTCCCTGGCGATCTTCTCGGCAGTCTGGGCCATGTAGAGTCCGCAGTAGGAATCCAGAAGCGCGACCATGAGGGAATCTTCGAGCTTTCCCTCTCCCAGCTTAAGGCCGACCCGTGCCCCGCGAATCACGTGCGGGGCCTGGCTCATATTCTCCATTCCCCCGGCCAGGACGCACCGGGCCTCGTCGCAGCGGATGAGATGGACCGCGGAGATGATGGACTGTATGCCAGAGCCGCAGAGTCGGTTCACGGTGAGGGCGGGAACCTGTACGGCCAGTCCGGCTTTGAGGGCCACGTGCCGGGCTCCGTAGACGGCGTTGCCACTGGTCTGGAGGGCATTACCGAAAATCACATGGTCCACAGAACCGGGAGCGACACCGGCTTTCTCCAAGGCCCCGCGCGCCGCGAGCGCACCCAGCTCCACCTCGCTAAGACTCCGGAAGCGCCCGTTGTACTCCGCCATGGGAGTCCGGACTCCCCCCAGAATCCACACATCCCGCGCCACCATCCACCTCCAGTTTCTCGAAGAGATCAAGCTAAGCTACGGTAGAGGCGGATCTTAGCAGACGTGCCGGGCGGATGCAAGCCCAAGGCCAACTCTGTTCGTATAAGGTGTTTGATTAGTGCCGGACGCGCTTCTCTGCCCGGAGGATGTCCTCGCGGAAATCCTTCCCCGAGATTTCGATTCTGACGCACATCTCGTGCAGTCGGGAACGGACCCGATCCGAGATCCGGTCGGTGAGCGTGGGGTCTTCCTTGCGAACGGGATGGTCCAGGTAGTTGGTGCTGAAGAGCGTAGCCTTCACGTCATTGTATCGAGTGCTGATGATGTGGGACAGGGTATCTGCCACCCAGGCGGAGGGCTTGCGCGCTCCCAGATCGTCCAGCGCCAGCACCTCCGTGGCGAAGATGGGCTGCAACACCGCCAGCTCGGATGTCCCCGAGGCGGCGTTGTAGCTGTTCTGGATCTCTTTGAGAAGATCCTGAAAATCGTAAAAGAGACAGGGAACTCCCTTCTCCCGGACCAGCGTGTTGATCAGAGCAGCCACCAAGTGAGTCTTGCCGACTCCCGGAGGTCCCATGATCAGCAGTCCGTGCTCTTCGGCGGGATACTCCCGGGCAAAGCGCTCCAAGCGCTGTTTCGCCAGCCGATGTGAAGGGGAAATCTCGGCGTAATTCTCGAATTCGCATCTCTGGAAACGCTTGGGAAGTCGGGCCTGTTCCAGGAGACCTCCCGCCCGTTCCCCTCGGCGGCAGGCACACTCCACCGCGCGGGAAGGCCGGTCGAAGGAATCCAGGATCCGGAATCCTGCGCCGCCGCAATGCTGGCAGACAATGACAGGGGAAGCCACGGAATTCCTCAGTTCAGGTAGCCTCGGAGCTGCTGGCATTTCTGGGAACGGTTAAGCTTCTCGAGAGCCTGCGCTTCGATTTGCCTAATCCGTTCGCGGGAAAGACCCATCATCTCGCCAATTTCCTTAAGGGTCTTGGGATCCTCCTCGTCGAGACCGAAGCGAAGCCGCAGGACCTTCTCCTCCTTGGGATCCAGCTCGTCCAGGCAAGCCGCCAGATGCGTCTTGAGCGAGTCCCGCAGCAGCGCCTCGTCCGCGGAGGGGATCTGCTCTTGTTCCAGCTTGTCGGAGAGATGGAAATCGTGCTCCTCGTCGATCACCGTGGAAAGAGAGACGTTTTCATCGGCCACTTGGAGCAGATTGGTCACCTCTTCCACCCCAATCTCCAGCTTCTTGGCGATTTCCTCGGCGGTAGGGTGGCGCTCCAACTCCAGGGTGAGCTGCGAAATGGTCTTGCCGATCCGATAAAGGAGATTGGCCTGCTTCTGGGGAAGTCGAAATGCCCCACTGTGGTCCGAGAGGGCGTGGACGATGGCCTGCCTCACCCACCAAACAGCGTAGGTAATGAACTTGACATTCTTCTTCGGGTTGAATCGTTTCGCGGCCTCGATGAGGCCGATGTTTCCCTCGTTGATCAGGTCCAAGAAGGAGAGGCCGCATCCTCGGTACTTCTTGGCGAAACTGACCACGAAGCGGAGGTTCGCCTCTACCAACCGCTGCAGAGCTTCTCTGTCCCCTTTTTGGATTCGGTCTCCCAGGACCTTCTCTTCATCGGGGGTGATTCGTTCCAGCTTTGAGATTTCCTGAAGGTATTTCTTGAGGGTCTCGGAGGAAACCTTTTTCCTGAGAACGTTTTCCTCTTCCATCTCATCCCTTCTTAATCGGGATCACTCTCGCCGGTCCGGACTTGACCAGCGCATGGGTGGAACGGCCACGGGGGTCTTCCTGGCGCTTGCGCATTTCATCGCGCAGCGAGGCGAGTAGGTGATTGAAGTCCCGCTCCATGCTCTCCATGGCCTCCCGCATCTTGAGGATGACCTCTACCCCAGCCAGATTCACCCCCAGCTCACGGGTAAGGTGGAGGATTCTCGAAAGACGCTCCAGATCTTCGTCGGAATAGAGCCGCGTATTCCCATCCGTTCGGGAGGGTTTCAACAGCCCTTCTCGTTCGTAGAGACGGAGAGTCTGAGGATGCACATCGAAGCGTCGCGAAACGACACTAATCATGTAGTAGGCTTTGTCGCGCATCATGGCAGTTAACGGCACCCCTGACGGGGGCGTATGTTACTACGAATGGGGCTTGAGGTGGCCGCGGAGATCCGCCCGATCCCTCTCGCCGAGCTCCTTCAGCAAGGCGCGTGCCCGCTCGTCCCGGACCTCGGGAGTCAACACCTTGACTTCCACAATTTGATCGCCGCGGCCGACTCCCTTCAACGATGGCGCACCCTTTCCTTTCAGACGGAGCTTCTGACCGCTTTGCGTTCCGGGAGGAATGCGGATGGTCGACCCTCCATCGATCGTGGGGACTTCCACGCGCGCGCCCAGCGCTGCCTCCGAGAAGCTTATCGGCACGGTGCACAGGATCTGGTCACCGGCCCGGGCAAAAAAAGGATGCGGCTCTACCTGGACTTGTATGTAGAGATCGCCCGGTGGACCTCCCAAGGTCCCAGCTCGCCCCTTGCCCACCAGCCTCACGCGGGAGCCTGTGTCGACTCCAGGGGGGATTTGCACCTGGATTCGCTCCCGCCTCACAATGGTGCCGGAACCACCGCAGCGGTGGCAGGACTCCTCGGAGAGCTTCCCGGTGCCGCCGCAGCGGCGGCATTCGGAGGTGAACCGGATCCTGCCTCCTATCCTCTGGATTGTGCCGATTCCGCCACAATCAGGGCACACCTGGGAGCGCGCTGAGCGCACGCTCCCGGTGCCACCGCAGTCGGGACAAGCGATCTCGCCCTCGAGATCCAGAGTCGTGGAAAGGCCTCTCAGGGCGTCGAAAAACCCGATCCGGATGGGGTAGATGCGGTCCTCTCCGGGTGCGGGGTCGCGGCGTCGCTGGCCCTGAGACGGATTGAAAATCTCCTCGAAGATATCGGTAAAGCCGCGGCCGAGACCTCCGGCGTCAAATTCGAACCCGGAGGGGAATCCGGGGCCGAAGCCTCCGGCGCCTGGTGGTGTGAATCCTGGTCCCGAGGAGTGTGAGCCACCCTGATCGTAGCGCTTGCGTTTCTCGGAATCCGAGAGAACGTCGTAGGCCTCGGTGATGCGTTTGAACTGCTCCTCGGCAGCCCGATTTCCCGGGTTCAGATCCGGATGGCACTTCCGCGCGAGGCGCTTGTAGGCCTTCTTGATCTCGGAAGAACTCGCCTTCCGGCCCACCCCCAGCACTTGGTAGTAGTCCATGCTCCCCATGAGGCTCCCGGACAGTTCCGGCCATCAAGAAATGCGGATGTGTACCGGACTGGCTCCTGCCTCCCGGGCCTTGGGGATTTGGATGTGGAGAATGCCGAGTCGGTACTCCGCTCGGGCCTCGGAGGGCTTGATCCCAGGAGGCAGTGGAAGGGAGCGTGAAAACGAGCCGTAAGACCGCTCGATGCGGTGGTAGTTCTCCTGCTCGATCCCCTTCTCGAGCTTTCTCTCCCCCTTCAGTGTGAGCATGTTCTCCGCGATCCGGACCTCGATCTCCGAGGGGGATAGTCCCGGGAGCTCCGCCGCCACCACCACGCTCTCGGAGGTCTCGAAAATGTCCACCGCAGGGGACCACGTCCCTGCGTCCGCAGAGCCCCCATATTGGGAGCGGGACATGGCGTTCTCGATAATTTTGTTCATGCGGTCCTTGAGGGCCAACAACTCTCGTAACGGATCCCATTGCACGACCGTCATGCGTCTCCCCGCGATGCTTCCTCGCCCGGTTACTTCTTGCCTTCGTCTACGTCCACGTACTCTGCGTCGATCACCTCGCCCTCCTTCGTGGAGCCGGAGGACCGCGAATTCCCGGGGCTCGGGTCACTTCCTGCTCCAGGGGACGAGCCGGCCCCGCGCCCGGCCGAAGCTTGTTGATACATGAGCTCGGCCATCCGGTGGGAGGCCTTGAGGAGCTCGTCGGTCGCCCGAGCGATGCGATCGCTCGGCCCGTCCTGGATGGCCTTCTTCAGGTCGTCCACCGCCGACCGAATCTTCGAGCCCTCCTCGGCGGGAATCTTCTCTTTGTTCTCCTCCAGCAGTTTCTCAGTGCTGTAAACGAGGTTGTCCGCCTTGTTGCGTACCTCCACTTCTTCCTTCTTGCGGCGATCTTCCTCGGCGTGGGACGACGCCTCCCCCACCATCTTGTCGATATCCGCCTTGGAGAGGCCGCTGCTGTGAGTGATGGTGATCTTCTGCTCCTTTCCGGTGCCCAGGTCCTTGGCCGAGACATTAACGATGCCGTTGGCATCGATGTCAAAGGTCACCTCGATCTGCGGGACACCGCGTGGGGCCGGGGGGATGCCGACGAGATGGAACCTACCGAGCGTGCGGTTGTCCCGGGCCATCTCCCGCTCCCCTTGTAGCACGTGCACCTCCACACTGGTCTGGCTGTCGGCGGCCGTGGAGAAGATCTCGCTCTTCCGGGTGGGGATGGTGGTGTTCCGCTCGATCAACTTGGTGAAGACTCCGCCCAGCGTCTCAATGCCCAGGGAGAGTGGGGTGACGTCCAGCAGCAAGAGATCCTTGACATCACCTCCTAGCACGCCCGCCTGCACGGCGGCCCCCACCGCGACCACCTCATCCGGATTGACTTCCTTATTCAGTTCCTTTTTCTTGAAGAATTCTTTGACCAGCTCCTGGATCTTGGGGATTCGCGTGCTTCCACCTACCAGGACCACCTCATGGATGTCCTCTGGCTTCATGCCGGCATCCTCGAGCGCACGCCGGCACGGAGGCAGCGAGCGTTCGAAGAGATCCATAGCGAGCTGCTCAAACCGAGAACGGGTGAGCTTCAGAAGAAGATGCTTGGGACCTGACGCGTCGGCCGTGATGAAAGGAAGATTGATCTCCGTCTCCCCTGCTGAAGAGAGCTCACACTTGGCCTTCTCCGCAGCTTCCTTGAGGCGCTGCAGGGCCATCCGGTCTCGGGACAGGTCGATGCCCTGCTCCTTTTTGAACTCCGAGACAATCCAGTCAATGACGCGCTGGTCGATGTTGTCGCCACCCAGGTGGGTGTCGCCGTTGGTGGACTTCACTTCGACTACGCCGTCACCCACTTCGAGAATGGAAATATCGAAGGTCCCGCCTCCAAAATCGTAGACGGCGATAATTTCATTTTTCTTCTTGTCCAAACCGTAGGCCAGTGCCGCAGCCGTGGGTTCGTTGACGATGCGCTCCACGGTCAGTCCGGCAATCTGTCCCGCGTCCTTCGTGGCCTGCCGCTGTGCATCGTTGAAGTAAGCGGGAACCGTGATGACCGCACGCGTCACTTTCTCTCCGAGGTAGTCCTCAGCAGATTGCTTCATCTTGTGGAGCACCGCGGCCGAGATTTCCGGGGGGGGGAACTGCTTATCGCGAATCTGTATCCGGGCATCCCCATTCTCGCCGCGGACCACCCGATAGGGGACCATTTTCATCTCCTCGGTCACCTCGTCGAAGCGGCGGCCCATGAACCGCTTGATTGAAAAGATCGTGTTTTCCGGATTGGTGACCGCCTGGCGCTTGGCCACCTGACCCACGAGTCGCTCCCCTTTGTCGGTGAAGGCCACCACCGAAGGCGTGGTCCTGTTCCCCTCGGCATTGGAAATCACTACGGGCTTGCCGCCTTCCATAACGGCGACCACCGAGTTGGTGGTCCCCAGGTCGATTCCGATGATTTTACTCATGTTCAGAAGCCTCCCTTGGCTCTAGATGATCCAATCCATAGCTGAGTGCAAAGGCATTATATGGATTTAGTGTAGTATTGTCAAGTGATAAACTTACAAACAACAACCTTACTTTCATAGAGTTACATGACTCACCGTGTTCCCGTTACCGATCGCAGAACGAGAGGGCTTCCCGAAATACCCGAACGGTCTTTCCCCTCGAGCTCGAACCCGCCCGCCATAGGACGATAGAGATAATCCTGTCCCCAAGGATCCCGCAGATCGGAGGATCGGATGAGTCCACCCAGAACCAGATAGTTCAAGTCCTTGGGGAAGCCCCGGTGCTGCACGAAGTAGACCTGGAGGGCGTAGCGTATACGCTCCATTCTTGTAAGAGTGACTTGCCGCATGAGAAACATTTCATGAGGATCGGAACCACTGGCAATGGCCAGCCCGTTCAATGGGTTCCGTGCCGCGGTGGCGAGGGACGCAGCCACCAGAGCCCCCAGACTCCAACGCCAGACGGCTGGCATCCCGACGCGCCGCACCTCCTGCCCCGCGGCGACTTTCACGGCTGTTCCCTTTTCCAGCACCGGCCCTTCCCCGGAGGGGATCTTCTCCACAAGTTGACGACTGCTGAGTTCGTAGAGCACGCGGCAGGTGTCGAACTCGCTCAAAGGGCTGCTGTCAACGAGATCCTGGATCGTTCGCATTCCATCCACGGTCTGCATCACGGTCTTCTCCTCGGCACTCAGCACCGGTCCTGATTTCGCTCCTGTGCTCGAAGCCGCGCGTTCCGTCGGACGGATCTTTCGGAAAACACCGCTAAAGCTGCCGATGCGTTTTTCGATCATCGGCCACTCGTCCAAAATCCTCGCACCCTCCATGAGAATGCTCTCGGCGGAGAGTGGGGAGACATTCTCCCGGTCGTAATCCAGTTTCTGGTCCTGGCTGAAGTGATAATCTCCATCGCGCCATCGGAAGAGACGATATATCGTCTGCGACACCTGGATACGCAGGGCCTCCCGGAGCGCATCCTGGCTGATGAATTTCTGCCCCACGAGAACCGTCCCTAGCCGCTTGAGGGTCTGCTTCTGAATCTTGAGCGCCTCCTGGAGCTGGCCCTCGCCGATCTGACGCGACTTCACCAGCACCACCCCAAGCCGATCTTCGAGACGCTTCGGGACGGAGTCGGCCGTCACAACGTTGCCATCCAAGAATGACACGGTGACAACCTCCTGTCCGTTTCGCAGGGTCAGGACGCCGGTCTTCTTCTGCAGGCCGATGAGCTGAAAAATGTCGGCGAGGGTAAAGTCTTTCAAAGTCCCTTGGAGTGCCATACGTTCCTCTAGTTCCCCTTCTGGAAGGCCAGGGTGTTGGCCGCCAGCCAAGCACCGGCGACGCAGACCACGGCCGCGACTCGCACCCACGTCGTGGAGTCTAAAACCGGAATTCCCGGATAGGCCAGCGACTTCCCGGTCAGCAGCAGTGTCGCCACCCCCACGCTGGCGACCCAGATGAGGAAGGCCCCCCAGACCGTCCGTCCGCCTCGAATCTGCCCGGCGCCAGGAAGGCAAAGGGAGACCAGCCTGCGTAGGATCCATTCCCAGCGCTCGTGGGAAGCTACCAGGCGCTCCCTCGCTTCACGCGCCGCCGGAGCCACGGGATCCTTCAAGACATAGAGATGCCGGCACGCGGTGCAGAGTCCCTCCTCCCGTTTCATGCCCACCTGACAGCGGCGACAAAACGGTTGGCCGCATTTTCCGCACTTCTGAGCCCGCCCCAGCCCCCATCGGGAGGACAGCCACGCACTGACCAGGCAGGCCAGCAGTCCGAGCGCTCCCGAGAGGCTGAGGGGTGAAACCCATTGCCTCCAGCCCGTGGTGCCGGAAGAGGATCCCCCGCTTTTCTGGAGCACTTCCAGGACTTCACCGGTCGTGTAGTGCGCGTCCATGGGATCCCTCTGCTCGTCGGTTCCTGACGAGGCGAGGATGGAGGTGATAAGAGAGTTATCGAGCTCGCGTGCCTTCCGGAATGCGGCATCCGCCTCCTCCAGCCGGAGCAAGGCCTGCAGCGCCAGCGAGAGGTTGTATTCGGCCAGCGCCGAGTGCGGATCGCTCTGAGCAGCCCGTCGGTATTCCTCGGCTGCCTGGGCGAACCGTTGCTTGGAGTAGAGCAGGCTTCCCGAGTTGATCCACGCTTTGGCGTGATCCGGCTTGAGGGTTTGGACCTGCCGGTATTCTTGCAGTGCGGCCTCTGTCGATCCTGTCGCCGCATAGGTCTGGCCCAGCAGGAAATGGTAGAGCGCCTCCTGGGGACGCGCGGATGCCATTTGCTCCAGGATCGGGATGCGCTCTGGATCCACTCCGCCGCGCGCCGCCTCGAGCAGGAAGCGGGTGGTGGGATTGGTGGTTACGGCCGTCTCCAGCGTGATCCAGCTCACCAGAGGAACCGCCGCGAGAAAGCAGAGGCAGGCCAGGACGCTGAGAATTCTTTCCGAGCGCTTAAGATAGGGCTGCGACAGGGCAAGCCAGTAAACCAGAAGCCACCACCCAGCGAACCACAGCAGCGCGGGGAGAAACCACAGGGACCAGGCGACCGCGTGTGCCGCCGCGGGAGAGAAGGATCTGACCTGCCGCTCGTAGAGGTCATGCTGGCTCAGGCGCGCCGTTCGTAGCGCGCAGAGCAGGCTCCAGAGGACCGCCGCGCCGAGACTTCCTGTCAGCATCACCAGCAGAATGTTTCCCAGCCGCGCCGTCCGGGCGCTGGGGTTCCGCAGCGTCGCACGGATTCCCTGGATTACCGAGGACAGGGCCCCTCCCAAATCCTTCTCCTGGCTCCAGAGCGTGCGTGCCAAGCCGAAAAAGGCGCCGGGCTCATCGGGTGCAAATTCCGAAGCAAGATGAAAGCTCTCCAGGGCCCGAGTGCGATTCCTCGATTCGAGAGCCCGGTTGCCATCGGATAGGAATGCCCCGGCGACATCCTCGGCGCTGAAAATGCCCTCCCGGCGCACCACGTCCCGCATGAGCTCGACCTGCCTTCGGGCTGCGGCGAGATCATTACGCTCGAGACAAGCGTTGCGCCTAAACCAGAGCTCCGCCAGGACCTCCTGAACATTAAGGCTCGCTCGGGTCGCCGCCCGGGGCGGCTTTCCCGGCGTCGCGGGAGTACTCTGGGAGGGCGGGGGGAGGTGGATGACCTCGGGCTCCTGGGCACCAAGAGGGGCGGAGCACACGGGAGCCGCCGCAAGCAGAGCGCCGAAAAGGGCCCGCAAGAATCGCGACCGAAGCCATGCGGCCTGAAAGGGGTAATTGGCCAGGGGATCCGCTCCTTTCCGGGGCGGAACGCGGAGGGTCACCGCCGCTCGGCAGTAGCCCGTCGGGAGAATTCTATCTTCAGGTGGACCAGCAGGTCCTCGAG
>QHVQ01000199.1 GCA_003222305.1 Acidobacteriota bacterium | reverse complement strand
CGGGGGCGATGGTAGCCCAAGCCTTGGGCTGCCACTCTTCTACAAGACACATAGGCGGCAAGAATGACGTTGACAGTGGCCGAGAGCGTGTCCACACTCGGGTCGAGTCTCGCCATCTAAACAGTCCGGCTCGCGGGGCGGAGGAGGGTCCCGGCTCGGGTTCCTAAGACACCCTGCCGAACCTTCCTGGTGCGGGCGTCCATACCGTTCCCTACCTCTCAAGTCCGGCCCTGGGGAGGGTCGTAATGCCTCGGGAGCGGTCCGAGACATCCCCTAGACGCTCGCGTTGACCCTCGAGACGGCAGCGGCAGTGGATTGCGGAGTAGCCCGCCTGTTTTCCACCTGGCGCGAGGAGCCATGATGTCACGAGGTCAGGTCGGACGGACCGTGCATGCACATGGGCGGCGGGGGCGCGTGGAGGATCATGGCCCCCCTGGCACTGCTCCTCGTCTCATGCTCGGTACAGGGAGGTGTCGTTGATAAGAAAGCTCATGGAGTCGCTCAGGTTATGTCTTGCCAGGATTAGAAGACTGATCATCGGAGGACGATAGGTCCTCTTCGTCCGGTGCGCTCAGGCGGCTGGAGACGACAGGAGAGAGCCCATGCCCAAGTACGAGTTCATGTGCGAGAGCTGCAAGAAGACGTTTGAGGAGGTGCTAACCGCCGCAGAGCGTGCCGCCGCGAAGGTTGCGTGTCCGACCTGCGGCAGCGGAGAAGTCACGCCCCAGATGGCGCTCTTTACCGCGAAGACCTCACGAAAGAGCTGAAGACCTCGGGAGCGTAGCCCGCACAAACGGTGTCGGGCGCGGCGCAGGCCGGGGCGGCGCCGTCGGGTGGGGCGCCGCTTGACATAAAACCCATACTCGGAGGGCAGGTGGCGTCAATCGTTCCTACGCGCCGCGCCGGCGGCCAGATCCTCGGTCACCGGGCGGCCGTAGGCGACGAGGACAGGTCCGCCGATGAGGAATCGGCTCAGGGGCAGCCCGTCACTCGCGACGCTTGTTTTCGCAGTAACCAAGGCCGACCGATCATGACCGAATCGGGCTCCGCATACTGCTGACCCTTCTCGACCGGCCAGCCTTGACTCACCCTCGCGCGGCTCTCGTCGAACCGTCCCCCACCACACCCTCCATTGATCACTATCCGATCTTCACCTCGATGGACTTGGGCTTGGCCCGCTCCGACTTCGGGAGGTGGACCTTGAGCACCCCGTCATTGAACTCGGCCGCCACCTTGTTGCCATCTGCGTCCTCCGGCAGCGTGAAGCTCCGGGCAAAACGGCCGTACGCCCGCTCCACGCGGTGATACTTTCGGCCCTTCTCTTCCTTCTCGAAGGTCCGCTCCCCGGTGATCGTGAGCACATCATCTTGGACCGTCACTTTGACGTCGTCCTTCTTGACCCCGGGCAGTTCGGCCTTGATGAGGTACTCCGTGTCATGTTCAACGATATCCACCAGCGGGGCCCACTCCGCGACGGTCAGGGCCTCTTCCTTGCCGCTGGGGGGGCGGATCGGGGCGCGCCCGAACAAGGCCGCGAGGCGGTGTTGCAGGTCGTCGAGCTCTCTAGCGTCCATCGTGCGTCCTCCCTTTGTCTTGGTTTGATGCGCATCCGCAGGCATCGGCCTTTGGATCGAAGTACCGTAATAGTACGCTAAAAGACGATGGGCATTCTAGCCACCGTCGAAACCGTTCCCCCATTGGTCGGCCTCACTATTTTTCGAGGACTTTCTTCACCTGGCCGGTCTTTTTTCTTCTAAGTAGATGACTGTTCAGGGTCGCGTCGCCACGTTACTCGTTCTTCGATCTCTAGCGATCGAGATCCCTTCGATATAAAGAACAAAGCCTAATACTCGAGCCTTCTCCCAGTCTGACGTGTTGATTCGGTACACGTTCATCGTGCCCGTCGATGCTCCGCACATCTGCGGGTGTTGAATCCCATCCGCCTTCTTGGCTTTCGCCTGTACGGCGATGTTTGCAGCACGCAACTCCTTCTCCATTTCGTCCAGTGACACGGGTCTACCCATTTCACATTGCAGGCTTCCGTCATACTTCGCGACTTCGATTGAGGGACCACCATAAACCCAGGGCTGAAATCTCTTGACTCCTTGTGGGTCGGCCGGTATTCGCGGAAGATCGCCTTTGGCTATTTCATATACGTTCGCCATACCGGTCGGGGCTCCACACAGAGCTATGATGAA
>QHVQ01000070.1:10266-11678 GCA_003222305.1 Acidobacteriota bacterium | reverse complement strand
GCACGGCCTTGAACTCCACTCCGCGAAGCGCCAGAGAGGCAGCTCGCAGATTATCCTCGTCCACGATTCTAGGATTCTTGTAGTCCCCCAAGGGGACGTTGAATTGTCCGTTCGAATTGACACGATAGAGGCCGTTGAAGCAGGTTTTATTCAGATAGATGAATCGAGCAGCTCGCGCCGCTCTAGAAGGGTATCGAGCCTTCCCTTCGCGAGTTCGATAGTAGTATTCCCGGCAATGAAATCGCTCGTGGTGACGAAGATGGCCAAGGACATCCTCCACTTCACCTTGAATCGCAAGGTAAACGCTTATGAGTTCTTCATTGCTGTCGGCCAGCACAACGGTCGGTGGTTGGAGCAATCGCTTCACATCGAAAAACACGGCGCCACTCCCCACGAACGGCTCGACGTAGCGCTTCACCAACGACTTCGCCGGGTAATAGGCTTGAAACTGAGGAAGAAGTTGAGTTTTCCCGCCTGCCCACTTCAGAAACGGACGGGGGAGGTCATTTCTCTTTCTTGCTGGCATCTTTCACCATGGCCTGGTACCGGGCGTTGCTCCGGAGCGGATCCAGATCGCTGTCGTTGAGTGAATAAGCCTTCAGGGAGGGATTGAGGGGAAAGGCCTTCGCGAGGTTCTCGAGCGCCTTCTCGGCGTGACCCGCCAGGGAGTAGAAGCAGGCCAGGTCGTAATACGCCCCTCCTTGGTCGGTCGGTTTCGCTCCGGCGGCGACGACGCGCTTGCGGGTCGCCGCCTCCATGATCTTCGAGGCGTGGTCCGTGTCCCCTCGGTCCAGGTAGAACCGGGCGTCGGCGAAAGCATTGGTCGTGTGGTGCATCTCCAAGAGCCGCGCCAGCTCCTCGATCGGCTTCGGGTGATCGTCCACCCGGAGATCGATGTAGCGGTCGTTGTAGCCGGAATACCCTCCCTTGGCCCTCACCACGAGCAGTGCGGCCGACTGTTGTCCTCGGGAATCGCCCCCCGCCGCCTGCCCCGCTGCCAGCGCTTTGACCAGCCGGTCCGCCAGGGGAAGTCCCGCCGTCTCTTCGAAGGTGGCGGCCAACGCCTCCACTACTTGCTTACCGGCGAGAATGTTTCCCTGCGCCGTGAAGAAGCGGCCCGTCTTTCCGCCCGCCCAAGCGTTGCATTTGGTCCCTGTCCAGGTGGCCGGACGCCCCTGGGCGTCCACGATCCCCACCTGGCGCTGGTCCGCCTGGGGGTCCCCCTTCACGAGCAAGTCCAGCGCTTCCTGGGCGGATTTCCCCTGCTCCAGATGCTGCAGTCCTTTCGGTCCGAAGGTGGTGTTCGCGAAGGACTGGGTGGCGATGGCCCCCACTCCCGCCTTCGCCCAGGGGACCACCGCCCCCACTGCGAAGAATCGAGACTCCACGGCGACTCCTAAGTCTCCGGTCGC
>QHVQ01000070.1:0-10211 GCA_003222305.1 Acidobacteriota bacterium | reverse complement strand
TACGGTCGAAAGCAGAAGTCGTCCAGGCATCGATCCTCCCGGGAGTGATCTGGGGAGCGCATTATAGCGGGACTTCGCAGGGTGGAGCGATTCACTTCAATGCCGGCCGAGGGAAATTCCCAGCCGCGCCACTTCCCTCTGCGCCTCCTCCGACGTCAGAGCGCGGGTCTCCTCGGCCCAGTCATAACCCCACCGATATTCGCGCCGGAGCTGCGCGTCGGGAAATCCCGGATGGGTGACGAGCTCCGAGTCTCCTTCGGGAAGGCCGCGCAGGAGGGAGAGGAGCCCCGGCAAATCGAGATGTCCCGCCTGGGAGATGCCGAAACAGTGATCCGAGCATCGAACGGGTCCCTCCACGGGGGGAATCGGGCAGAGACTGTGCAAGACCCACCGAATCATCCGGCGGGACAGGGGAGTTCCGACGGGGAAGGGACCCGACTCCCGAGGGAGTCGGACCCGGGAGACTCCGAACTCCCGGGCCAGATCCCATGCGACGCTCCAGAGCCCTGGGAGGACGTGGAGGTGCTGGTGGCTATCCAGGTGCGCTGGGCGAATGCCGGCCTCCACCGCCCGGGCCACCTGGGCGCGCCACTCGGCACGAATCTCCTCGACGCGCACCCGGCCGGCGAACCAGGCAGCGAGGAAGCGACGCCACGAACCGCGAAACGCTCCCTCGGGAGTCGTCAGGGTCGCGACCTGGTCCGGGGAAAGAACCGGCCTCCCTCCCACCAGAGTCAGGTGGATCCCCACCCCCAGTCCCTCCAGATCCTTCAGCAGCGCCAGAGTCTGGTGAAAATGTGCGGTGTTGGTCAGCCATGACGCCGAAGTGAGGATGCCGTTCCGATACGCCGATGCGATTCCCTCATTGACGCCGGGAGTGAGTCCCAGGTCATCGGCGACCACCAGCAGGCGTTTCATTCAGCTCGCCGAAGCTGGCGGTTCCGGCGCGCGCTGCCGGCGACGGAGGGCTTGCAGCTCCGGGTAGAGGCGGAACATCTCGGACGCCATCTTCCGAATGGTGCCGAAGCTCGAAAGGGTGGAGATGCCGCGGCTGCGCGGGAAGTAATCCACCCCCATCTGCAGGATCCGGTAGCCGCAATACTGGCAGCGAATCAGCAGCTCGGCGTCGATGAAGGAGCTTTCGCTCTTGAGGTGGACGTTCTCAAAGACCTTGCGGCGCACCAGCTTGAACGAGAAATTCACATCCTTCACCCGCAATCCGAACAGGAGCTTGATGAGAAGGTTCCACCCGAACGAGTACAAGGTGCGCAGGGGACCTTCTCCGGTACGGTCGAAGCGGTAAGCCGACACCACGTCGGCCTGTCGCATGATCCGGACCGCCTTCACGAGCTCGATCATGTCAAACGGATAATCCGCATCCGAATAAAGGATCAGGTCCTTGGTGGCATGGGCGAAGCCGGTCTTCAGCGCCCCGCCCAGGCGGAGGTTTCTGGCATGGTGGATGACCCTGATGCGGGGATCGGCCGCGGCCAGCTCCTCGGCCATGGTGCCGGTCCGGTCGGTGCTGGCGTCGTCCACGAGGAGGATCTCATAGTCGTCGGTGAGCGTCTGCAGAATCTCCGCGGCGCTTGCCACCGCCGCGTGGAGGTTGTCCTCTTCGTTGTACATGGGGAAGAAGACCGTCAGGCTCTCCCGCGGATGACGTCGCAGCAGAGCTGCCTGGCGCGCTGCTTCGGACTGGTCGATCAGGCCCGGACCTCTCAAAGTCATTCCGTCGGCGAACGGTTGGTCACCACCACGCTCTGTCCCGAGCGGGTCAGCAGGTACAAAGGCAGATCGGGTCGCCGTGCGCGGAGTTTCTCAAACCGGTCGCGTTCCATCAAGCAGAAAAAACGCGTGGGATCCAGGGCAGCGGCCACCAGCTCCGTCTCTCTTCGAGGCTGCTCCGGGACGCGACCCAGATAGTACGCGAAACCAGCCCGGTTGTCGCGGTACAGGAGGACGCGATCGGCCGGTTGAATCATGGGCCGCACCGCTTCGGCCGCCTGGCGGCTGCTCTTCCAGGGCTCCAGAATCGGGAATCCGAACAGGAGCAGCGAGAAGATCAGGATCACGTTGCCCCCCAGGAGCAGCAGAAACGCCAGCCGGGGGCGTTGAAGGATGAGCGAGCTGAGCGCGAAGAGCGTTCCCAGGAGCCCGGCGAAACACACCGGAAGCAGCGCCGCCTTGAAGGACGCCGGAATCGATCCGAAGCTCTGTCGCTCGACGGCGAAAAGCACCATGCCTCCGGCCAGAATAACCAGCAGAATCATCGCGCCGGTCCCCCGCAGGCGGCCGCCGGGCGGGGCCGGCTCCAGCCACGTCGTGAGCGGCTCGGCTGCCAGCACTGCGGCCGCCGGAAGGGCCGGGAGGATGTAGGAAGGAAGCTTGCTGGCAGCCAGCGTGAAGAAGACCAGGAGGACCAAGAGCCACAGGGCGGGCAGGAGCAGGCGGCCGTGCCGCCGGTCGCCCCGGTACCCTGCCGCCAGGACGCGACTCAGGGCCCCCGGGAGAAAGGCGGACCAGGGAAGAAAGCCGATCAGCAGCACGACCGCGTAATAAAGAGGTGGCTGCGGCCGATGCTCGGCGCTCAAGAAACGACCCAAGTTGCCTCCCACGATGAACTCCTTCACCAGGTCGGGGCTCAGGACGGCGATGGCCACGTACCAGGGGAAGGTGACCGCGGCGAAGACCGCGGCCGAGGCCAAGGGACGGATCGTGCCGATGCGGTGTCGCCCGAGCGACGCCACGAAGCAGGCGCCCAGCACCATTCCGGGGATCAAGAGGCCCAGCGGTCCTTTGGTGAGCACCGCCAGACCTATGCAGGCCGCCCCCACCAGGGGAAGAAGGCGGGAGCCTCCGGCCCAGAGCGTCTCCGCGTAACAGAGGATCCCCAGCGTGCAGAAGAGAGTCAGGAACATGTCGGTGACCGCGGCCCGGCCCATCAGGACGAACTCCAGGGAGGACAACAGCACCAGGGCACTGAGAAAACCGGCCCCGTCCCTCTTGTGGGTCAGCTTCCCCAGCCTCCAGACCGCGAAAAGCAATCCGAGCGCCGCCATCGCGGTGGGAAGCCTCGCGGACAGCTCGCTCTTCCCGAAAAGCTGAAACGATGCGCCGATGACCCAATAGACGAGAATGGGCTTGTCCAGGATGGGCTGGCCGTAGAGGCGCGGGACCAGCCAATCCCCCCGATCCATCATTTCCCGTACCGACTCCACATAGGCGGATTCGTCGGGATCGGTGAGTCCCTGTTTCCCCAGGAGCGGAAAGAGCAGAAGCGAAGCGATGGCCAATAGTAGGAGAAGGCCCGGAACCTTCCTTCCTCGAAGGTTCATTTCGGTGGCCGTGGTCATGGAGGGATCAGAAGGATCGGCCAATGTAGAAAGAGGTCTGCACGGAGCTGTCGAAGAAGGGATCGGGGATCCGGATGTAGGAGTTGGCAATGCCGTTGGCGTCGGTATCCACTGCCACCACAATGCTGTTTTGCAGGCGCTTCGCCCAGGTCCAGGTCAGCTCGAAGGGACCCAGGTACCAAGCGAATCCCAGGCCGTAGGAAGCTCGGCAGTCGCCCAGCATGCTGTTGCCGCTGTCCCAACACTCGAAGCTTCTCGGGATGATCGCGACACCGTTGGGCGCGCTGGGGTCGTCCTGGAGCAGCTGCAGCCCCTGGAAGTTCACATCGGCTCCCCCCGTCTTGGGATCGTAAAAACGCGACCCCTGGAACCAGCCGGCTCCCACGTCGAGGAAGAGGAAGCCCCGGAGCATCCGGATGGCGCCAAACGGGAAGCGGATCTCGTCGATGAGCGGGAAGCGCAGCTCCAGGTTGGAATAGGCGATCCGGTTGCCGAAGAACTCCCGGAAATCATACCCGCGGAGCTGATTGTAGCCGCCGAAGGAAAAGATGGTGCTCCCGTCCAGTCCCGCAAATCCGGAGCTGTTGCTGACGGCAGAGTTGAAGCGCCACGCGAAAAGCGAGCGCTTCGTGAGACGGCCGTAGGTGCGAAAATCGCTGTAATACTCGATGAAGGGTTTCCCGTCCCCCTGGACCAGGGGGGCATAGGCGACGGTGAAGTCGAAACCATGGCCTTGGTAGGGGCCGAACTCCTTGAACCGGACCGTGTCGCCCGAAAGGGTGCCCGTGAAGTAGGCGAGATTTTCCTTGAACGTCACGAAATCCGTCACGATGAAAGCTCCACTGCTGGTATTGATCAATTGAGTGATCGGACGATTCAAGGATCGTTCGTAGACGCCGGCGGATCCTTCCACCCGGTAGTAGAGTGAGAAGGGGTAGGAAGCCTGCGCGGAGAGCCCGGTAGTCCGGGTGGCCTGGCGCAGGCGGAATGCCCCGGCCGACGTCCCCAGCGTGTAGAAGTTCCGGAAGTCCAGCCCGCGGTAGCCGTACTGCCAGCGGTGTTTCAGGTTCCAATACTGGATGTCGATGTTGGAGAAGGTGGAGACCGATTGAAAGTTCATGAAAATGCGATGGTCTCCCAGCAGGTCCGAGAGGATGATCTGGGCGTTCGTCAAGACCGTTCCGTCGTTGGCGACGCCCACCAGGACGCTGGGGCTGCTCTCGGCGTGCCATTTCAGCTTGGAGTACTGGCTCTTTTCCTTCTCGTCCAGGGTGAGCTTCAGAGGGGGCTCGAAGGCTTCGATCTCGGGGGGCTCCTGGGACTGCTCCCCGGGCTTGATCACCGCCACGGGGTCCCCCAGCTCCATCCGGAACAGGTGAAAGGCTCCCTTGTCGTAGGCGGTGAAAGCCAGAGTGGTCTTCCCATCCTGGGAGGCGACTTCCTGCGGATTGAATGCAGCCCCGATGAGGTTGGTGCATTGGCGGATCTCCCCGTCGGTCAGGCTCAGCGAGTAGATATTGAAAATCCTGTCCTTTCCCAGGTCCGAGGAGTAGTAGAGAGTCTTGCCGTCCCGAGAGAACGAGGGCTCGATGTCGCTGGATTCTCCGAAGGTGAGCTGGGTCAATCGTCCGGGATCCGAGGCATCCACCATGAAGATCTTCTCGTACTGATCGATGCGGCGATTGAAGATGATGGATTTGCCGTCCGGGGACCATGCCGGGTTGCTGTCGTAGAAATCGTCCTGGGTGACATGCGACACCTTCCCCGTCTCGAAATCGTACCGGAAGATGTCCACCACGCCCCCGGCATTGCCGGAGAAGAGGATGGACTTGCCATCCGGGGAGAAGGCGGGCGATTCCTCCACGTCCACGCCCGGGATGGAGATTTTCTTGAGCAACTTCCCCTTCAAGGCATCGTAGACGAATAGGATTCGCTCGTTTTCCCGCCGAGCGAAGAAGGCGATACGGTCTCCTTCCGGCGACCAGCTGAGGTCGTTCTTGCCGTCGAAGGCGGCGGCCACGATGTACTGGTACTTGTTGGTGTACCCCTTGGTGATGTTGCGGATCTTCTCCCCGTCCTTGGCCGAAAAGATGACGACGTCCAGGTCTTCATACCGGTTGGTGAGGGAAGCTACCAGATCGCCGCTGGGGGACAGCGTCGGGGAAAACGTGTGGATGCCTTCCTTCTTAAACCCGATCTGCTTTCCGTAGTCCTCGGGCTCCTTGTTTTCCAGGTACAACCCCAGATACTTCTTCTCCAGCCAGCGGCGGAATTCGCGGTCGAATTCGTCCGGTTCCACCCCGAAAGCCTCCTTGATCGGCTTGTCCAGGTTGTTCCCCAGCAGGACCTTGCGATACTCCCACAGGAAATTGCGGATTCCTTCCTGGCCGTACTTCTCGGAGATGAAGTCGAAGGCGGCCTGACCGAAGCGGTAGGTCAGAAAGCTCTGGACGTTCACCTTGTGGATGGGCGGGATGATGTTGTGGACCACCGCGTCCCGGATCACCATCTCGTTGAGGGGGCTCTTGGCGTCGGCCATGTGCTCCGCCAGTCCCTCCATGAGCCACAGCGGCGTGTTGGAGCGCAGCGCGCGCCCGAGGGATCCTTCGTAGAGGATGGAGTACTCGAAGACGTGAGTCAGCTCATGGGTGATGAGCTCATAGAGCAGATCCGGGGGCCGGTCCACGGGAAGGACCACGCGGTTCTCGAAGGGTTCCGCGAAGGCGCCCACGTACTCGGGGATAAACTCCAGCAAGATATTCGTCTGCTCGAATTCCCCATGGGTCTTGTAAAAGACGAGGGGAATGCGGACCTTAATCTCGTGGTCGAAGGCCTGCGAAAGCTTCACGTAGGCGCTCTCCGCGTAGGAGACCACCTGCTCCAACCGACCCTCCTCCGCGGGATAGTAATAGACGTCGAAGTGGGGTGATTTGTAGATCTGCCAATCGAAGCTGTTGTAGTTTATCTTGTTCTTGCCGAAGGGGAGAGCCTGCCCGGCCGGGAGAATCAGCAGCCCCAGGAGGATCGGGACAAAAAGGCGGCGCGCTCGCGCGTGCATCAGGTTCCCCCTCGTTCAGTCGGTGAAGAGGATCCGCGATTCCACCTTCTGCTTGCTGGCGATGATGCCGAGCATATCGGACTCGATATGCTCGAACATGTTGAAGAGCGCCGTCAGCGGGTCGTTCCCCTTGCCGTCCACGGTGGTGTCCTCGGTGAACTCGTCGTCATAGAGGAGAACCCCGTCCCTTCCCCGGAGGAAATAGACGTGGAACACCATCTGGAATCCCTCGCGATCGGCGTAGCGGGTCCGGCGGACCCTCTGGCCGGTGAGGGGACTGATGACGTCCTCGGTGACAAAGCTGGAGCGATCGCTTATCTCGTACTTCAGGCTACCGGTAAGGATCATATCCGCGCCGTACTTACGGGACATGTCCTTCCAAAACTCCGGGTTGCGGGCCAGCTCGTCCAGCGGCTGTTCCGGCAGGGGAGGCGCCTCCACGTCCAGGACATGGAGGCGCGTACGCTTGCGCAGCTCCTTGCGAAGCAGTCCCACGACCTCCTTGTTCAAGTCCACTTTTGGATTGTCGTTCAGGAGCACCGTGCGCGTGACCAAGATGGTGTCGATACCCGTCATGTCGACCCGCTCCGGGACCGGGAGCGTGACTTGGATCTGCACGGTGCCGGCGGCGATGGCTCCCCATGCAGTCCCCAGGAGAAGCACCGGCAGAAGAAAGTCAGCGGGGTGGCGGCGCATCATCGTGGGGAGGGGGAGCCGGTTCGGGCGCATCTTCCTTCTTGGGCTGAGTGGACGCGCTCGGCGGCTCCTGCCGTCCACTCCGCCGGGCGAGAATCTGCTTGTAGTAGCTGCTGAAGAGGTCATAGTTCTGCTTAATGTCACGGCTGCCCGGGTCCAATCTCAGGGCCTGCCGGTAAAGCGCGTCGGCCTTCTCGAACTGGCCCGAATTCTCATAGGCTACGGCCAGGTTGTTCATCAGCCGGGCGTTCTGAGGATCCAGTTTGAGGGCTTTCTCCCATCGGAACAGGGCCTCCCGCCAGAGTCCGCGCTTGGCCGCCTTCACGCCGAAATCCATCTGCTCCCGGACATTCTCGGCGCACGGCATCGCCGACGGTAGAAAGGCCATCAGGACGGCCGCTAAGAGCCGAGCACATCGGCTCAGATGGAGATGCTTCATGGGATGGACAGGAAGCTTCCCGGTGCCAGGTGCCGCTGCAACCAAGTCGGGGCCGGACCGCGACGCCGGCGGTACTATAGCCCAGGGGGAAACCTTATTCAATGAACCGGCGATTCAGCGCCGCCGTCCTGGAGTGGAAAGCCCGTCGCAGAACCGGTGTTAAAATCCCGGCTCGCGATCAGCGGGCCGCGGAGTAGCCGGGGCGCGTGCGCAGCGTGACTCCGGAGGCCTTCACGCTCACGGTGACGCTCCGCCACCCACCCTCCGACAGGGGGCGAGTGGGGTAGTAGCTGAGGCTGTACTGGTGGTTCAGGCTCTCGGCGATGCTTTCGAAGATGGATTTGAGCGCCGAGGGATCGCGGGAATCGTAGAAGCCGCCTCCGGTCTCCTCGGCGATCTGGTGAAGCAGCCCCGTGGCGGCATGGGGACCGAAAGCGATGGTATAAAAAGTAACCCCTCCCTCCTTGGCCATCTGGAGCGATTCCGAGAGCCGTCCTCTCCCCGCGGCATCATCCGAATAGATCGACTCGCCCCCGTCGGTGAAGAGCACTGCAATACGTCGGTCGGGACGGGTGCCGAGCTGCGTGGTGACCGAACGGAGGGTGTCGTAGAGGGCCGTCCCACCCGTGGGCTTCAGGCTGCTCACGGCAAAAGCCAGGCCCCTCCTGTCGAACGTGAAGTCGCGGGCCACACGAACCGAGTCGTTGAACCCGATGACGCAGACCTTGTAAAAGGACGGCAAAGAGGCGATGAATTCGTTCGCGGCCTTTTGCGCGCTCCACAGGGTTCCCTGCATGCTCTCGCTGGCGTCCAGCGCGACGGCGATCGAGGCCGGAGTGGGGTCCCGATCGAAGTGAACGAGGGTTTGAGGCACTCCGTCCTCCGCCAGCGTGAAGTCGCTCAGCCCCAGACCATCCCGGAATCGCTCATGGCGGTCCAGCACCGCCACCGCCACGGTGACCAGGCTCACTTCCACCCGGGACTGCAGGCTCGCCGATCGCGAGATCCAGGAAAGCTTTGCGGCACGCCCGTCACGGGTCTGCGCCGTAACGAGGAGTGAGTGGCTGCGAATCTCATCGCCGAAACTCTCCTCCAGAACGAAGGGGGGTGCCGAGAGGGTCTTGCGCAGGGCGCCGTCCAGGAAGAAGTCCAGGGTCTTGATCGCGTCTCCCGAGGGAAGACTTACCTCCACCGTGACCCGCTGCTTTCCGAACAGGTAGGGACCGGGGGGGGAGAGGAGCCTGAGGACGAGGACGCCATCGTCGGAGCGGCCCACGGTCTCTTCGGGGGGGATTCCGGGGGAATCGCCGGCGGGGGAGGAGCTGGCGCTCCGCTCCATGGCCAGAAATAGGAGGGTGGCCAGCAGGGAGATGGCAATCGTGGCAAGGAAGTAGCGTTGGCGCCGGGGCATGGCGAATTCCATCGGGTTCCTGGCTCTCGGGACAAGGGACCGGACGGGGCGGAATATAGGGCCGCGGGGGGCACAGTGGCAAGGGTTGGGCGGCGCCGTCCACGCTGCGGGGACGCCCCTAGCGGGGAGATTCTTCCTCGTTCGGCGGGGAGGAGCGTCCAGGAAGCTGGTCCCCGGCACCCATCACGGTGAGGTGGGCCCCTCGAGTGTCGTTGATCGCCATTCGCGGGTTTGTTAGGCTGCGGTCGAGATGGAACCCAAGGGACGTGCCATTCATCCCAGCGGCCCTGTGGATGCTGAATTCACCGCGCCGGCTTCCAAGAGCGTCACCCAGCGGGCTCTGATCCTCTCGGCGCTGGCCACCGGTTCCTCCACTCTGCTTGATCCTCTGGAATCCGACGACACCGAATCGCTGGCCCACGCGCTGGTCGTGCTGGGATTCTCCGTTCAGTGCCATCCGGGGAGGTGGGAGATTCGGGGGGAGGGGGGGCGCATCCCGAGCCCCGGGGCCACGGTCAACGCCCAAGACGCGGGAACGGCGGCCCGATTCCTGACGGCATTCGTCAGTCTAGGCCGTGGCCGATATGTGGTGGACGGTTCGCAGCGGATGCGGGAGCGCCCCATGCGCCCCCTGGTGGATGCCCTTCGGCAATTGGGGGTGCAGATCCGCTATTTGGGTGAGCGCGGCTGCCCGCCGGTGGAGATCCTGGCCGAGGGGCTGAAAGGCGGGACGGTCCGCGTGAAGGGTGCGGAGAGCAGCCAGTATCTCTCGGCCTTGCTGCTGTCGGCCCCTCGAGCCGCCTCGCGGATTCGTGTCGAGCCGGAGGGAGAATCGGCGTCGGTACCCTATCTCAGGCTGACGGCGCGCTTGGAAGAGCCTCTCGCGTTTCGAGTGGATGCTCCCGCCGAATTCTCCGGGCGTGAGTTTCAGGTCGAGGGAGATTACTCCAGCGCCGGCTATTTCTTCGCCGCCGCGGCCATTACGGGGGGAAGGGTTCGGGTAAGCAACCTGCGCCAAGACTCGGCCCAAGCGGATCGGGGAATCCTGGCGGCCCTCGCCGAGATGGGTTGCCGCGTTGAACTAGACGGGGAGGGGTGCTCCCTCACGGGCGGAGGGGCGCTGCGCGCGCTTTATCGCAACCTGAGCGAGATGCCGGATGCGGCGCCCACACTGGCCGTAACGGCGCTTTTCGCCCAGGGGAGGAGCGTCCTTACCGGGCTCTCGACTCTGCGCCTCAAAGAAACGGACCG
>QHVQ01000195.1 GCA_003222305.1 Acidobacteriota bacterium | reverse complement strand
GAAGTGCGGCGCGTCAGCGGACAGGACCTGGTCCCGGTGCTGGTGGACGGGGAGAAGGTGATTTGCGACTCCATGGAGATCATTCGCTACCTGGAGGAGCAGTATCCGGATCGCCCCCGGCTCTATCCCGCGGATCCCGCCCGGAAGGCCGAGTGCCTGATCTTCATCGACTGGTTCGACCGCGTCTGGAAGCGCCCACCCTACGAAATGACCGAAGAGCTCGGACGGCCCGCCGCATTGGTAAACCACAAACGGGTGGAGCGCCTGGGTCGGGCCGTGCAGGGATACCTGGATCTGTTCGAGCAGCTGCTCCATGGGCGCGAGTATCTGATGGGGGAGTATGGCGCCGCGGATATGGCCGCCTTCCCCTTCGTCAAATACGCCACCATCCATCCGGCCGACGACCCCTATCTATTCCACCGGATCCTGATGGATTATCAGAAACCCAGCCGCCACCCGCGATTGGTGGAGTGGATCGCCCGGGTGGACAAGCGGCCCCGTGCCTGAAGCGCCACGCGGCCGCCGAGCTTCTTGAGGTCATGCCATGCCGACTCCCCAGCCGCCCGATTACGTGATTGCCACCGAGGCCGTGAAGAAGATGCGCCCCATCGAGGAAATAGCGCGGGGGATGGGCCTCCCCACCGACTCGGCCCACTTCTTCGCCTACGCCGGCCGCTACGCCAAGATCTCCCACCGTCTCGCCGCCCGGCCGGGAGGAGAGGACAGGAACGGCAAGCTGGTGCTGGTGACCGGCATGAACCCCACTCCGGCCGGGAGCGGCAAAACCCTCACCACCATCGCCCTCACCGACGGTCTCAACCTGCTGTTCAAGAAGCGCTCCGATCAGCGGCGGGCGACGTTCGTCCTGCGGGAGCCGAGCGTGGGGCCGACGCTGTCGGTGAAGGGCGGGGCCTGCGGCGGCGGCTACAGCCAGGTGCTCCCCATGGAGGAGATCAATCTCCACTTCACCGGCGACATCGCCGCGGTCACCGAGACCCACAACCTCCTCTGGTGCATGCTCATGGCCTATCTCTCCACCCCGGGCAGCCGGAAGGCGATCCGGCTCGACAGCATCGAGTGGCCCCGCGTGGTGGACCTTTGCGATCGCAGCCTGCGCCAGATAATCCTCTCCCCGGATGGGAAGATCCGCGACGGGCGTCCCACCCTTCGCGGCGGCTCCATCATCACCGCCGCCAGCGAGCTGATGGCGGTGCTGGGTCTGGCCCGGGACATGGAGGACCTGGGCGAGCGGATCGGCCGGATCCGCGTGGCCCGTTACGCGGACGACACTCCGGTGACCGCGGGAAGTCTCGGAGTGGTGGGGGCCATGCAGGCGCTCCTCAAGACCGCCATCAATCCCAACCTGGTGCAGACCATCGCCGGGAGCGGCGGCTTCATCCACACCGGTCCGTTCGCCAACATCGCTCACGGCAACAGCAGCCTGGTGGCGCTGCGGCTGGCTCGCCGCCACGCCGACCTGGTGGTGACGGAGGGGGGATTCGGCGCCGACCTGGGAGCTCAGAAGTTCTTCGATGTGGTCTGCCGCACGGCCAAGGTTCGCCCCTCGGCGGCGGTGCTGGTCTTCTCCACCCGCGACCTGAAGTACCACGGCGGAGCGAAGCCCATCGGGGCCGACGGATCGCCGGGGCAGAAATGGCGCTTCGCGCCCGACCGCGAGGCTTGCCTGCGGGGGATGGAGAACCTGAAGATCCACGCCGAGAATCTCGCGAAGTATGGCGTGAAGGTGGTGGCCGCCATGAACCGCTTCTCCACCGACGAGGATGAGGAGATCCGGTTTTGTCTCTCGGCCATCAAGGAGCAAATCGGCATCCCGGCGGTGGTGCAATCGGGGCATGCCGAGGGAGCCGCGGGGGGGCTGGCCCTGGCCGAGGCGGTGCTGAAGCAGGTCGAATCGGCGGGCGACGGGGAATCGTTCCGGCTGCTCTACCCCGACCGCGCGCCGCTCAAGGAAAAGGTCGAGACCGTGGCCCGAAGCATCTATCGCGCGGAAGGAGTCGAGTACCTGCCCGAGGCGGAAAAGGCCCTGGAAGAGGCCGAGGCGGAGTACTCCTCGAGCCTGAACGTGGTGCTCAGCAAGACCCAGTTCAGCCTTTCGGATAACAAGGACCTGCTGGGAGTCCCTCCCAGGCGCAAGGTCAAGGTCACCGGCGTGCTCTACCGCGGCGGCGCGGGGTGGGTCACGGTGCTCCTGGGCGACGTGCTGCTCATGCCGGGGACGAACTACGACACCTGTGCCGCCCGGCGGCTCAAGCTGAAGGCCGATCCCGAAATTTTCGGCGGCTTCCTCGTGGAGAACCTTCAGTAGCGCCATGAATCCCACCAACGTGATGGATGGCCTTTTCTGGTTCGTCGCCTTCCTTTTCTCCACCACGCTGCACGAATGCGGGGAGGCGACCGAACGGCCTACCTGGGCGGACAGGTCTCACTGTCGCCCCTTCCCCACATTCGTCGCGAGCCTCTAGGCATGCTGGTGGTTCCTCTCTTCACCGCCGTCGCGAACGGCTGGGCCATGGGCTGGGCCAGCGCCCCCTACGACCCGAATTGGGCCGAGCGCTATCCGCGGCGGGCGGCCTGGATGGCAGCGGCCGGGCCGGCGGCCAACTACTGCCTCGCCATCCTGGCCTGGCTGCTGCTGCGCGCTGGCTTGGCGATGGGCTATTTCCTCGCTCCGCAATCGGTCAGCATCGATCACCTGGTGGCACCGGCCGCCGGGGGCACGGGAAGCCTCGCAGCGTTCCTGGCGCAGGGACTCTCGGTGTTGCTCATGGAGAACGTCATCCTGGGCACCTTCAACCTGGTCCCCTTGCCGCCTCTGGATGGCTCCGCCGCCATCGGGCTGCTGTTGCCGGAAAAGGCGGCCGCCGCGCTGCGGCGTGTGTCGCGCTCGCCGCAGTTCTCCCTGGTCGGGCTGTTCCTGGCGTGGAAAGTTTTTCCCCTCGTCACGTCGCCCCTTTTCGGATGGGTGATCAAACTGTTGCACCCGGGACTCTCCTATTCCTGACCCCGCAACTTCGAGATACGCCCATGAACCGCTCCGGTGCTGATGTAGCGCCTCAGGTCCGCGCCGCCCGCGAAGGAGACCAGGCGCGGATCGCGGAGCTGTCGGGACAATTGGGCTATCCCTCCGGCCTCGAGGCGATCCACCGGCGCCTCGGCCCGATTCTCTCCGACGCGCGGCACGCCCTTCTGGTGGCGGAGCTACCCGACGTGCCGGTCGCCGGCTGGTTGCATGTCTTCCTCTATCAGGTCGTGGAGTCGGATCTGCGCGCCGAGATCGCCGGGCTGGTGGTAGACACAGCATACCGGCGGCGGGGCGTGGGTCGGGCCTTGATGCGCCGAGCGGAGGAGTGGGCGAGGGAGAGAGGATGCTCGGCGGTCTCGCTGCGGTCCAACGTGATCCGCAAGGAGGCGCACGCCTTCTACCAGGGGCTCGGGTACACCCTCCTCAAGACGCAGCACGCCTTCCGCAAGAATCTCTGAAATTCGCGATATCACTCACCGGCCACGCATGAAACACGGAGACCGCGCGGAATCGCACTGC
>QHVQ01000069.1 GCA_003222305.1 Acidobacteriota bacterium | reverse complement strand
GCGGAGGTCGGGCCCCTGCTCCCCCACCACCGTCTGAAGAAAAAGATTCCCGTAGAAGCGTCCCCAGGAAGCGAAACCCTTCGATTTGCCTTTCGAGAGTGGGTCCCAGGTGACGCTGAGCCGCGGCGCGAGATTGTTGTTGGTGATGGAAAAATCCTGCCTCTGACGCGGCCTGCCTCCCTGCAAGACCAACGGATCCTGCACTCCCAGCGTTTGCAGGGCGGAGCTGAAGATGGGGGTCAGGTAGTTGTGCCGCGTGAAGTGTCGCGGAGCGGCCAACGCCAGGTTCGAATCCAGCACCAGCACCCGGGTGGAACCCGGGCCATAGAGAGGGTCTCCGCTGAGATCGAAGGCGAGAATTCCATCGCTGTTGAGATCGCCACTTTGAATCTCCACGCCGGCAAGACCCATGAGGTGATCGAACTGCCGGCGCTCGGCCGAGGGATCGAACGGCTCGTAGCCCCACGCCCCAATCGTTTCGCGATCGAACCGCAGGCCGAGGCCCAGAGTCAGGTTCGTCAGCGGCTTGTAAGTGTCCTGGATGAATAGTCCGAAATGGTCACCTGAGGCCCGATTGTTCAGCGCGGCGCGGGTGGGCAGGAGCACTCCAATCGTTCGGACCGTTTGTCCCAGAAGCAGACTCTGCGCCAGCCCGGAAGGCTGCAAGATTGGCCTCTGGTGCCGGAGGCGGGAAAAGCCCTCCTGCTCCAATAGTCCGCCGAGCTTCAGGTCGTGGCTCCCGCCCCGGTCGGGCACGAAGAACGAGATTTCCTCCCGCAGCGTGTCCCGAGTACGGTGGTCCGAGTAGTCGAAGTAAAAGGGACCGGAGTTCCGATCGGCGAAGCGGTAGTCCCGGTCGGCCGGTTCGGGGGCCAGGAACTCGCCGCGCTCGGGGATCCCGTTGCCGTTACGATCCACCCAAAAGGGGAAGGAGGTCCTGCCCGAATTACCCACCGTGTCCAGCCGCTGGTTTCCGTTTCGATCTTCGCTGTCCAGCCTGCCGTTTCCCCGTGTTCCCGGCTCGATTCCTTCGGGACAGAGCAACTCGTTCTGACAGGGAATTCCCGTGTCTTCCTGCGGATCCACTTCACCGTTCATGTTCAGGTCGGTTTCGCGATCCAGCGAACCGTTGCAGTTCACGTCCTCGTGCTCTCTCCCCTCGCATCCATTGGGCCCCGTCAACCGCCCGTCCCTATCCAGGTCGTTGGCACAGACTCTCTGGTGCGTTTCCGGATCCTGGAAGCAGGCGCCGAAGGAACCGTTGCGGTTGAAGTCCTCGAACAGGTCGAAGCGACCGTCCGCGTCGTAGTCTTCGCCAGGATCGCGCTCCCGCGCATCGAGGAATCCGTCCTGATTGCCCCCGAGGCGTGGGTTGTCATCCACGAAAAGAATTCCGTTGCCGTTCGTGTCGGCGTCGAGCGTGGGGATCACCGAGAACGACTGGTCGAAGCGGGAGAGGGAGGTCTCCAGCGCCAAGGAAGCACTCACCAGAGCGGTCTGCTGAAGCGTGGTGGTCGGTCCTCCCCGATGAAAAGAGTAGCCGCTCTCCGGGAGCGTCCGGCTGTCCAGCCCCTGGTTGTTCTGATCGGTGGCGTCGAACAGGCCCAGGAGGGAAAGCTTTTGGGAGGGGGTCATCTGCCAGGTCAGCTTTCCGGTAGCCCTCAGGGATCGGGTCCGTTGGATGAAGGCCTGGGTCCCGGCGTTGACGGGCTCTTCGACCTGGACGAACTCGGGAGCAGCGTAATACCAGAGGTGGTCGCGCTCGACGGGGCCCGAAGCCGAAAGGAATGGATAGAGATCGGTGAATCTCAGGTCGCGGAAGCCGTCCCGTTCTCCGACTCCTCCTCGTAGCTCCCCCGGATCGATTCCCGCTCCGTCCCCGTCCAGGCGGTAGCTTCGCAGGAACATCCTGAACGATCCCTTGAACTCATTGCCGCCGGACTTCGTGAGGATGTTCACGAATCCTCCCTGGGCCCGGCTGTATTCGGCGGTGGCGCCGGCGGTGATAATCTCGATATCCTGGATCGATTCCGAGTTGAGCTCCTGCCCGTAGTGCCCGGAATAGGGATCGGTCGTATTGATCCCATCCACCAGAGTCAGGACGTCCGTATCCCTGGCGCCGTGAATGTTCGGATTACCGGTGTGGTCGACGTCGGTGACGCCGGGCGCGAGCGTCAGGATGTCCTGGTAATCACGGCCCAGGATGGGGAGGCCTTCGAGGAATTCGCCGGAGATCTCGGTGCGCGTGACCGCCGAGTCAGTCCTCACCACATCGGGCGCCGCCCGCACCGTCACCCGTTCGGTCAGCGCTGGGTGGAGCACGATGTCGTCCAACCGGGTCTCGCCAGCCTCCACCTCCACTTCGCTGAACTCGAGAGTCTGGTAGGCGGGAAGGCTCAGCCGGAGCCGATATCCCTGACCCTGGGGAATTCCCTCGAACCGGAACCCGCCCAGGGCGTCGGTCAGCCGGAGGATTTCGGTCTGATCCCCGGAGGTAAGGGTCAGGACGACCGAGACGCCGGCCAGGGGATGTCCGTCCCGGTCCACGACGCGCCCCAGGACCCATCCCAGGGAAGCGCTTGGCGAGGCGGCCTCGGCGAGTGGAGCGAAGATCAGGAGCAGTGGAAGCAGGAATCTTGTCCGGCGGATCACGCTTCTCTCCGCCCGGAAACCCTTGGTAGTGAGAGCAGAAGGAGGAGTCGCCCGCCCTGGTAGCCGCATTCTCCGCCTCGGTTTCACGAGAGTCAAGACCGCTTTCGGCGTGTCCTTGCACTTTGCCGTTGCCTCTTCCTCGGGCCGCCGCGTGGTACCCATCGGTAGCGTCCGAGATCCAGCGTCGCGTTCGGGGCGAATCTCACTCCTTCGCCACGTAGCAGCGCCTGCTGCAGTCCCGGCGCTAGGCTCGGAAGGCGATCGGTGGAGCAGCCTCCTGAGGCATTGACCACCCGGTGCCAGGGGATACCGCGTGGACAGCCGTGGAGCGCCCATCCCACGGCCCTGGGGGAGAGACGGCTGCCCAGCAGCGTGGCGATCTGGCCGTAGGTCATGACCTTCCCTCGGGGGATCCTACGGATCAGGGCATACACTCCTTCCCACGCTTGCTTTCGCGGTCCTTGCACCTCCCCGTGGAGGCGGACGAATCCGGCCCCTACGGGGATCTTTCGCTGCCGCCTTGCCTTCATCAGGTCCCCCGGCGTCTCTGGCGAAGCTGCACGCGGAGTTTATCTGAACTGTCCCGTGCCGCGAAACGCTCGATGAAATAGGGTTCGTTGACACCTAGCGGGCGGCGCCTCATAATGCCGCCGGATTGTCCTCGCCCGCTCCATAACCTGATTCGGAATCTTGCATGCCCCTCTCAGTGCTCCTAGTGGATGACACCGTCTTCCTTCGCTCCATGCTCCGGGAGCTGGTGGAGCAAAGCGACGCCTATCGGGTGGTGGCGGAGGCCGCCGATGGCGTAACGGCGCTGACCCTGGTCCCGGAGTTACGTCCGGATCGCGTGATCACGGACCTGATCATGCCGGGGTTGGACGGGGTGGAGTTAACCCGGGTCCTGGTGGATTCAGACCCCGACCTTAGGGTGATCCTCACGGCTGCCGGCGACCAGGAGGGAGCCGTGCTCAATGCTCTCGCAGCGGGAGCCTGGGATTTCATCTCGAAGCCCTACGTCGCAGCCGAGGTGCGGCGCATTCTGGCTGGCCCTCCTCCGCTACCTCCCCCGATAGGCGAGGAAGCAGAACGCCCTTTGAAGGTTCGCCTTGCCCTGTCTCCCGACACGCCGCTGCCGCTCGCCAGGGCGCGGGTCGTGCGGGCTCATTGCGCGAAATTGGGACAGCTCCTAAACGATTCGGGTTCGCCGCCCATGACGTCGCCCGATCCGGAGGCTTCCCGGTCTCTGGAACTGTTGCTCCAGGCACGCGCGACTCCCGAGGCGACTCGAGGCTGGGTGGGTCGCCTGCCCTGGGTGGCTGAGGTGGTGGTGGAGGCGCTCCCTTCCCCGGAGGAGGATGCTCCACAGCGGCCGCGCCCCTCGACCTCGGCTCCGCCGCGTGGGTCGCTTCGCCTCAGGGCCTGCTTCCTCGACCGCCTGCTGGACCATCTGGATCAGATGACCCTCGACTGTGAGGAGTTGTCTCGCAGAGTGCCGGCGGCACCGAGTGCTCCGGAGCCTAATGCACCTCTTCGGCGATTGGGCCGGGGAGTCGCTCGCATGCGCTCGGAGATTCTTGCCGCCCGCCTCGTGCCCTTCGAGCGGGTCGCTGGGCGTCTTCAGCGAGCGGTGGAGCAGTCTTCCCGGGACTCCGGACGGCGTGCTTCGCTGCGTCTCTCAGGCGGGGGAACTCGACTTGACCTCGCGCTCCTGGAGGAGGTGGCGGACCTGCTTGAGACTCTCCTGCGGCGAATCGTGGAGGAGACTGTGGGCCGCGCGGACATTCAGAGACAGTTGGGCCTTCCCGACGAAGTAGAGGTGTGGCTCAGGGTGACCCGCTCCGGCTCTCGCCTGGCCTTCGTCGTCGGCTTCCCGGGACCGTCGCAGGATGCGGCGCCCGTCCTCCTCAACGCGACGCTTCAGGAGCGCATTCGTCGGCTGGGAGGCACGGCCTCCCTCGTTCCGGGCCCTGAGGCCTGGAGCCTGGAGATGGTTCTCCCCTCCGGAGTCAGCGTGGTCCGCTCCTACCTCTGCCAAGCGGGAAAGTATCTATTCGCCGTTCCGGTGGTCAGCGTAGAGCGCGCGGTGGACCTGCCCACAGCCCGCATTCGACTGAGTGAGGGACAGTCGTTCTGGGACGAGGAGGGGGGAGAGTCGATACCGCTGGTCCGCTTTCCCAGGATCCCCTGGACCCAGGCCGACGGAAACTCACGACCGGGCTATCCGGGGCTTCTCTACCGGGTGGGACCCCAAAGGTACGCCCTGGCGGTGGATGCGGTGCTGGGAGAGACGGATGTGGTAGTCCGATCCCTCAAGGAAGGTGATGCCCGCGGGCAAGTGGCGGGGATGGCCCTCATGGCCGACGGCGGCATCGCCATCGTGCCCGATCTCCTCAACCTGGCGCGTCTCCGGTGAGCGATTCAGGAGTTGTGCTGCTCGATCAGCCGGACCAAGTTTTCTTCGGTGGTGGTCCCAACCAAGTGCTCCACCACCTGGCCATCCTTGAAGAGCAGGAGGGTCGGGATGCTGACGACCGCGTAGCGAGCCGCCAGAGCCTGGTTCTCGTCCACATCCACCTTGCCCACCCGGGCCGTTCCCTTGAAGCGGGCAGCCACCTTGTCGACGATCGGCCCCATGATCCGGCAGGGTCCGCACCATTCGGCCCAGAAATCCACCAGGAGCGGGCCACCTCCCTTTTTGGTGATTTCCAGGTCGAAAGTCTTAGCGTCCAATATCAGCACATCCTGGCTGGCCATGCGCTCTCCCGCAAAAAGTCGCGTGCTTATATCACACCTGGTCAGGGACCGGCAATCCTTCAAGCTGCCGCCGGCCGCTCCCCGACGCTTGTTGAGATGCAAGGTTCACACGAATGGATACAAGACACAAACCCCGCCACCGTCGCAGCCGTCGGCGGAGGCTGGGACAGCATTTCCTGACCGGGCACACCGCCCTGGAACAAGTTGTCGAGGCCATCGAACCGTTGCCTGGCCAGCAAATCCTGGAGGTGGGGCCCGGTCGAGGCGCCTTGACGGTGCCTCTGGTTTCCTCCGGGGCGTGCGTCCTCGCGGTGGAGCTGGACCCGGTCCTCGTGCGTCGATTGCGGGAGAAGCAGAATCTGCGGGGCTTCATGGTGGTGGAAGGGGACATCCTCAAGGTCGATCTCCGGGAACTGGTGGTGGGCCACTTTCCCGAGAGACACCCGGTGCGCGTGATCGGCAACCTCCCCTATTCCGTGGCTTCTCCTACCCTCCTGCGGCTCCTGCCCAGAGCGGACCTTTTCAGCGACTGGACCCTCATGGTCCAGCGGGAGGTGGCCGACCGGATCCTGGCCGTGCCGGGGAGTCGGCTTTTCGGTGTGATGACCCTGCTTTGCGCGTGCCATGCGGCTCCCCGGCGCCTGCTGGACCTGGCCCCCTCCTGCTTCTCCCCACCGCCGGAGGTCCATTCCACCCTCATCCATTTCGTTCCGCGACCCCTGCCTTTCACCGCGGAGGCTCAATGGACGGCATTTCAGCGAGTAGTCAAGGCCGCCTTCTCCTCCCGCCGCAAGATGTTTCGTAACACTCTGGCGACGGGGCTTCGCATCGGTGTCGATCAGGCCGAAGCCGCGCTGACGGCCGCCGGGCTTAACCCCGAGGATCGCCCGGAGCGAATTCCCCTGGAAGGGTACGTGGAGCTCACACGCCAGCTGGCCTCCTCGACCTGAGCCCGACCGGGGCCGAACCGAATCTCTGCTATAATTCAGGCCGTTCGCGCTCTGGCTCGGCGCCGTTCCATCCCTTGACCAACACCTTCTTTCGACCGGATGAAATCCTCAGAAAAGTCTTCCCACCTTGCTTCTCGTTTCCATCCCCTGGAGATCACCTTCCTGGGGGGCTGCGGCGAGTTCGGCCTCAACTGCACCCTGTTCAGCTATGGAGGAGAGATCCTCGTGGTGGATGCCGGACTCATGTTTCCCGAGGAGGAATTTCTGGGGGTGGATTTCGTCATTCCCGACATCCAGTACCTTTTCCAGCGCGCCAAGAAGGTCAAGGGGATCGTCCTGACGCACGGACACGAGGACCACATCGGCGCGGTGCCCTACCTGTACGAAGCACTGCGCGCCCCTCTGGTGGGCTCCGACTTCACCCTGGGACTGGTGCAGGCCAAGCTGGCGGAGCATCAGCTCGACGCGCGCTCCGACCTGCGCCAGGTGAAGGCCCGCGACGTGCTGGAGATTGGGCCTTTTCAAGTGGAGTTTATTCAGGTGACGCACAGCATTCCTGCCTCCCTGGCCCTGGCCATTCGCACCCCCGTGGGTCTGGTGATCCACACGGCGGATTTCAAGATCGATCAGTCCCCCGTGGATGGGGCGCTGTTCGACTTCCCCCGGTTTGGACAATTCGGCGACGAGGGAGTCCTGGCGCTGTTGAGCGATTCTACCAACTCGGAGCGGGAAGGCTTCACCCCCTCGGAGCGCCGGGTCGGAGAGGCCCTGGAGCCGATCCTGCGGCGCGCCCGGGGGAGGGTGCTGGTGGCCACCTTCGCCAGCCACATCCACCGGATCCAACAGATCCTCGACATCGCGGCGGCCAACAAGAAACGGGTCTGCCTGGTCGGACGGAGCCTCCTGCAGAACACCAAAGTCGCCGAACGGTTGGGGCATCTGACCATCCCGGCCGGAGTGCTGGTGGAGCCCCGATCGGCCGCCCGGATGGCCCCCGAAAGGCTTATCCTGGTGGTCACCGGCAGCCAGGGTGAGCCCATGTCGGCCCTGTCGAGGATCGCACTGGACGAGCACAAGGAGGTGAAGATCGGCTCCGGAGACCAGGTCATTTTTTCGGCTCGAACCATCCCCGGAAACGACAAGGCCATTTCCCGGGTGGTGAACCACCTCCTGAAACGGGGCGCCGAAGTGATGCTCGACGATACGGCGCCGGCCGTCCATGCGTCGGGCCACGCGAGCCAGGAGGAGCTGAAAATCATGCTTAACCTGACCCGGCCGCGGTTCTTCGTCCCTATCCATGGCGAGTACCGCCAGCTTCACCGGCACGCCCAGCTGGCGGCGGAGTCGGGAATTGCCGCCGAGCGGGTCCTCCTGGTGGAGGACGGGGACCGGCTGGAATTCGGCCGGGGCCGGGTGGCTCGCGGCGAGAAAGTCCCCACCGGCCGAGTCTTCATCGACACGACGCTGGAGGAGGTGGAGGAGGTCCTGATCCGGGATCGCAGACACCTGTCGGAGGATGGGATCGTCACCGCCGTCGTGGTAATCAACCGGGCCACCGGCGAGGTCGAGACGGAGCCGGAGATCGTGAGCCGGGGCTTCGTTCTCGAAGAGGAGGAAAACCAGCTGCTGCAGCGCGCCGCCGACCTGGTCCGCTCCACGGTGGGATCGTCCACCCTGGAGGAGCGCGGGGACACCCACGTGATCCATGCGAAAATCCAGGCGGACCTGAAGCGCTTCTTCCGGAAGGAGACGGGGCGGCGGCCCATGATCATCCCCATGGTGATAGAGATCTGATGGCGAAGGCGCCGAAGTCCAAGAAGGAAATGAACCGGAAGCCCCGGATCGACTGGGGGGTCGTCCTCCGAGGCCGCCTGTTCACCGAGGCCTGGGGCATCGTCCTGTTGGTGGGATCGGTGCTGCTCCTGCTGAGCCTGCTCTCGCATACCCCGGCCGATCCCACCTTCTTCGGCCCCGGCCATGAAGGAGATCCGATCCGCAACCTCGTGGGAAGCGTGGGAGCCAACCTCTCCGAGGGTTCTCTCCAATTCCTGGGTTTTTGCGCCTATCTCCTCCCCTTGCTTTTCGGTTGGTCGGGCTGGAAGAAGTTCTGGAACCGGCCCGGAGAGGGACGTCCGCTGCGCCTGGCCGGCGCACTCCTCACCGTCCTTTCGCTGGCTTCCCTGCTGAGCCTGCTGCTGGGAGAGAGGCGCATCGGCGGCTCTCCCTACAACGCCGGCGGATGGCTGGGCGACCTCTTGTCTTCCTACTTGAAGCTCAATCTGGGCGGCGCCGGAACCACGCTGGTCTGCCTCGCCCTGGCCGGAGTGGGCCTCCTCGTGGCCACCCGGATCTCGCTGGCTGACCTGTTCGTCCGCCTGCGAAAGCTCCTCCAGGAGACGTCCAGTCGTCTTCTGGTGGCCTGGGTACGGCGCCGCGAGACCAAACGCAAGGAGGCCATGCGCACGGAGGTGATCCAGAAGCACGCGCGGGCCAAGGCGGAGCTCCCGGGAAAACGGGTCGCCCTCCCTCCCCTCCCGGAGAGCGATCCCGGTGCCGCCAGCCCTGGATCGTCGACGCTGCCGCCCCGCAAGGCCGAGCCCAGGCCCGAGCCGAAGAAGGAAGCACAACCTTCCTTCCCCTTCGTCAAGGCGCTCTCCGGATATTCGCCTCCCCCCCTGTCGCTGCTCATCGAGCCCAAGGAAGAGCAGGGGGTGGACGACAAGGAGCTGATGGAGACCGCGAAGCTCATCACCGCGAAGTTCCTGGAGTTCCAGGTCCAGGGACAGGTGGTCCAGATCCATCCGGGACCCGTGGTCACTACCTTCGAGTTCAAGCCCGACGCCGGGGTGAAATACAGCAAGATCACCTCCCTCTCCGACGACCTGTGTCTTGCCATCCAGGCGGAGTCGGTGCGTATCGACCGCATCTCCGGAAAGTCCACGGTCGGCCTCGAGGTGCCCAACAAGCGACGGGAGACCATCGCCCTGCGGGAATTGCTCTCCTCCGACAAGTACATCACCTCTTCCGGCAGGCTGACCCTGGCACTGGGAAAACGCATCCATGGGGAGCCCTTCATCGCCGATCTCGCCAAGATGCCCCATCTGCTGATTGCCGGGGCGACCGGCGCAGGAAAAAGCGTCGGGCTCAACACCATGATCACCAGCATCCTCTACAAGGCCGGTCCGGAAGAGGTGAAGTTCATCTTCATCGACACCAAGAGGCTGGAGCTGGGGATCTACGACGCCATCCCCCACCTGCTCACTCCGGTGGTGACCGAGCCGAAACAGGCCAGCAACGCGCTCAAGTGGGCCACTTTCGAGATGGAGCGCCGCTACCGCCAGCTGGCGGAATGCGGCGTGCGCAACATCGATCAGTTCAACGCGCTGTTGGCCCTGTCCCGGAAGGAGGGGAAGCCTCTCACCCA
>QHVQ01000068.1 GCA_003222305.1 Acidobacteriota bacterium | reverse complement strand
CCCCTTCGGCAAGGCCCGCCGGATCCAGGAGGGGTCCGATCTGACGTTGGTCACCTACGGCGCCACCGTGGAGCGCTCCCTGCGCGCTGCGCGCCAGGCGGGAGAGGAGTCGGGAACCAGCGTGGAGATCCTGGATCTGCGCAGCCTGTCCCCCTTCGACTGGGACGCCATCGAGGCCTCGGTGAAAAAGACCGGCAAGGCCCTGGTGGTCCACGAGGACTGCCTCAGCTTCGGGTTTGGCGCGGAGCTGGCCGCCCTGATCGCCGATCGACTCTTCGAGTACCTGGACGGACCGGTGCGCCGCGTGGGGGCCACGGACACCTTCTGCGCCTATCAGCCCATCCTCGAGGAGGCCACGCTGCCGCAGATCCACCACATTCACGCCGCCATCGTGGATCTCGCCAAGTACTGACGGTTTCCGGGCGGGGCTTCCCGGGAAGCCTGAGCCGACCAAGTTCCTCGCCTTCGGGTCTTGCTTGCATGCGACCTGCGCTCCTGTTCCTTCCGATCCTTCTCCTGGCTTCCGGTTCCGCCCGGGAGGGAAGCGCTCCGCTCGCAGCGGAGGACAACACTCCGGCGCGCCTGGCGGCGATGTTCGAGCACGCGAAGCGGCATGAGACAGCCGAGATCCTGCGCCTCAGGCCCGCGGTCGCTCGCTCCGGCGATCGGGCCTGGCAAATAGGCTACTGGGTGGCCCTCTATATTAGCTCCCCCGAAAAGTACGAGCCCGACTTCGTGGAGCATTTCCCTGCCGATGCCGATGGCATCATGCGGATTCTCTACGACCAGATCGAGCTGGCGAATCTCACTCCCGAATTCCTGTTTTCCTTCGAAGCGCTGGGGCGGATCGGCGAACAGGGAAACCGCCGCGCCATCCGGAAGGTCCTGGAGGGCGTCGGCAGCTCCGACGGGGCAGTGTCGGAATCGCTCTGTGACTCCCTGAGCCGAATCTTCGAGAAGCAGCTGGAGAAAACCCTCGCAGTTCTGGGAACGCTGCCGGCGGAGCGCCGCAAGGAAATCTCGGTCTGTTTCACGGCGTGGGACCCGGAAGGTCTCCAACATCTGGAAAGCTCGCTGTCGGCCCTGAAGGATCGGACAGGCGCCGCGCCGGAACAGCGCGCGCGGATTCGGGAGATCTCCGGGTGGATCGGCGCCGCGGAAGCGTCGCAGCGAGCGACGCCGCAGGCCGATGCGGGCATCGAGGGGATCGTCCTCATCGGTCCCACCCGCCCCACGGTCCGTGTAGGCGACGATCGGCCGGATGAAGTTCCGTACCCGACCACTCTTCAGGTTCTCGGCGCCGCCGACGGAAACGAGGTGGCCCGTGTCGAATCGGGGGCCGACGGAAAATTCAGGATTGCGCTGCCTCCCGGCGAATACCTCTTACAGCCGGTACAGTTGCCGGGGCGGAGATACCCCAATGCCACGGAAGTGACGGTTCGAGTAGTGGCGGGCAAATATGCCCAGCTCACGGTGCATCTCGACAGCGGTCTTCGCTAACCCTCATTACTAAGTCACCCCCTTTGCCAGAATCGCGGACGAGGACAATTGCTGCTTGACAGGCGAGGTCAATCGTCGTATTGAGCATCAGTCGTCTGTCCAGGGGAAAATTCCCGCAGGCAGTTCAGTTCGCATCAGGCTGGATCTCGAGGGGGGTGCTGGCGATGCGCGACGGACAAGGCCGCATTCGCAGGGGGCAGGGCCCTGTTCCGCGCTTCCGGCACCCCACGAGTCGCAGCTCATTCCGACCGATTGCAGATACTTTTTACCTACCTCACGACGGGTGGACGCACGCGCCACAGGATCTGCGCTCTGATGCCTGGAGGAAAGCTGATGGATAGGTCCCGCTTCGAACGCAGCACGCACCTGGCCACGAGAGTGTCGCGGAGCGCCGCCTTCAAGATAGTCCTGACCTCGGGACTCCTCGCGGCGATCGCCATCGGGTCGTACGCGATGCAGGCGAAGCGGCCACCCGACGCGGCGGCGCCCATCCAGGCATCCTCGCAGCTCGACGTCACGCCGGAGAGCCGGGCGGACCGGACGACCGGCCAGCCTACTTATCAGGCCGACAATCCCAAGAACAAGCTGCACCTCGTTTTCGGCGCTTCGGGCGTGCACCTGTCCCCGTCGGCGGCGGCGTTCCCCGTCTGGTCGCTCGACCTCGCTCTGGCGGCAGTCGGCTTCGATGACCAGGTCACTGCGCCCGGGCCCGCCCTCCTCTCCGCTTCCGGGACCCGTGTCAATTATGATTTCGAAGCCGTGCGGCAGTGGTATGTCAACACCGACTCCGATCTGGAACAGGGCTTCAGGGTCTCCGAGCCGCCGAGCGATCAAAGGCGGCAGGGCACCACCACGATCACTCTGGACCTCTCGGTCGACGGGGACCTCAAGCCCACGCACGTCCAGCCCAGCTACTTCATCGACTTCGTCGCACCCAACGGAGAGACGGTGCTGCGCTATGGGGCGTTGCGCGCCACGGACGCCAACGGAGCCCTTCTGCCGGCGCGGCTCGAGGTTCGAGCGGCGGTGCCGGGGGGAGGGTCCCCGGGAATCCGGATCACCGTCGACGTGGCGGACCAGGCCTATCCGATCACCCTCGCGGCTGCCGTGAGCCCCGTCGCTCCGGGCGGCCCGAAGTCCGAGACGAGTGCGGAAGGAGTCTCGGGAGAGATGGTCGGGGTTCCAGTGACTCTCGAGCCGGGGATCCGCGAATCGGTGCAAGAGATTATGGCGCGTGGAAAGTCGGCTCCGCCTCCCGTGCCAACTCGGCCGCGCGAGACCCACCACGAGTTCGACGCCGACCTGGAGCTCCTCGAGGACCCCAACGCAGCCGCGGCGTCCCACTGGCCGCCCATGGACTCGTCGGTGTCGACCCCGGAATCGACCTCGAAGGCCAGCGGTTCCCCCGACCTTCCACAGACGGTGGGAACGAGCTTCAAGGCGGTCGGTGTCGTGGAGTCGGGATTTATCCCGCCCGACAGCATGGGTGATGTCGGTCCCACCCAGATCCTGGTCCACGTCAACGGCCGGATCAGAACCTTCACGAAAGCCGGAGTCGCCGACGGGGCGCTGGACACGGACGACGTGACTTTCTGGACTTCCGTGACGGGTAGCGGGGGGATCAGCGATCCGGAGGTCCGCTACGACCGCCTGAGCGGTCGCTGGTTCGTCCTGGCCATCACGGTCGCCGAGGCGACCAACAACCTGATCGTCATCGCGGTCAGCTCCGGCCTACTCTTTCCCGATCGGCACCCCTTCACCCGCCGACGCCACGAGCTTCCGCGACTACCCCTCACTGGGCGTCGATGCGAATGCGCTCTACGCCGGCTGCAACATGTTCAGCTCGGCCGGCGCCTTCCGCTGGACCAGCGCGTTCGTGATCCGGAAATCGACCGTTCTCAGCGGCGGGCCCATGGTCGTCACCGGATTCAACAACATCACCGGTGGGTGCGGCGTGACCACCGCCTGCACCAACAACCCGTGTAACTTTAACGCCGGACCGTATGCTCCCCGCGGGGTGGACAACGACGATCCACAGGCCACCGAAGGGTACATCGTCGGGACCGATCTCTGCTTCCTGAGCCGCTTGGAATTCAGGCGCGTCAGCAACCCGGGGGGAACGCCCACCCTCTCGTCGAACATCGCGCTGACCACACCCAGCACGACGAACATGTCCACCCAGCAGGCCTCCGGTTCCACGACCAACGTCGATCCCTCGGACAGCCGTCTGTTCATGGCCTCGATCCACAAGAACAAGCTCTCGGGCGTCAGCTCCCTGTGGACCGCCCTTTCCCTCGAGACCACGACCCTCTGTGTCGGATCAGGCTCCGGGAACACCCGGCGCATCGGGGCGCGGTGGCATGAGATCGGCAACCTGGCCGCGACTCCGACCCTCACCCAGTCGGGAACGCTCTGCACCACGACGACCGGCGCCATGTCCCTCAACAGCCAGCGCGGTTTCCTCTATCCCAGCGTGGTGGAGACCGGCCAGGGACACATGGCGCTGGGGGCCAGCTTCGCCAGCGCCAGCGAGTTCATCGGCGTCGCAGCTGCCGGCCGCCTGAGAACCGATCCATCGGCCGGGACGAGAGCCCCGGAGAGCATTGTCCTGAATGGATCGGCCTCCTACACGATCACCGACCCGAGCGGCCGGAACCGCTGGGGCGACTACTCCATCACCCGGGTCGATCCGAACGACGATCAGACGGTCTGGACTTTCCAGGAATATGCCGACGCTCCGGCGAACCGCTGGTCGGTTCGCGTGGTGCAGCTCCTGGCGCCTCCTCCCCCGGCGCTCGCGACCGCGACCCCGGTCTGCGCCGGGCTCGCCGCAACAACTTCGACGATCACGGCGACGGACAATTGCCCCGCTCCGAGCTGCTCGAACGGCCTCTGCACGGGGGGCGGAACGTGTCCCGAATTCTTCGATCCGGGCGCCGATACCGGTGGTCCCGGTTACGCGACTCACCTCACGGCCACGGTGACCGGGGGAGTGACCGTCAACCCCTTCCCGGCAACCAACATCGTCATTCCGGGGAGTCCCTCGACCAGTCGCGTGTTGCAGGCCACGCTGTCGCTGAACACGACGGCTGCGACCGCGGGAGCCCAGAACGTCACCCTCACGAATCCGGACGGGCAGACGACGACGGGAACCGCGATCCTCATGGTCAACCCGTCGCCCGCCGCGCCGACGGCCTCGAACAGCGGCCCGATCTGTGCGGGATCGACGCTGCAGCTCAACGCTTCGACGGTGGCCGGAGCAACCTACAGCTGGACGGGACCCAACGGCTTCACCTCGAGCCTGCAGAACCCGTCGATCGCGAACGCAACGGCGGCGGCGACCGGCACCTACAGCGTCACGGTAACGGTGAGCGGCTGCTCGTCGAGCGCGGGCACGACCTCGGCCACGGTGACCGCCGTGGGCCAGTCATGCAACGACAACAACCTTTGCACCACGAGCGACGTGTGCCAAGCCGGCGGCGCCTGCGCCGGCACCCCGGTCGTCTGCACGCCTCTCGACTCCTGCCACAACGCGGGGACCTGCGATACCGGCACGGGCCTCTGCTCCAATCCGCCCAAGCCCGATGGATCCACCTGCAGCGACGGCAACGCCTGCACCCAGACCGATACCTGCCAGGGCGGCGCCTGCACCGGAGCCAATCCGGTCGTCTGCACCCCCAGCGACTCCTGCCACGACGCGGGGACCTGCGACACCGGCACGGGCCTCTGCTCCAATCCGCCCAAGCCCGATGGATCCACCTGCAGCGACGGCAACGCCTGCACCCAGACCGACACGTGCCAGAGCGGCGCCTGCAGCGGAGCCAATCCGGTCGTCTGCAGCGCCAGTGATCAATGCCACGATGCCGGGACCTGCAACTCCGGCACGGGCCTCTGCTCCAATCCGCCCAAGCCTGATGGAACGACTTGCGAAGACGGCAATCCCTGCACCGCATCCGACATTTGTCAGGCGGGCGCCTGTCAGGCGGGGCCACCCGCCGATCTGGATCACGACTCGCATGTGAGCGGGGTCTGCGGCGGCGATGACTGCAACGATGGCAACCCGCTGGTCTGGTTCTCGCCGATCGAGGTGGCGAATCTCACGGTGGACGCGACGGGCTCCACGACCCTCACCTGGGACGATCAGGGAGCACTCACCGGGCCCGAAGGCACCTACGATCTCGTCTCCGGCGGGGATTTCCTCGTGGCGGGCAGCTTCGGTTTCGCGACTAGCACCTGCTTGCAGTCGGCGGGACCCACGGGCTATACCGACTCCCGTCCCGATCCCGCCCCCGGGTCGGCCTTCTGGTACCTGGCTCGGGCCCGGAACTCTTGCGGTGTCGGGACGTATGGCACGGCGCTGCGCGACTCTTCCATTCCGCCCTGTCCGTGACGCCGCCGCTCGCGCCGCGAGACTTGCGAGCGCCTTCTCGCTCCCGGCAGTGAGCGCCTGATTGTGCAAGCCGCTGCACGCTTCCGCTGCAGCGGCTTGCGCACTCCCACGCCCCGTTTCTATTTCTTCCTTGACATGCCACCGGATCACCGTATCGTCTGAGATGAACCCCTCAAAGCGTGGCAGGGTCGCCGGGCCAAACGGCCTGCGGGGCGGCCCTTTCGCGCTGTCGAGTGGATCCGTGGGTCGCCTCCGTGAAACGCAACATGCTGATTCTTTCTTTTCTTCTGGCGCCGGCGGCGTGGGGATTCACCGCCTCGCCCGCCGCCCGAGAGCTGAGCTTCGAGGAGAGGATCGAAGCGCAGCGCGCCATCGAAAGGGTCTACTACTCCCACCTGATAGGGAGATTCTCGAGAGCAAGGTGAGGACCTATCTCAAGTAATCCGCGGCCCTGGATCGGTACTGGCACGCTCCGATCAGCGGCGAGGCGCTCCGGCATGAGGCGAGACGAATCGCCGGGAGCACTCGCTTCCCGGAGAGGCTGCGCGAGATCTACGAGGCGCTGGGAAATGACGGCTTCGTCTTCCATGAATGCTTCGCGCGGCCGTTGCTGGCCCAGCGGCTGATCCACAGCTTCTTTGCGGATGCTTCGCGTTTTCAGGAACCGCGAGGGCGCGAGGAGGAGGGCGATGCCGCCACCGCCGCGCCCCGCGCGCCGGTCTCCTACGAGCATTGGTGGGACGCCACGGCACCCGGTCTGGACGAGGGGAGTGTCGGCGCCGCCGCCTCGAGCCTGGATACCCTGCCGGCCATTCCGGAGGGAATTAATCTGGAGACTTCCGGCTGCACCCCCGACAACACGTGGGACAACGGATCCCTGGACGATCTCCCCGACCCGCGGGAATACCACACCGCGGTCTGGACCGGCACGACCATGATTGTCTGGGGGGGCTTCAACGGCTCGCACCTGCTCAACACCGGGAGCCGTTACGATCCCCTCACCGACACCTGGTCTTCTACCTCCACTGTCGGGGCACCCACCGAGCGCCAGAATCACACCGCGGTCTGGACCGGTACGACCATGATCGTCTGGGGGGGACAGCAGTCGGGGGGAAGCGCCCTGGGCACCGGCGGACGGTATAACCCCCTCACCGACGCCTGGCTCCCGGTTTCGACGATCAATGCGGCAGGTGGGCGCTCCAACCACACCGCCGTCTGGACCGGCTCGGAGATGCTCGTCTGGGGCGGCAAGAGCAGCGTCTTCGCTTTGAACTCCGGTGGCCGCTACGATCCCGCCGCGGATTCCTGGACCGCCATGTCCACCAACTCCGCCCCCGCCGGACGCTTCGATCACGTTGCGGTATGGAGCGGAAGCGCGATGGTGATCTGGAGCGGGTACAACAGCACCTACGTCAACACCGGCGGGCGCTACAATCCTTCCACCAACACCTGGATGGCGACGTCGCTCACGCTGCCTCCCGCCGCCCGCTCGGGAGCGCGGGCCGTCTGGACCGGGAGCCTCATGGTCGTGTGGGGCGGCACCAACGGCGCGCCGCTCGACTCCGGCGGGCGCTACGACCCGGCGCTCGATGCCTGGAGCCCGACGTCGGCTACAAACGCGCCCTCGGCCCGCCGCGGAGCCAGCGCCGTCTGGACCGGCAACCGGATGCTGATCTGGGGAGGCGAAGCGGGAGCCGACGGTCTGAACACGGGAAGGGCCTATGATCCCGTGGCGGACGCCTGGGAAATCGCCGCGGCGCTCGACGCGCCTTCGGGCCGTCGCAATCACACCGCCGTCTGGACCGGCGATCGGATGATCGTCTGGGGAGGCACGGCCTCGGCCGGCAGCTATCTCAACAGCGGCGGTCGGTACGATCCTTCGGGAGGCGGAACCTGGACGCCGACTTCGATGGGGACGGCTCCCCCGCCCCGGGCCGGCCATACGGCCGTCTGGACCGGGACCGCGATGCTGATCTGGGGCGGGCGCGATGGGTCGGGAGCACTTGGAGACGGAGCCCGCTACGATCCCCTGGCGGACGTCTGGTCGCCGGTTTCCCTCACGGGCGCGCCCACGTCGCGCAGCGCGCACACCGCCGTCTGGACGGGAAGCGTGATGGTGATCTGGGGCGGAAACGACGGGAGCGCCACTCTCGACACCGGCGGACGCTACGATCCGGTCAGCGACACCTGGTCCCCCACTTCCACCTCGGGGGCTCCTTCGCCTCGCACGTCTCACACCGCCATCTGGAGTGGCTCCGTCATGGTCGTCTGGGGAGGCACACCCGATCTCTCCACGGCGCTGGGCAGCGGCGGTCGGTACAATCCGGTCTCCGATGCATGGTCGGGGATCTCCCTGACCGGCGCCCCCGCCCCACGGCGCGATCACACCGCGGTCTGGACCGGGGCGCTGATGGTCGTCTGGGGCGGCCGCGACGGCGCCGGCACCGCGCTCAATTCCGGAGCGCAGTATCTCCCCTCCGCGGACAGCTGGCTCACCGCCACCTCCACCGGCACCGGCATCGCCGCCGCCCGGTATCTTCATACGGCCACCTGGAACGGGAGCGTCATGGTGGTTTGGGGCGGCACCAACGGCACCTCCGCCATGAACTCGGGAAGCCGTTACAATCCCGGCTCCAACACCTGGGCACTCACTTCGGTCTTCGGAGCGCCCACTCCCCGGACCGGTCACAGCGGCGTCGCCGCCGGGAGCACCGTGGTGATCTGGGGCGGGCTGGCGGGCACCTATCAGAATACGGGCGCCCGCTACAATCCTTCCACCGACCTCTGGAGCGCGGTCAGCACCACGGGCGCCCCTGCCGGTCGGCAGCAGCACACTGCTCTCTGGATGGGTGGCTGGATGCTGGTGTGGGGAGGATTTGGAGATGCGTTCCGGAATACCGGCGGCCGCTACGCCCTCGGCCAGAACACCGACCTCGACGGAGACGGGTATAGCGTCTGCGCGGGGGACTGCAACGACGCCAATCCCGCTATTCACCCCGGCGCCGTAGAGATTTGCAACGGAGTGGATGACAATTGCATCGACGGCATCGACGAGGGATTCGATCAGGATGCGGACGGTCTTACCTCTTGCGGCGGCGACTGTGACGATGGCAACCCGCAAGTCTGGCAACCGCCCCGCGAGACCTCCAGCCTGACGCTCGTGCCTCCCGCCGCGCTCGGATGGGACAGCCAGGACAGCGTGGCCGGACCGGGAACTTCCTATGACCTGACTTCGGGAAGTCTTGGCCCAGGCACAGGGATCGACTTCGCCGCGGCCGCCTGCCTTCAATCCGCCTCGCTCTCCTCCGGCACCGATCCGCGCCCCGACCCCGCCGCCGGCTTCGCCTACTGGTACCTTTCCCGCGCCAGGAATTCCTGCGGTGTCGGGACGTACGGCACGGTGCAGAGGGATGCCTCCATCCCGGCGTGCCCCTGATTCCTTCTCGAGAGTCCTGCGCTAGTCGCCCAGGAGGGTGAGGTCCAGCGTCCGGGGACGAGGACCATCCATCTCCAGAAGCAGGATGCTCTGCCAAGTGCCGAGCAGAGGCTGGCCGTCCGCGAGCGGCAGGGTGATGGAGTTTCCCAGAAGGACGGAGGTCAGGTGGGCCTGGGCGTTGTCGTCGATCCGGTCGTGCCGGTAGCCGTGCTCGCCGCGAAACGGGCTGAGGAGCGACTCTCCCAGCCGCTCGAAATCGTGGCGCAGTCCCGCCTCGTCCTCGTTCACACAGACGGCGCAGGTGGTGTGGCGGATTGAGACTACGAGAACCCCTTGGGAGACGCCGAGCTTCTCGCACGTCCCGCGGACCTTCGCGGTCACGTTGACGATCTGCGTTTTCCTCTCGGTGGGCACGGCGATCGAGACTCGCCGAACGGTCATGCTTGCCGCCTCCCCCTAAACGGCCGTCAACATTTTCTCGAACATCTCCCGGTCGGTGGTCGGAGCCTTGCAGCGAAAATGCTCGCACAGGTAGGCCGTGGGCCTTCCGCCCAGTGCCACCTTTCCTTGCAGCAGGGGCATCGCCTCCGACCCCTGCGCAGCCTCCGCCTCCGAGAAGGCCACCACCTTGTTGGGCACGAAGCGCCGGCGGATCAGGCGGAGGAACTCCCGCATCTCCGCCGCCGCGCTGGGGCCCACCAGCGCCACCTCCTTCGCGGTGTCCAGGTAGAAGTCCAGCGCCCAGAGCAGCGCGCCGAAGGCCGCCGGCATCTGCTCCAGCGGCTCCCGATAGGCCCGCAAAATGGCGACGGCGCGATCGGCGTAGGCTTCTTCGCCCGTGAGCCGCGCCAGACGGAGAAGCGCCAACGCCGCCACGGAGTTTCCCGAGGGGAGGGCGCCGTCGTAACCGGTCTTGGAGCGCAGCACCAGATCCTTCTGGTCCGCGGGGGTGAAGAAGAAGGCTCCGTCTTCCGGGTCCCAGAGCCGGTCCACCGCACGGTCCAGGAGCGCGCGGGCTTCCCGCACCCAGGCTGCATCGAAATCGGTCTCGTAAAGGTCCAGGCAGGCCGCCGCCATGAAGACGTAGTCGTCCAGGCACCCCTCGAGCCGTGCCGATCCTCGCCGATAGGTTCGCAGCAGCCCGCCGTCGCCGGAACGCAAGGTGCCCAGCACGAAGCGCGCCGCCTGCCTCGCGCCCTCGAGGTATCGCGAGTCTTCCAGGACCTGGTATCCCCGGGCGAAGGCGGAGATCATGAGGCCGTTCCACGACGTAAGAGTCTTGTCGTCCAGCCCCGGGTGGACCCTCCCCGCGCGCACCGCCAGCAGCTTCCCCTTGGCCTCCGCCACGCGCGCTTCGAGCTTTTCCGCCGCGATGCCCAGCTCCCGTGCCGCCTCCTCCGTGGGGCGGGTGATGTGCAGAATGGAGTGCCCCTCCCAATTTCCGTCGGGGCGGACATCATAGTAGGCACAGAAGGCCCGTCCCGCCTCCGCGCCGGCCACTGTGACGACCTCCTCCGGCGTCCAGACGTAGTACTTCCCCTCCACCCCCTCGCTGTCGGCATCCTCCGCGCAAAAGAACCCTCCCTCCGGAGCAGTCATCTCCCGGAGCACGTAATCGAGGCACTCCCGCGCCACTCTCGTGAACAGGGGGCGGCGGGTCACCTGGTAGGCCTCGAGATAGGCGACGACGAGCAGCGCGTTGTCGTAGAGCATCTTTTCGAAATGGGGAATCAGCCAACGGGCGTCGGTGGCATAGCGGTGGAATCCGCCCCCCAGCTGGTCGTAGATTCCGCCCAGCGCCATCTTCTCCAGCGTCAGCTCCGCCATGCGCAGCGCCTCCGAGTCGTGGTGCCGGCGGTGGACCCTGAGAAGCAGCCCGATCCCGGCGGCGTTGGGAAACTTCGGTGCCGCGCCCCAGCCTCCGAGCCGATCATCGAAACGTGTCTTCAAATCCCGTAGCGCCGTCAGGAGCAGATCCTCGGTGAGCATGTCGCGAGAGGGGACGGCCTTGGAGAGCTGGTTCACGTAGGAGAGGATCTGAGTCCCGCTGGCATCCACCTTCCCCCGCTGTTCCCGGTAGGCGCGGGATACGCGCTCCAGCACCGCCTTGAACGACGGCATCCCGTGACGCTCGTCGGGGGGAAAGTAGGTGCCTCCGTAAAAGGGCTTCAGCTCCGGCGTCAGGAAGACATTCAGGGGCCAGCCGCCGGAGCCGGTCATGATCTGCACGGCGTTCATGTAGATCATGTCCAGGTCCGGGTGCTCCTCCCGATCCACCTTGACGCAGACGAACCCCTCGTTCATCAGCTTGGCCGTTGCTTCGTCCTCGAAGGACTCCCGCTCCATCACGTGGCACCAGTGGCACGCGGAGTAGCCGATGGAAAGCAGAACCGGTTTGTCCTCCGCCCGGGCGCGCCCCAGCGCCTCCTCGCCCCAGGGATACCAGTCCACCGGGTTGTGGGCGTGCTGGAGGAGGTAGGGGCTCGTCTCTCGGGCCAGTCGGTTCTCACGCCAGGATGCCTGCATGGAATCCTTTCGCGCAGCGGGTTTCGGAAGGAAGTGGACCGGGCGGATCATAGTCGCTTTGCCATGGCCTGTAAACGCGCCGCCGTCCCTCCGGCTGCCAAAATCCGCCCGCCATGCCGCGGTTGACAGTCCTTTCACGCTGAAGGAGAATGACGCGGCCATGCCCATCCAGCACTGGCTCCTGAAGACCGAGCCCTCCGTATATTCCTTCGACGATCTCCTGAAGAAAAAGCGGGAGAGGTGGGACGGCATTACCAATGCCCTGGCGCTGCAGTATCTGCGAATCGCCCGCGGCGGGGACCTGGCGCTGATCTATCACACCGGCGACGTCAGGGCCGCCGTGGGCGTCGCCCGGATCGTCGGGGCGCCTTATCCCGATCCCGGGCACGACGACCCGGCCCTGGCCGTGGTGGATATCGAGCCGGTGCGGCCCTTGGCTCGCCCGGTGACGCTGGAAGCCATGAAAACGAACCCCCGTCTCAAGGGCCTCGAGCTCCTCCGCCTGCCGCGCCTCTCGTTCGTACCGGTGAGCCGGGAGCACTGGAATGTCCTGCTTAAAATGTCGTCCGCGAAGCTCTAGCGCTTCCGTTTCGGAGGATTCCCGCATGCCATGGCGCCCCTTCGTGGCCGGCAGCGCCGCGCTGGCGAGCCTCCTTTCTCTTGCCTCCTGTCGCGAGATTAAGAAGTTGGACGATTTCGCCGCCCTGCGGCAGGAGTATTTCATCGGATTCCTCAAGCTCAACCCCGTTACCTCGACCTACTTGGGCGGGGACGGCGTGAGCCCGGAGCTGGCGGTGACGCTGCGCCGTCTCAAGGACTACTCGACGATCGGACGGCGGGATGAGACGGAGTTCTACCGCGCCGTCCAGGCGAAGCTGGCCGCGCTGGATCCCGCCAAGCTCTCTCCCGCCGACGGCGTGGACTACCGGGTCATGCAGGCTCAGATCCGCTTCCTGCTGCACCAGTCCCTGGACCGGAAGTACTACCAGCGTTCACTGGACACCTATGTGGTGGAGCCGTTTCGGGCCGTTGACTGGCAGATTCAGCAGATGACCGACCTGGGCGGCGGGAACTACGGAACCGAAGAGGAATGGATGGCCCTGGTGGAGAGGGTGGGTCGCATCCCCTCCTACCTGGAGACCTCGTTGAAGAACATCCGCGAGGGAATCTCCATGGGAAACTTCCCGGACCATCGGATGGTGGAGACCGACGGCATCCGGGGTGCCGAGAGCAACGCTGCCTATTTCCGGGAAAAGCTGCGGGACCAGGTGCGGATCTATCTCTCCAAACAGACGTATCGTGACAGGATTTCCGGCGCCATCAGCACCGTTTCCCTCGCCGCCGGGGTGGCCTACGGAGATTTCGCCCGCAGTCTGAGGGAGATTTTTCTGGAGGCGGGGAAAGCGCCCTTCCGGAAGCCGTACCGCGCCGACCGTTACGCCGTGGGCGAGGCCGAGTATGATTGGGCTCTCGCCAACAATCTGAGGTTCGACCGCCATGCATCGGAGCTGTACGACTATGGCGAGAAGCAGGTGGCCGAGACGCAGACATTGATGGCCGCCACCGCCCGAACCATCGCCGAGAGACGTGGATTGAAACTCTCTTGGACCGACGCGGCTTCGAGCCGAGCCTCCGTGCGCCGGATCCTGGACCTGCTCTCCCAGGACTACCCCAAATCGGACGGGGAGATGTTCACGGCCTTCCGGGAGAAGGCTTTCAAGCTGGTGGCCTACGCTCGGGAGAAAGGGATGTTCGACCTCCCTGCCGATTATCGGCTGGACATCATGGAGACTCCGGCGGTCCTCCGCGAGAGCGTGGAAGCGTCCTACTACCCGGCACCCCCTTTCAAGAAGACTGGCATCGGGCGCTTCTACCTCACTCCCACCGAAGGAGACGTGGGGCGCCTGAAAGAAAACAATTTCCACGCCATGGCGGACCTCTGCGCCCACGAGGGATTCCCCGGACACGACTGGTACTATCAGTTCCTCCGGACGCGCCACACCGCGGTCTCCCCCATCCGGTGGCTGACGCCGGGAGCGGTGGAGGACTCTTCCTCCATGTGGGAAGACAGCCCCGCCGCCGAAGGCTGGGCCCTCTACGCCGAGGCGCTCATGGCGGAGCCCCAGCCCGGCTCCCCCGACGGCTTCTACACGCCGGAGGAGCACCTCTACCAGCTTCAGGGACAGCTGCTTCGGGACGCCCGGATTCCGCTGGACACGGGCCTGCACACGGGGCGCCTCAGTTTCGACCAGGCGGTGGACTACTACACCGAAAACGTCGACTTCCTGCCTGGGGCCTGCCGCGCGCCTGCCGCGGACGACATCCGCCGCGCCTCCTGCGACACCGCCCGGCGTGCCATTTACCGTTACTCCAAATGGCCCACCCAGGCGGTGACCTATCACCTGGGAAAGGCTGCCATCCTGGAGCTGCGGGAGGCGTATCACAAGTCGCGCGGAGATAAATTTTCCGGGAAGCAGTTCCATGAGAGGTTTCTTTCGCAGGGCACCATTCCGCCCGGCTACTTCCACGACCTGATTCTCCTCGAGAGGGATCGCTGATGGCGAACCTCGGCAGGCGGTTCCGGGCGGGGCTGGCGCCGATCGTGGCGGCTATGCTCCTACCCTGCCTCGCCTCCGCCGGTGAGGCTCTCTCGTCCCTCGATTACCGGAGGGCGGGGACGGAGGGGTTGGAGCACCTGAAGGCCATCGTACGCCTGGATACCAGCAATCCCCCGGGGAATGAGGTGCGGGTTACCGCCTATCTGGCCGAGCAGCTCCGCAAAGCCGGGCTGGAGCCCCAGCTGTTCGAATCGGAGCCCGGGCGGGGGAGCCTGATGGTCCGCTATAAGGGCTCGCGGACCCAGAAACCGCTCCTCATCATGTCCCATATCGACGTGGTCCCGGTCGAGAAGGATCACTGGAGCGTTCCCCCCTTCGAGAGTGTGGTGAAAGACGGCTACCTCTGGGGACGCGGCACCCTGGATGACAAGGGAATGGCCGCGGCGGAGTTGGAGGTGATGCTCCTGCTGGCCCGCAACCAGGTGAAGCTCTCCCGGGACGTGATCTTCCTGGCAGAGGCTGACGAGGAGGCGGGAGGCACCTACGGCATGGACTTCCTCCTGGCGAAGCACCCGGATCTCTTCGACGCCGAGCTGGTCTTGAACGAAGGGGGTCGGGTCATCTGGGACGGCAAAGGAAAATTCCAGTACGTGGCCGTCCAAACCACCGAGAAAATCTACCAGGACTTCACCCTCGTCGCCCATGGGGTGGCGGGCCACTCGTCCATCCCGGCGGGTGAGAATCCCGTGGAGCGTCTCGCCCAAGCCATCGGACGGATCGCGGCCCACCCGTTTCCCGTGGTCCTCAACGAGACCACTCGGGCTTTCTTCACGGGACTCGCCCAGGCCCTGCCGGGAGAGATGGGAGATTGCGCGGGCAAGCTGGAGGTTCCGGCCGAAGCCAAGCATTGCGCCGAGGTGCTCTCACGAAACCCCAACTTCAACGCCATGCTCCGCACCACCTGCACCCCCACCCTGCTCAAGGCCGGCTACAAGGAGAATGTCATCCCCGCCGAGGCTCAGGCCAACCTCAACTGCCGCATCCTCCCGGAAACAGACGTCAAGCAATTCGGCGAGATGCTGCGGCAGGCGATCGGCGACCCTAAGGTGGAGGTGACTCCGGCCAGAGAATTCAATCCGCCGGCTCCCCCCTCCCGCTCGGATACCCGCCTCTACGCCGCCATCAAGAAGGTGGCGGCCGGGATGGCTCCGGGCATCCCGGTGGTCCCCTACATGTCGCCCGGGGGGACCGACTCGCAGGTGCTACGGCAGCGTGGCATGGTAGCGTACGGACTCCTGCCGTTCCCCATCCAGGAGGAGGACTTGCGAACCATGCACGCCAACGATGAGAAGATCGCCCTGGAGGCCTTCATCCTGGGGCAGGAGATGCTCACCCGCATCGTCCTGGAGACGGCGAGGTAGCCCATGATTCTGGTAACCGGGGCCGGAGGAACCGTCGGCGGGGAGGTGATTCGCTCCCTTTCCCGGGAAAGGATCGACTTCCGGGCGGCCTTTCACTCCGAGGTGAAGGCGGCGCAGGCGCGCAGGGCGGGGCTGGACTGTTTGATCCTGGATTTTGCGAAGCCGGAGACCCTGCGCACGGCGCTGCGCGGCGTGACGCAAGTGTTCCTGCTGAGCGCCATCTCTCCGCGTCTGGCGGAGAGGGAGGCGGGGGTGGTCGAGGAGGCGAAGCAGGCCGGCGTGCGGCACCTGGTGAAGCTTTCCGTTTGGCGCGCCTCCGAGGAAGGGGGGGCCTTCGCCCGCTGGCACCGGGCCTCGGAAAAGCACATCGAGGAGTCCGGGCTTTCCTTTACGTTCCTGCGCCCCAACGGCTTCATGCAGAATCTGGTGAATTACTTCGCCGAGAGCATCCGGGAACGGCAGGCCATCGACCTGCC
>QHVQ01000067.1 GCA_003222305.1 Acidobacteriota bacterium | reverse complement strand
TCTTCTCGTTCAGGGTCGTCGGCTTAATGCCGAGCAGCCTGGCAGCCTTCCGCTGCACTCCTCGGGCGCGAGCGAGGGTCTCCTCGATCAACTCACGCTCGAAGCGCGCCACCGTCTCCGCATAGGAAAACTCCCCGGCCGCCAGATCCTCCAGAGGGACTGCATGGATTGCATCCCCTGCCCTGACTTCTTCCGAAAGAAGATCGAGCCCAATCGAGCCTCCATTGCCGAGGACCACGGCGCGCTCGAGTGCGTTTTCGAGCTCCCGCACGTTGCCCGGCCAGGGGTAAGCGGTCAAGGCCGCCAGGGCCTCCGGTCGGATCTGAGGGAGCGGTCGTCCGTTTTCTTCGGCGAAGCGCCGCAGAAAATGCTCTGCCAACAGCGGAACATCTTCCCGACGGTCCCTCAAGGGAGGCAGATTTACCACAATCACGTTGAGGCGGTAAAACAGATCTTCACGGAACTGTCCCCGGTCCACCAACTCTTTCAGGTCGATGTTGGTGGCGGCGATGATCCTCACATCCACCCGCACGCTTTCCACTGCGCCCAGGGGCAGAAACTCCCTCTCTTGAATGACCCGCAGGAGCTTGGACTGGACGTCGGGGTGGATGGAGCTGATTTCATCAAAGAAAAGGGATCCGCCATCGGCGACTTCGAAGAGCCCCTTCTTGGCGGCCACCGCTCCCGTAAAGGCCCCCTTCCGATGGCCGAAGAGGTTGCTCTCCAACAGATCCGCCGGCACGCTCCCGCTGTTCACAACCACGAACGGCCGGTCGGCCCGGGCGCTTCTCTGATGGATGGCATGGGCCACCAGCTCTTTCCCGGTGCCGCTTTCTCCCTGGATGAGCACGGTGCTCCGGGTGGGGGCGATGCGATCTAGCATGCTCTGGAGCTCCATAATCTGCGGGCTCCTGCCTACCAACTCCCCATTCCGGGCCTGCCACGACAGGGCCCGACGTAGGGCTCGGTTCTCCGAGAGAAGGCTTTTCTGACTCAGGGCGTTTCGGACCGTCAGCAAGACCTCTTCGTGCCGGAAAGGCTTGGTCAGATAGTGGAAGGCCCCTTCCCTCATGGCCTGGACCGCGGTCTCGACCGAGCCGAAGGCGGTGATCATCACGACCACCTGGTCCGGTTCGCGTGTCTTGACCGTGCGCAGAAGCTCCAGGCCCCCCATGCCCGGAAGCATCAAGTCGACGATCAGCAAGTCAAAGGCCTCGCGATCCAGAAGCCCTAGAGCCTCTTCCCCTGAGACGCTCAGGATCGGCTCGTGGCCCGCTTCGCGGAGCAGCTGGGATAACACCTCCTGAATGACCGCTTCATCTTCAACGACAAGGATTCGGGCCCGATGGGAGGGCGTCCCTACGGATTGACTCATGGCGTTGCTGCACTCCCGGACTGCGGGTGGTAACTCGAGAGAGGCTCGAGGATGGCATTGCGCACAGCTACCCTGAGACGCGACACACCGAAGTCGCGATCCATCACCCCGGCGAAGCCCTCCATCTCAATCTCCAAAACATAGCTTCCTGAAGGCGGCACCCGACAGAAGCAGTATTCGCCCTTCTCGTCAGTCAGCGCGGTCCACACCTGTTCTCTTTGCCGGAGGATCACTCGCGCGCCGGAAAGCGGGCTTCCTCCGGGTCTCATCACCTTGCCTGCTACCGCTCCCGGGGGGGGCCCCGCAAGGCTGTCCGTCTCTTCCTTGGTGGCGGCCGTAAGCGTCGCCGCCCAGTTGCCAAGACCTACGCCCCATCGGCCACCTCCTCGGCATCCCGTGGGCAGAGGGCGACGGGGAGGGCAACCGTGAAGGTGGTTCCCGCACCCTCCACGCTCTCCACGTGGATGCGCCCGCCGTGCTCCCCGACGATCTGCCGCACCACCGACAGCCCCAAACCCGTTCCCTTTCCATTGGGACGGGCCGTGAAGAAGGGTTCGAAGATTCGCGGAAGTATCCCTGAAGGAATGCCCACCCCATTATCGGAGACGCGGATGCGAACCGATTCCCCATCCCGATCCAAGGCCAGACGGATTTCGCCTCCCGAGGGCAGCGCCTGCGCCGCGTTCATAAGAAGATTCAGGATCACCTGCTGGATCTTTCCTCGGTGACCCCGGATGGGCGGCAGGGACGGCGCTCGTTCGGTGGAAAGGCGGATTCGCTTCCCCTTCAAATGGGACTCGAAGAGGGCCAGACTCTCGGCGATCGCCGGGCCCGCGTCGAAAAGCTGGGGCGGCTCCTGCTCTTTCGCTCGCGCGAAGCTCAGCACCGAGCCGGTAATTCCTGCAGCTCGGAAAGCCTGGCTCTCGATTTTTCTCAACAGTTCCATCTCCGGAAGACGAGACTTCAATCGCACCATGAGCATCTGGGTATAGCTGGCAATGCCCGTCAGCGGCGTATTCACCTCATGGGCAACTTCGGACGCCAACATCCCCATAGCCGCCAGATGGTCTTGTCGAGCCATCTTCTCTTCCCGGCCGACAACCTCCGTGATGTCGTCGAGCGTATAAACTCTCCCCGCGGAAGGGTCTCCACCCAAGAAGGCGCGGGTCGCATTCACCACGCGATTGGCCCCGTCCGCGGCCCCGAAGGAAAATCGAAAGACCCTCTCCCCCTCCCGTTCTCCTCGGCCTTCTTTCCCGGATCGATCCAAGAGCATGAGGAGCCCTCGTGGCAGCAAATCGTGCACCTGCTTCCCGAGGAGATCCGGATGGCCCAAAATCTCAACCGCCGAGCGGTTGGCCGACGTGACGCGGCCGGAGGCATCCACGAGCAGGATTCCGATGCGACTGTACTCGAGGATTGCCTGGGTCTCCCGGCGCAACCGCTCCTCCCTGCTGATCCGCTCTTGGATTTCCCGGTAGAGACGGGCCGCCTCCACGGACCTTGCCGCCTGGGCAGCAAGCCCCGCTAGGGCGTCCAGCTCTCTTCCCTCCAACGCCGAAGCGTCCCGGTGGCGGCCCACCAGGAGGATCGCGCGGAGCTCGCCCTGGATGACCATGGGAAATAGGTAGCCATAGCCCGCCAGCCTCAGGGACTCTCGCGCCCTTTCCGGGAACACCGCCTCCGCGCTCTCCATGAGAACAAGTTCCCTTCTTGACAGTCCTTCGACCTCCGTCTCCGAGAGGTCCAAGCTCCATTCCGGCCCGCAAAGAGCGGGGTGTGCGGGACGGAACGTTCGTGGTCGGGACCCCTCCACCAGCAGCAGGACCGGACGGACATCCAGGGCTGCTTCCAAGCGACCGACCAACCGGCTTGCCAGCGGCCCCAGCAGAATCTCTCCGTTCAGGTCGTTGCGAAACTCGAAAAGGAGGCGCGAGACGTCCGTAGCCTTCCTGGCCAGAATGTCGTCCGTAATCCGCGAGAGCGGACGGTACAGCAGTATCGACAGCACGGAGGCTACGGCGAGAGGCAGGACGACCTCGGCAAGAACTCCGGAAGAAGCGCTCCCCCCGGACAGGTACGCCAATAGCCATGAACAGGCCAAGCCGGCGGCCAGAAACACCGAGCCCGCGGTCAGCCAGCGCACGGCCGCGCGCAGCGAACGGGCCAGATCTACGCTGCGCTCTTGGAATAAAGACGCGGTGAACCCGAGGGGGGCCGCCGCGAGCGGGAGCACCGCGATCTCACCTGCCCTCCCCACCGGAATCCCCAGTGCAAGTGGTAACAGGTAGAGGATTGCCGGAGGAAGGAGTCCTGCCACTGCGGCGGCCGCCACCCATCGCAGTCGCCAGCGCGCCCGAGCGCGGGTACAGATCCAGAGCTTCAGGCAGAGGAGGATCACCGCGGCGATAGCGAAGCCGGTCAGGTAAAAAAGCTCCAGGCGATCCTTCCACCGTATCGCGAACGCCGGATCGGTGAAGGTCAGCGCCCCCCGCAAGGGAATCAGGTAAAGGGCGAGGCTACCCAGCGCGGCGGCCGGCAGGTAGAGCCACATTCCCCTGCCTCGCGGTGAGCGACTCGTTTCAGGGTCGCTCTCCAAGCGAAGAATGAACTGGATCAGGAGCGGCGGGAGGAGCAGCCTTCCTGCCAGATCTCCCCAGTAGAAAACCCAATCCAGAGCCCCGGCACTTCCCCCGGGAGAGAGGGCCAGCACGGCGAAGAGGGCGAGGCAGAGGCCATACAGAGTCGGCGCCGCCGGATCTGCCGGCAGGTTGATCAGGGCGAGGCAACCGGCGCCCAGGGCCAGCACCGCCACCACACAAAGATAGTAGTACAGGCGGTTCTCCTCACCGCTGGGACGGGGCACCACGGACAGATCCAGTGATTCCTCGCGCCGCTGGATACGGTAAGTCGTGGGCCTCCCCTCCCGTCCCCAGAGCAGGTCGCGCACCCCGCGTGCGCGAGTCGGGGCGACTCCCTCAACACGCAGGAGCCGATCTCCGCGCTGCAGGCCCGCCAGATCAGCGGCACTCCCCTCCTCGACCCTCGCGGCTTCGAGTCCCTGACCGCTCTCCGCCCAGGTGACGCCGTCTTCGCCGTGAAGCGTGGCGGCCCTGTTCAGGAAGCTGAGTCCGCCCAGGCACAGCAGTAATCCCGCCGGGAGCAGCACTAGAAGCCGGGTAGATTTACTCAAAAGCTCACCCCGACGCCGCCGCTGAAGCGATGAATCTTTTCGGGTACCGTCGGCTCCGCCCCTGCAGCGTTGAGTAGCGCTTCCCGGGACGACCCCTGGTAGCCGAAGAGGACCCTCCATGATCCAGCGCCGCGGTTGGAGACAAAGGAAATGGGTTGCAAGACCACCAGGTCGACCCGGGACGCACGGGAAGACATGGCTGGCGCGATGGACGGGTCCGGGCCGGCCAGGCGCGTATAATTCAGCCGAAACTGTGTGTTTGTCTTCAAGACGTTGGCCGTGGCCCGCAGCGCCAGGTAGCGAACCGTGCCGTCTTCCAGCGCCTGCACGGGTGCGTCGGAAAGGGCGTTGGCCATCCGCCCCACGATTCGGCCATGATCCGACTCGAGACTCCCTTCGATGCCCCTGATGTTCTTAGAAACGGCGAGGCCCAGCTCCCGGGACCAGGCACTGTCCTCCCGGCAATCTCCTCGGCGCCCAGCGGATTCCGCTCTACGTGCCCCCTGAGCACCCATTCACCTGCAAATCTCCTCAGAATCTCGGCATGATATCCGAGCGGGCCCGATTCCGCGCTTTGGCTACCGGTGCTTGCCCCATTGTCCTGTACCCCCGAACTGTTGGCCCTTACGAGAATCCACCCCTGCATGGAGGAGCTCGCCCCCTCCCTCCGGGCACCTACCCTGGGCACCAAGATCACCGTCCGCTCGAGGCTCTCCGCCAGGTGGGTTTCCAGGCCCAGGAGGAGGCTTACCGGCTGGGACACTTTCCAGGAATCCTCACCCGAGAACGACAGCGACCATCCTCGCTGACCCGCTTCCAACATGGAGAGATCGGACCGAATGGGGGCCAGGATCCATCCCTCTTCCCGCTGTTCGGAGTTGTAGATCCGGCTGCGCGCCAGGAGAGAAAGGCGATGTTCCTTCGGAAGTTGGATCTGATACCCTGCCCCAGCGTTCCAGTGCCAGTCATTGAATTCATCAGCCCCCGGTATGGCCTCTCCACCCTCCGGGGGGACTTCGGGGATGCGGGCCTGTGCCTCGAGGAAGCCCATGGCCAGATCCAGTCCGCTGCCCTCTCCCATCCGCCGTGTCCAATTGGCCTGATACCCGACCGTGCGCACTTCCTGATTGGGCGGCGCGGCTACTGGCAGTCCTCCCTCCGACCGGAAGTGATCTCGGTCGAAGCGCGCCTGCACCTGGACGGAATCGTCGGCAGACAGGTCGTAGTGCATCGCCAGGCGGAGCCGACTGGCCCCCAGGTCCCTCGCCTCGCCGCCGATCGCCAGGGCGTCATTGCCGTTCGAGTTGAGGCTGCGACTTTGGGCTACCCCTCGCATCTCCCAGTTCCCCCGTCCGAGAATGTCCCCGCTGACTTGCAGGGCGGTGGTCCGCTCCGTGGATTCCGGCGCTCCTGGGTTCCCCGCGACTCCCGAGAGGGTGGAGCCGTACCACTGGCTTACGTCCGCGCTGACCGGCATGCGGCCGGCCCCAAGTTCTGCAACAACTCCGCCCGGCACACTTCCTGCCACGGGAGGCTCCCGACCCTCCCCGAGCTGAAGATCCGAAGGCATGGTAGCTGCCGGCCGTTCTTCTTTCAGAACATCGCTCCGGGGAAGGCGGAGAACCCAGTCCATCGAATCAGGGTCCGTGCTTCGAGCGGCGCCAAGGGTGGAGACGTCGCGGGTGAGGCGAATTTGGAGCAGGGCAAGAAGACGGGAGTCCACCCGAGCAAACTGGATCTGGTAGCCGGGCTTGTTCAAAGCCAGGAGGTAGCTCCCTGGGTTGAGGTCCTGAAGGTTGAAGCGGCCTCGCTGATCGGTCATCAAGACAGCGACCGGGGAACTGGACCGGACCCCGAACGCGAAAACCGCGATCTCCACTCCAGCGATGCCCCGGCCCAGGAGATCCTGCACCATGGCGGCGCCCGCTAGAGGGAGATCTGCCTCCCCCGTCACGCCGACACCGGTAGGGTAGGAAACCGCCAATAGGAGAAGTGGCAGGAATCTTGAGAGCCTTAAGCCTGTAGTCAGGGTATAACCTCTCGAGGGGATGAACAGATTCGAAAGGTCACGGCCGCCCAAACGAGGCCTTACCTTAGTCGACTCAGCAAGCTATGTCAAACCATCCGAATCATTGGAGAGGAGCACCAGCATCCTCTTTAATAACTGGCGGCGACCTCCAGGCGGAACCGGACTCTGCCCCACCCCTCCCTCACCTCAGAATCGGAAGAAACCTCCAGATCGGCACTGGCGGGGACTCCGGATGAGAGAAGGTAGTTGCCCTGGTGGGCCAGGGGATGGGTGTGGTTTCCCTCGGAGGTCAAGGTCACCAGCTCGCCGCTCACCTCCAGGGTGAGGCTGAGGCTCTTCCCCAGTAAATATCTAGGAGTTAGAGTGATTTCCATCCGGTCCTGACGAGCTTTCTTGTTCTCCCCTTGACCCCCGGATAACGGCACTAGCCGGTCGAACGTGGTGGATGCACTGTGTCCCACCAGAGCCAACAGATGATTGTCTGCCAATAATGTCTCCCCCGATTCCCCCAGCTCGAAGATTCGTGCTGCGAGCTCCACAGGGACCCCTGCGTCCGCTTCCGGCTCCGCCTCCTCCGGAAGAGACCAACGTAGATTCAGCGTGACTTTGGCACCCAGCCCGACCGATTCGTAGACCGTAACGAGCTCCGAGGCTCCGCGGGCGATCTGTAGCGAGAGCGCCCGGGTGGATTCTCCGCGGGGGAGGCGGGTTCCTCCCGAGGTTGCCAGCACCCGGACCTTGAGGCTGAGGGCGAGGCTGAGACCCCCTTCCGAAACCTCCAGGGGGTGAAGCTCCGCGCGCAGCCGGAGCTTCTCCGTCGCAATCAGTCTTCCGGAGGTCCTTCCCGTGAGAGTGACCTCCCTTTCCAGTAGCGCCCCTTTTCCCAAGAAGATCCGGGCTTCGTCGGTGAAGAGCGTTTCGGTACCCCCGGCATCCACGCGGAGCGTTTCTACTTTGAGGTCCACAGGCGCCGTGAGCGACACCGTCGGTTCCACCGCTTTCCGAGAGGGTGCACTGGCAAGGAGCGAGAGGATCAGTGTGGGGATCCATCCATGGGTGACTCGCACGGTGTCAGATTCTCCACGTACCCTCGCTGTCAGTCAAGAAGCTCCCGGCGATCCTTGAATTCTCTCCTTCCATCCTCTATGCTTCGGCCCGCGCGGGGCCGGGAATATCACGGGGAGGAGCAACATCCCATGAGCATCCAGCTCGAAACGGTGCGCCACATAGCCCGCTTGGCCAACCTGGAGTTCTCCGAAGAAGAGCTGGGGATCTTCGCCCGGCAGATCGATTCCATCCTGGTTTACATCGACAAGCTCAACGAGCTCGACACCCAGCGAGTCGAGCCCACTTCCCACGTGACCCAGAAGGATCAGGCCTTCCGCGAGGACCGTGTTGCTCCTTCCCTCGAGGTCTTGCGGGCTCTGGCCAACTCCCCGGAAACAAAAGACGGGCACTTCAGCGTCCCTAAAGTTATCGGCTAGAAGCTCGCCCCGCGGTAATGGAGCGCCAGGCGCCATGCGCGAACTCTTTCGCCTCACCGGTAGCGAGCAGCTCTCCCTGATCCGCTCCCGCGAGATCTCGGCGGAGGAGGCGACCCGCGCTTGCCTCGCGCGGATGGAGGCCGTGGAGCCCAGGGTGTTGGCATTCCGCTGCGTGCTGCGGGACGCGGCTCTCTCCGACGCCCGTGCCATCGACGCTGCCTTCTCAAGGGGCGAGGACCCGGGCCCTCTGGCAGGTCTTCCCATCGCTATCAAGGATGTGATCTGCCTCGCCGGACATCCCACTACCTGCGGCTCGAGAACTTTGGGCGGTTTCATCCCCGCTTTCGATGCGACCGTGATAGAGCGCCTTCGCAACGCCGGTGCAGTCCTCTTCGGCAAGACCAACATGGACGAATTTGCCATGGGCTCCTCCACCGAGAACTCGGCCTACGAGAAGACCCGCAATCCCTGGGACCTGGGGCGCGTGCCAGGAGGCTCCAGCGGCGGCTCAGCAGCGGCCGTGGCCGCAGACATGGTGCCCCTGGCTCTGGGATCGGATACCGGCGGCTCCATTCGACAGCCGGCGGCCTTCTGCGGAGTTCCAGGTCTCAAGACCACCTACGGACGCGTCTCGCGCTTCGGTCTGGTGGCCTTTGCTTCCTCCCTGGACCAGATCGGCCCCTTCGGCAAATCCGTGGAAGACATCGCCCGTTCCCTGGCGGTCATCGCGGGGCAGGATCCACATGACTCCACCTCCGCCAGCGTCCCGGTACCCGATTATGTGGAAGAGCTGTCCCGGGGGCTCGCCCCGCTGCGCATCGGCGTCCCGCGGGAGTATTTCCCGCGCGGCCTGGATTCCCAGGTCGGAGACGCCGTCCGCTTCGTCTTAGATCGAGCCCGAGCTTTGGGCGCCCGTGTGGAAGAAATCTCCCTTCCCCATACGGACTATGCCATACCGACCTATTACATTTTGGCCACTGCCGAGGCTTCCTCAAACCTGGCGCGCTACGACGGCGTACGCTACGGATTCAGGGCCGCGGGCGCCAAGGATCTAGCGGAAATGTACCGAAGGAGCCGCTCCGCGGGATTCGGCAAAGAGGTCAGGCGCAGGATCATGCTGGGCACCTACGTCCTCAGCTCCGGTTACTACGATGCCTATTACCTGAAGGCCCAGAAGGTGCGAACGCTCCTGAGGAATGATTTCGTAGAAGCCTTCCAGCAGGTGGATCTCATCATCACCCCCACAACCCCGTCGGTGGCGTTCCGCTTCGGGGAGAAGACCGAGGATCCGCTGCAAATGTATCTGTCGGACATTTTTACAGCCACCATCAACCTGGTGGGAATCCCGGCCCTCTCCCTTCCCTGCGCCTTGTCACGGGAGGGGCTCCCTATTGGGCTGCAGGTGGTGGGACCCCCCTTCGGCGAAGCGCGCCTCCTCAGCGCCGCGGCAGCCCTGGAATCCGACCTGAACTTCCGAGCCCGCCACCGCCCGAAAGCCCTGGACCCCTGAAGGACTGATGACCCGCCGCGCACGCTTCGCCCTCCTGGCGATCCTGGTGGCGGTGCCGTACCCGGCCGGCTCCGCGGATCAGACCTCGCAGGCGCGATCCCCCGCTTTCCAGCTCCCTGAGAATCTTCGGACCTTCGAAGTCAGCGCGGAGATCCGCATCTTCCTGAGCGAGGAGAACGCTCTCTTCCTGGAGGTGCTCCGACACGACGGAGACACCGCAGAATCGGTGGCTCGTCGGGTATTGCGCGACCCGGCTCGCTGGGAGGAAATCAGGGCTTTCAACCCGGAAACGGCGGCAGGACCCAGGAAGCGGTACGTGGTGGTTCCCTACGAGGAGCTGCAAGATGCCTACAAATACCTGACCATGGCGCGCCTCTTCCCCGAGGACAGGCTGGAGGGGGAGTTTTGGGTTCACCCGGTGGGAAAGGGGCGCATTCCCGTGGCCGCCGAGAGTCTCTGGCACCTGGCGCTCTGGCTCACCGGAGACGGGAAGAACTTCCAGGCGGTGGCGGAAATGAACGGTATTCGTGACCTGGGGCCGGTCTCCGGACAAGTGATCAAGATCCACAAGTCGCTCCTCCTGCCTGCCTTCGCTGCACCGCTTCCCACCGAGGTCGGGGACCTACGATTCGGCCGGGACGAGCAGGGAGACTATGGAGCCTACCGCCTCAAGAAGGGGGAGGCGATCTATTCGGCCGTGGTGGTCCGCTTCACGGGACTTCTGGATGCGGATGACGTAAACCAAATGGCCAGTCTCGTGGCGAAGCGCAGCGGCATCGAGGACGTGCGCAGCCTGGCCGTGGGGTACGAGGTGAAGATCCCGCGGGAGTACATCCTTCCCGAGCTCCTCCCCCCTGGAGACCCTCGCCGCATCGAGTACGAACTGAGCCGGCGTGAGGTGGAGCGCTATAAGAATCAAGTGATCAGCCGCGATCTGGAAGGGGTGACGGTGATTCTGGACGCGGGCCATGGCGGGCGGGACATCGGTGCCTCCCACAACGGGGTCTGGGAGAGCGACTATGTCTACGACGTCCTTTGTCGGATCAAGGCGCGCCTGGAGAAGTACACGGCAGCGCAAGTGCTGACCACCATCAAGGATACCCAGTACGGTTTCCGGATCTTCGACTCCAGGCAGCTCCCTCTGAATCAATCCGAAACGATTCTGACCACCCCTCCGCTGCGCCTCGCCTCCGCAGTGCCCAACGACGTGGGGGTCAACCTCCGCTGGTACCTGGCCAACTCCTACCTACGCAGTCTGAAAGGAAAGGGGGTGGACTCCGACAAGGTGGTCTTCGCTTCCATTCACGCCGACTCTCTCCACCCGAGCCTTCGGGGCACCATGATCTACGTTCCCGGAGAGCAATATCGGGAAAAAACCTATGGGTTCAGGGGAGCGGCTTACCAGGCTCGGAAAGAGGTGCGGGAGCAAGCCTATGTTTCGTTCACTCGCCAGCAGCGCCAGAGATCGGAGGGGCTTTCGCGCGATTTCGCCACCCATCTGCTCAAGACTCTGGTGAAGCGCGGGGCTCGCATCCACCCGTACCAGCCGATCCGGGACCGGATCATCCGCCGGACCCGGCCTTGGGTCCCTGCGGTGCTGCGCTGCAATCAGATCTCGGTGGAAATCCTCCTGGAAGTCTGCAACATCAACAATCCCGTCGATGCCCATCTGCTGACGGATCCCGTCTTCCGCCAGAACATGGCCGACGCCTTCGTGGACGCTCTGCTGAGCTACTACTCCTGATCGGAGGGAAGGATACGCCCCCGGACGAGGCGCAAGGGGACGGATCCGTACTGCAGGAGGCGATGATGGAATCGCTTGAGTGAAAAGGTCGACTCCTCCCGCCGGCGCAATTCGTTCCTGAGCCGGAGGATTTCCCGTTTCCCTACGGCGTAGGAGAGGGGCTGGGTGGGCGTTTTCGTGTAGCGTTTGACCTCCCCGGCCGCACTCACGGGGTTGATCTTCGCCACCTCCACCAGGACCCTTACCGCCTCGTCGAAGGAGAGATTTCCGGTGTGCAATCCGACGTCGATCAGCACCCGGCAGCTTCGCCACAGGTAGTCCTTGAGCTGAAGGAGATGCGTGCGCCGATCGAGGTAATACCCTGCCTCTCCCATCATCTCCTCGCAATAAAGGGCCCACCCCTCCACCATGACGGGCGTCCAAATCTGGCGGCGCACCGAAGAGTCGGCGCGGTTGGCCAGGGAAAGCTGCACATGGTGACCCGGATAGCCTTCATGAACGCAGGTGATCGGGATGGAGGCGAGCATGTGCTCCTTCATATGATGTCGACACTCCTCGTCGGAGAAAGAGGGATCGGGCGGTGTAACCCAGAAATACCCCTTCTGTCGCTCCTCGAAGGGAGCCGGGGGAACGTAGGCCGCGAAGGGGGTGGTCTTCCTCTCGAAGACCGGGGTCTCCACCACTTCGAGGCTTTCCCCCGGTGGGAGGTCGAGGAGATCCCGGTCCAGGGTGAATTGCCGGCCCCGGGCGATCTCCGCCTGATAGGTCGCCACCAGCCTCTCCGCCGGCGGGACGTCGCGCTGGAGCGCCTCTACCCTCTTCTCCCACCCTTCTCCTGTGCCGTCGTCCGCCATCTCCCGAAGGCGTGCCTGCGTTTTCTCGATCTCTTCCCGACCAAAGGACTCCAGCTCGAAGGCGGTATCCGGTAGACCATGGGACTCCCGCAGGAGAAATTCAAAGAATTCTCTCCCCACGGCGTAGCTTCCACGGGCCCGGCCTCGGACGCTGTCCTCCAAGAAGCGAAGGTAAGGAGACACTGCGTTCCGCGCGACGTCCGAGGCCTGCTCCACCTCGGCTGCCAGCCGCGGCGCATTCCGGCGCGCCCACCCCGCCACCTGCCCCAGGAAGTCGCTGGCCGATTGGCCCAGGTCGAGCGCCATGCTCACCCAAAGGAGGGGCACCTCCTCCGGACGCGCGAGGTTGCGCCGGGCTTGCTCCAGAAGGGGAGGCACCGCCCCCAGGCGCGAGACCATGGCTCGGGCCCGCTCTTCGGGCGGTGCGAATTCTCTCAGCATCAGGAGGTAAACGCCGAACACTGATACTTCCAGGTACGAGCCGGGATTTCTGAAGGGTGCGCGAATCTCCTCGTGGGTGCGCACCAGCGTCTTGAGCTCTCCTCTCAGCAGCTCCAGGTCCAGCCGCTGGTCGGAAGTGAGGTCGGGATGCGCGGCAGGGAGGGCCTCGATCTCCAACAGAAGCGCCTTCAATTCAGCAGCCTCGGACGCCAGCACCTCCGGGTCGAAGGAGGTCAGCAGGTGATCGTGATCGTGGATGCCCAGGTAGGTGGCGTTCACGGGATCATGACGCCACAGCGTCCGGAGGATCCGGCTGCAGAGCTGCTCGGCGGAGTCCATGGAGCGCCGATTATACTGCGTCTTGACACATTTCTCGGCGCTATGAAAGAATCTTGCCTCCTCACAGCGGATCCATCGACCTTGAAGGAATCATCCCCATGAAGATCCTGGTGGTGGGCGGCGGAGGTCGCGAGCACGCCCTGGCCTGGAAGCTCCGTCAGAGTCCCGACGTCACCGAGCTTTACGTTGCGCCCGGCAATGCTGGCATCGCTGCCATGGCCGACTGCGTCCCCATCGACGCTTCCAGCACCGTGGAGCTCGCCGACTTCGCCGAGAAGCTCCGCGTGGACCTGACCGTGGTGGGTCCCGAGCTGCCTCTCACTCTGGGCATCGCCGATGAATTCGAAAAGCGGGGCCTCAAGCTCTTCGGCGCCTCCGCAGCGGCCACCGAGATCGAATCGAGCAAGGTCTTCGCCAAGGAATTCATGGTGCGCCACAAGATTCCCACGGCGAAGTTCACCTGCTGCGCTTCCTACGAGGAGGCCGTCACCACCCTGAGGAAGCGGAGCAAAGCGGAATACCCGGTGGTGCTGAAGGCCGACGGCTTGGCCGCCGGCAAGGGCGTGGTCATCGCCGAGAGCGCCTCCGACGCCGAGGGGGCGGCGGCCGACATCATGAAGCGGCGCAAGTTCGGCACCGCCGGGGACCGGATCCTCGTCGAGGACTTCCTGCGTGGCAGGGAGGTCTCCTTCTTCGCCCTCTCCGACGGCGAATACGTGCTACCCCTGGTCACCTGTCAGGACTACAAGCGGGTCGCGGACGCCGACCGCGGTCCCAACACCGGGGGGATGGGGGCCTTCTCTCCCTCCGTCCACGTCTCTCAAGAAGTGTTCGAGCAGGTGCTGGAGGAGGTTTTCATCCCCGCGATCCGGGGCATGGACCAGGAAGGGCGCACGTACCGTGGCGTCCTTTACGCCGGAATCATGCTCACGGAGCAGGGACCTCGGGTTCTGGAATTCAATGCGCGCTTCGGAGATCCCGAGGCCCAAGTGCTCCTTCCGCGGCTGAAATCCAACCTGGTGGAGCTGCTGCTGGCCACGGTCGAGCGGCGCCTGGACACGGTGGAAGTGGAGTGGAGCCGCGACCGGACGGTCTGCGTGGTCATGGCCTCCGAAGGGTACCCGGAAAGCTACCAGACCGGAAGGTCCGTCGACGGGCTGGAGAAAGCCGGAGCGCTGCAGGGAGTCACCATCTTTCACGCGGGCACCAAGCAGGACGAGCGCGGAAAGGTGATCAGCAGCGGTGGGCGTGTCCTGGGCGTCACGGCCCAAGCAGGCACCTTCGAGGAGGCTCGAAACGCCGCCTACGCGGCAGCGGAGTTGATTCATTTCTCGAATCGTTACTTCCGTAAGGACATCGCCCGGGAAGCGGAAACGATTGAGCACAAGGCCCACTCGGACGGGGCCTCCGCACGCGGAACGCAGGGGGGAAGCCGGTGAGCAGGTCCAAGGGACCGCGGGTGGGCATCGTTCTGGGGAGCGAGAGCGACCTCCCCTTGATGACGAAGGGTGTAGAGCTGCTGAAGAAGTTCGGTGTGGAGGTGGAGGTGGAGCTCTCCTCCGCCCACCGGGCCCCGGAAAAAACCGCTCGCTACGCCCAAGAGGCGGAATCGCGAGGATTGAAGGTTCTGATAGGTGCCGCGGGATACGCTAACCATCTCGCCGGCACCCTCGCCGCCCACACTCCGCTTCCGGTGATCGGCGTTCCGTTGAATACTTCGCCGCTCAACGGCCTGGACTCTCTCCTGTCCACCGTCCAGATGCCCGCTGGCGTCCCGGTGGCCACGGTGACTATCGGGGAGACCGGCGCAATCAACGCCGCCGTCCTAGCCCTTCAGATTCTCGCCACCGGCGATCCCGAGCTGCGGCAGGCTGTCCGAAAGTACAAGCAAGAAATGGCCGAGAAGATTGCCCGTCGCGCGGAGGAGATTCGGAACCGCCCGTGAACCACGCCGCCCTCTATCACGTGGCCACTCTGGGCTGCAAGCTGAACCAGTTCGACTCGGCTTGTATGGAGGCCGACCTGGCAGCCCTCGGGATGGCGCCCACCTCCGACCCGGCCTCGGCCCGGGTGGTGATCGTCAATACCTGCACCGTCACCTCTACCGCCGACGCCCAGTCCCGCCAGCTCATCCGCAGGCTCCGCCGCGAAAACCCAGGATGCACCCTGATCGTCACCGGCTGCTACGCCCAGAGGGACCCGAAAGCGTTGGCAGCGATGGCAGGCGTGGACGCGGTGATGGGTCTGGCCGAACAGCGGGGTCTCGGAAGCCTGGTGATGAAGCTGGCGCCCGAGGTCCCCGAAGCGCCAGCCTGCGTGGTATCGGCCGAAGATCGGCTTCCCTACTTCTCGGATCGGACCCGGGCCTTCCTGAAGATTCAGGAAGGGTGCGACCTCCGGTGCTCTTACTGCATCATCCCCTCGGTTCGGGGCATCAGCCGCAGCGTGGAGCCGGACCAGGTCTTCCGCAAGGTGGCGCTTCTGGCAGAGGCGGGCTTCCGGGAGATCGTCTTCACCGGCGTCAACACGGGTGATTACGGGAAGGACCTTGACCCTCCCACTACTTTGTCGGCCTTGTTGTGCCGGGCCTCGGAGATTCCGGGGGTAGGAAGGCTGCGATTGAATTCCGTCGAGCCGCGCTGCGTGACCGAGGAGCTGGCGGAGACCCTCGCGCGATCCCCTCGAATTGCACCTCACGTCCAGATTCCTCTGCAGAGCGGTTCGGACGCCGTGCTCGCGAGAATGCGCCGACCCTACCGGACGTCCCACTACCAGGGGGTCCTGGAAGCCCTCCGGAAGAAACTTCCCGATGCCGGCCTGGGGGCCGACGTCATCGTAGGATTTCCCGGGGAGACGGACGAAGAATTCCGGCAAACCCGGGACTTCATCGCCTCGTCGGAGCTGAACTACCTGCACGTCTTCAGCTTCACGCCGCGCCCCGGAACGCCCGCGTCGGAATCACCCGACCCGGTGAGGGGGGACGTCATCAAGCAGCGCGGCGCGGAGCTGAGGACCCTCGGGAGGGCCCTGGCCCACCGCTTCCGAGTTTCATTCCTCGGGCGGGAGCTGGAGGTCTTGGGGCTGAAGGAAAGCCTCCCCGACGGCTCGGTTCGGGCCCTCTCCGGCAACTTCATCGAGGTAGCGCTTCAAGCCGAACCTGAATCTTGCGTGAATCGCCTCCTCCGCGCCCGGGTGATTTCGGTGTCGAGCGAGCGGGTGACGGCCGTCCCCTGCTGATTCCTCCCGAGGGTCCCTTGACGCAGCCCCTCTCTCGTCGACAGGTGGATCTCGAGCGGCGCAGTCTCGAGCAGCGCCTGCTGGTGCACCTGGAGTCGGGCCAGATCAAAGAAGCGCTCCGGATGGAGCCGGAGTACCGGGCGCTCTCGCGGCGGGCCAATGCCCCGGAGTTGTTGGGCTACTTCCTACTGGACCTGGGCGACGCCCATTACGACAAGGAGAACTACTCCGAGGCGCTGAAATACTATCTTGCGGGACTGAGCGAGCTGGGGAACGACCCGGGGGAACAGGGCGTCGCTTCCCTGCAAATCGCCTATTGCTACAGCTTTCAGCGCCGGTTCGAGGAGGCCCAACGGTGGCTGGATCGTGGCCTCGAAAACCGGGATTTTTTCCAGAATGGACGCGCTGCCGCCTTCGCCGAACGGGGGCGGATCGAGGTGGAGCGGTACCAGCGTTACGCGGAATCGATTTACCACTACCTCTGTGCCGTCGAGCTGTACGATTCCAAAAAGCCTTTCTACAGTCCCGAAGGACATCAAGGGGCGCTTTATGGGCTCGCCCTCACTCTGGACGAGGCGCGGTTGAGCGGGTCATCAAGTTCGGCCACCCCGAATTCGGCTACCTGAAGGAAGCCAAAAGCGGGCTTGAGCGCCTGGGGAAGCTTCCCGATCCGGAGCCGTGATCGGGAGGCGCCAGCCGTGTCCAAAAAAAACCCGCCGGCCATTACAGGGCTGGCGGGTCTTCGATTACCCGTCGTCGTCGGGGCGATTAGGCCTTCTTCACCATGTCCTTGAGATTCTTGGCGACGGAGAACTTCACAACGGTCTTGGCGGGAATCTTGATGGCCTGGCCGGTGGCGGGGTTGCGCCCCATGCGGGCCTTTCGCCTCACGACCTTGAACTTCCCCAGACCGGCCAGGGGCACCTCGCCGCCCTTCTTCATCGTCTTCTCCACGATGGTGGTGAAGGACTCCAAGAAGGTCTTGGCGGACCGCTTCTCCGTGCCGGCTTCCTTGGCAATCGCCTCGATCAGATCCGTGCGGGTCATTTTGCTCACGCTGCATTTCCTCCGATCAGAGCCGTCATGGCTCCAAAGTGGCGTTTTTCTATCATTTTCTCCTCCGGGAATCAAGCAGATTCGCGAGTCTTGAAAGCACCACGGTGCCGTGACCAACGTCCCCAAGGGTTTTGCCCGGAGAGATTCGCATCACTCTCTGCGGCGACCGACGCTGAGGAGATTCCAGTGGTCGCCGGCTTTTCCAAGGGAGAGGTGGACGCGATCGCCTACCTTGTGGCCACTGCTTACCGCCCGGTCCACCAGGATGGGGCCGACTTCCCTGCCGTCGACGCGGTGCTCCCCGTAGAGGATGCCTTCCTGAACCTTGGTGATGATGAATTCGCCGCTCAGGGTTGAGGAGTATTCCCCGGGGACGTAGAAATCCTTCTCTTCCCGGACAGAGCTGACGCCGGCCTCGGGGTCTTCCTCTTCCGACCCCACCACGTCCTCGTAAACTGGCGGTCCCGCCTCGCTCCCCAGGATCGACTCCTGGTTCTCCTCGAAGGCATCGTGGGTGATGGCCTGCCGTTCCAGCAACCACTCGTTGAGGTGTTTCATGGCCGCCCTGGCCTCTTCCAGCTCCCGGCGCGACGCCCCCACCTTTTCTGTCAGGTACCAGTCCAGGTACTGAGAAAAATGGAAGCACCTCAGTGCCTCGGCCTGTTCCAAGATCTGGGCCTGCTTCCCCGGAACCTCCAGTCTCCTGAGCCCGCCGTGCTTCACGAGAAACTCATGGAATCGCGCCAGCTCCCTGGCTTCTGGAGTGCCCGGACCCAGCACTTCCTTCTGGAACTCCGACAGGAGCGCATCCAGAATCTTCAGCTCCATCGCAACGCCTCCGTGGCTCCTGATTCAGGCCCAGTCCACCGGAAGCCTCACCTTCCTTCCCTCTCGGTCATGGTAGAGCAGGAACCGGTTCATCACGCCGAATCGGTGGAGCCTCCGAGTCACTTCCACATCCTTGCGGCAGTATTCCTCGATGAGATCGAAGCGGCCTTCCTTGACCCAGGCTAGCGCCTGCATCCCGTCCGCCGACTTCTTCTCCCCCAGTGTCACTTCCGCCAGAGCGTCGAGCTTCAGGCGAAACCCCAGCTTCGCATAGATGGAGGCCAGCATGTCGAAGGTTCGGACCTTCCCAAGGTCCCAGCGGGTATAGCCTGACAGCACGGCCAGGTCGAACCGGTCGATGTTGAATCCAATGACCCGATCCGCCATCACCAGGTCCAGCAGCAGGCGCTCCACATCCCCCTCACGGTAGATCCGGTATTCTCCCTTCCCCTCCTCGTAGACCACCCCCACCGACATCCCCATCTTCGCGGTGTTGGTCCAGCCCCCCACCTCTGCGGCGCTGCGAAGTGTCTCCAGGTCGAAATAGAGAACCCTTTCTTCGGAGGAAGTCTTCTCGGGCTGCTTCACTGGAAGAGAAAGAGAGCCTGCTTCTGGCGGTGCCGGCGCTTCCTCCATCATCGGGTCGAGTGCCGTCGCGCCCGTCAGCACGCCCAGGATCAGCAGGGCGGCCTCCTTGTCCAGCGGTTGGTTGCCGTTCCCGCACTTGGGGGATTGAATGCAGGACGGGCATCCCTCCTCGCAAGGGCACCCCGACAACAGATCGAGGGTGCGCTTCAGGAGATCTTCCAGGGCGCCATAGCCCTTCGCCGCGAGCCCGACCCCCCCCGGATAGCCGTCGTAGAGGAAGATGGCGGAGCGGCCTAGCTGCGGATGCATCGGATACGAGATCCCGCCGAGGTCATTGCGGTCGCAGATGGCCAGCAGCGGGAAGAGTGAAATGGCCGCGTGCTCCGTCGCGTGGATGCCTCCCATGAAATGCCCCTCCCTCGCAAGCACCATCCCGCGTAGATCGTCCGGAAGCTCCATCCAGAGTCCTACCGTCTCGAAAACGATGGGTGGCAGCTCCAGATCATGGGACGAGATCCGATCTCTTCCGTGCAGGCGCCGCTTTTCGTACCCAACAATTTCCTCGGTCACCTTCAGCCTCCCCAGGCTCACCCGCGCGGGTCCCAGGCTGCGCGAGCTGAAAGTTTCGAGGATCTCCGTCTGTTTCTCCGACTTCACCACCGTGTAATGGTCGGAATCCACGGGCTCCACGCGTATCTTCCGGCTTTCCACATCCATGGAGCGCACCAGAAACTGCTGCCCCAGGTGCAGGTAGATGGCCCCGTCATGACATTCATGAAAAGCCCGGACCGAGTCGACGGTTCCGATGACCCGCCCGGAGCGCCCGCGGTTCTCGCCGCTCAGTATGGTGTAGGTGTTGCCGATTCCCCTGAGGCTCACGCCCCTCTGAGGGTTGCGCCGGAACGAGTACCACCGCTCCGCCTCGGCGTCGCGTACCAGCCCCCCTTGCTGCTCCAGCTCTCTCACGATATCGAACACTCCCGGAGCGTAGCGGGGCTCGTCGTTTTCCCGGCAAAGGGGTATTTCAGCCCCCGCGCAAACCAGGTGGTCCGAGGCGATGACCCGGTTTGCGGGATCGAAGACTACCCGCTCGAACCCACGACGGAAAAACTCTTCCGGCTCGCGCATGAAAAACTGGTCCAGAGCATCGGGCATCCCTACCAGGCAGGTCAGCGACTCCCGGTCCTCGCGCCCCACCCTGCCGATCCGCTGCCACGACGACACGATGGAGCCGGGGTATCCCACCAGCACGCAGACATCCAGCCCTCCGATGTCCACGCCGAGCTCCAGGGCGCTGGTGGAGATCACACCCCAAATCTCCCCTTTCACCAGGCGCCGCTCGATCTCCCGGCGCTCCTCCGGAAGGTAGCCGGCCCGGTACGAGGAGATTCGCTCCTTCAGCTTCGGGTCCTGCTGGACCAGCCACGAATGGATCAGCTCGGTGATCTTCCGCGCCTTGGTGAAAGCGATGGTGCGGTAGCCCGAGTTCAGCGACCTCGCGATGAGCTTCGTCGCCGATGTGTAGGCGCTGGAGGAGGGGTTCAGGAAGGCAATGTGCTTGGCCGCCCGCGGAGCGCCGTTGTTGTCCACGACCGAGAACTCTTCGCCGGTGAGGGCATGTCCCAGCTCCCTTGGATTGGCGATGGTGGCCGACGAGGCCACGAAACGCGGACGCGCGCCATGGTGCTCCGCTATCCGGAGCAGGCGCACTAGAATGTGATGCAGGTGGCTGCCGAAAATTCCTCTGTAGATGTGCAGCTCGTCCAGCACCACCAGCCTCAGATGAGAAAAGAACGCCCTCCAGTCGTCGTGGTAGGCGAGCATACCCAGGTGCAGCATGTCGGGGTTGGTGATCAGGATATCGGGAGGGTCGGCCTTGATGGCTTTGCGTCTCGAGGCGGGGGTGTCGCCGTCGTAGATCTCGGCGCGGATCCTCCGCCCTCCCCCCAGGTCCTCCCCCAGCGCCAGGATGGCCTTGAGCTGGTCCTGCTCCAGCGCCTTGTAGGGAAAGAGGTAGAGCGCCCGGGCGCCCGGCTCCCGGACCACCCGCTCGAAGGTGGGGA
>QHVQ01000066.1:19284-28456 GCA_003222305.1 Acidobacteriota bacterium | reverse complement strand
CGTCTGCATCCATTCGGACTCCTGGGGGGGCGCCTGTTACGACATCTTCGGAAACTGCACCGCAGGGTGCACGATTCCGTATGACTCGTTCGCGCGCGACGCCGACCTGGCGATGTGGACCTATCCCGATCTGCTGCTCGTCACCTCGGCGGGTAATGGAGGGCAGTTCTGCCCTCCGCCCGTCTCCGTCGGCACTCCCGCCAATGCGAAAAACCTCATCACCGCCGGATCGGTCGGCCACGGGACGGCGGCCGGTACCCCGTCGGCGTTTTCGAGCCCCGGCCCGGTTTTCGACGGGCGGCTGAAACCGACCCTGGCGGCGCAGGGAGAGTCGACGGTCTCGGCGGCCTCCGATGCGAACCCTGCGTCGGGCAACTGCGACACCTGCTCTCTCGACGGAACGTCGATGTCCTCACCCACGACGGCGGGGCTCGCGGCGCTGGTGCGCGAATACTACACGGCCGGATTTTACGCCACAGGAGCGCGGGCTCCGGGCTCGGGATTCACGCCTACCGGCGCCCTTCTCAAAGCCACCCTCATCGATGGTGGCGTGGCGCTGGGAGCCGCTGCCCCCTCTCCTGACTTCAACTCGGGGTATGGGAGGATCCTTCTCAACGCCACCCTCGCTTTCACGGGGAGCCCGTTCAAGCTGCGCGTGGACGATCACCGCGCGGGAATCACGACCGGCAGCGTCGTCACCCATGCCTACGACGTGGCGGCGGGCGAGCCCTTCCGCGCCACGTTGGTCTGGACCGACTTTCCGGCGGCGCTCAATGCCGCCGTGGCCCGCATCAATGAGCTGAAGCTGGAGGTGATCGATCCCGCCGGAAACGTCTGGTTCCAAAAACTCGACGGGACCAGCGGCGCGCCGGCCCCGACGCACAACCCCGCCGACTCTCACGACACCGTGAACGTCGAGGAGCGACTCGTCTTCAGCAGCCCCGCGCCCGGACGCTGGGTCGTGCGGGTAACGGGAGTGGACGTCCCGATGGGCCCGCAACCCTTCGCCCTGGTGGTGCGCGGATCTCTCACCGATTGCCCGGCCCCCGCCTCCCCCGGCGCGCCGACGCTGACGACTCCCGCGGACCATCAGGTCCAGGTTTCGTGGAGCTCCGTGGCGGGCGCGGCCGCCTACAACGTCTACCGGAGCCTGGGTGCCTGCCCCGGGGGACCCTGGATTCCGGTGGTCACGGGACTGACGGGCACTTCCTACCTCGACACGACCGTCTCGGGCGGCGTGACGTACAGCTACTATGTCGTCGCGACTTCCGATGCGGGCGCTTTCTGCGAATCGGCGCCGTCTCCCTGTGCGCAGGTGGTCCCGACCGGCGACTGCTTCCTCCTCCCGTCCTTCGCGGGCCTGCGCACCGCCACCAGCGCGGGCACGAGCACCTGCGCCGTCAGCTTGACCTGGGATCCGGCCACGTCCCCCTGCACGCCCGGCTTGCGGTACAACCTCTATCGGAGCGCCACGCCGGGCTTCACGCCCGGCCCGCCCAACCGGATAGCGCGCTGCCTTGGAACGACCTCGTACACCGATGCCGCGAATCTCGCCCACGGAACCACGTACTACTACGTCGTGCGCGCCGAAGACGCCACCTCCGGGCACGGTGGGCCGTGCCAGGGCGGCAACGAGGAGGCGAACGTGGTCCAGGCGGCGACCGGTCCCGCCGGCCCTGCAGTGATTGGCACATTCATCGACGACGCGGGTGACACCGGTGTGGCCACCTTTACACCCAACCCGCCCTGGATCGTCGCGACGACGGGAGGGAACACAGCCCCGAAGGTTTACCGGGGCGACAGTGACGACAGCACCTGTGCCGATCTGACGAGCCCCACGTTCACACTCGCGAGTCCCGCGCAGGGGCCTCAGCTTTCCTTCGCCACGATCCACACCCTGGAATACGATCCCAACGGCTTCTTCGGCGCCGAAGGCTCCGTCGGGCAGGTGGAGATCGCTACGGGCCCCGGCTTCACGAACTGGACGCGCGTGCCCCTGACCCCGGATTACCCCGCGCTCGTCGAGTTCCCCTTCAACAACTGCGACTCGACAGGCAATGTCGCCAAGTACTTCAGCGGCACCGATACGGTTTACAAGACCTATGCAGCTTCCCTCGCCAACTGGGCGGGCGGCGATGCGAAGATCCGGTTTCGCCTGTCGGGCGATCTCCTCTACCCCGGCGGTTCCTGGTGGATCGACGACATCCACGTCACGCAGACCCTCACCCCAGGATCCTGCACGACGCAGGCCACCGGCCCGCCTCCGATTCCCGACGGCGCCTCCGTCCCGGGGCAGCCGCTGAGCGTCGCGCTGAGCGGAGCCAATCTCGTCCTGGCATGGGATGCGGCGTCGTGCCCGCCTGCCGCGGTGAACGTCTACTGGGGAAACCTGGGGAATTTCTCGACCTTCGCGGGCGGCTTCTGCAATCTGGCCCCCAGCGGCACCGCGACCCTCTCGCTGCCGGGAAGCGTCTGGTTCGTCGTGGCCGGAACCGACGGAGCGTCCACCGATGGGAGCTGGTCGCGTGACGGCCAGGGGAACGAGAAGAACTACGCCGGCGCTTCGACCGCCTGTCCCGCCATCACCCAGCACGTGACCAACAACGACTGCCCTTAGCGGCACTGTCAACTTGGTGCCCTGGTCGGTGGAGTGTTCCTCGCCGCATTGCGCGGTGGCGGTATAGCTTTGCACCGAGCCCAACACCCCCGCGGCCGCCATGAGGCGTAGCTCGCCACAGGTCAAGGCCCAGGCCTCCCGACTCCCGACGACTAGCATTCCTGCCGCCAGGACGAGCCCTAACGTTAGAGAAACTCTCGCTCTGTTCATGGCTTGCCTCCCGAGGTGAAAGACCCGATCCCGGTTTGTCTTTGGAGCGCCGGAGCGCCTCGGGGTTCGGATACGAAGGGGATCTCTGTCGGCCGAGACCTCCTCTGGGCGCTACGTTTCAAATTTGGCAGGTCGATGGCTCCTCCCTCAGTGCCACCATCCGTCCGGACTCCCTCATGAGTTTTCGGGCGACAGCGATTTGACGGTCCAGGGAAAAGCTCCCAAGTGGGTCCAGCGCCCTTTGACAGACGCCGGAGCGGAACTTAGCTTTTAGCCCCGCGGCAGGACCCCCTTCGGCCTCGCCCTCCCTCTCGGGAGGCGGCCCGCCGCACGAGCGGCCTGGGGTCCGCTGCGAATTCTATCCAACCGATGTCAAGAAGGAGCGAACCGATGAGGCGATCGACATGTGCGGCGGCGGCGGTTCTGGCGCTGGTGGCGCTTCCCACTCCGACGCAGGCGCGCGACCTGGAGGACTCCCTCGCCTCGCGCTGGCGCGGCGCCTGGGTCCTCACCGCCATCGACACCTACTCCGATTGCGGCGGCATCCACACCAACAACCTGGTCCATGGGTCGCTGGTGGAGAGCCGGGGGCACTTCCGTTTCAAGCCAGGTGAGCTGGCCCAGGTCAAGGACCTCGATCTCAAGCACGCCAAGCTCGAGCTGTCCCTCACCCTGCCCGAGTCTCTGCTGGTCTCGTACCAGGACGGTCCCTTCACTCTCTACAACGAAGTCCGTTGCCTCATGGATTTTGACGTGGAGCTGCCGCGCTCCCTGGTCAAGGACGACGACCTCAAGGGGATCGAAGACGCCCTCCAGCCCGTCCTGAAGCGCTTCGAAAGCCAGGAGCAGGCGACCGCCTCGCGCTTCTGGAACCGCCGGCAGCGTGAGCCGTACCCCGAAGACTACGACCGCACTCTGGCGCAACACGCCGCCTGGAAAGCGCAGCAGGGGAATGCCGTCATCCAGGCCCGTATCGACCAGGCCACGGAGGAGACCGCAAGGATCGCCAATCGGGTCAGCAGCGATCCCGACTATCTGAAAGGCCTCTCCGCGGGAATCGAAGCGGTCAAGGCCATGGATCTTTCGCGCTGCGGCGACCTTCTTGGTCGCGACTTCAACAACATCGCTCCCAAAGTGCCCCAGTTCGCCTCTTTCATCAACGACACGGCGACTCGCTTCCAGCACGGCTACCAGGATGGCGCACGCCTCCTGTTTGGCCTCGAGTCACTGCAGCGCTTGCCCCAGTGCATGGTGCCGGTGCCCGAGATTCCGCAGGGCCCCGAGCCTTCCGACCTTCCGCGGCGCTGAAGCAGGCGGGGAAACGCGTCCGTCGCCTAAGGACAGATGCCGGAGCTGTCCTGGATCCGAGCCAGCGACTGTGTCCCGAGGCGCATGAAGCCGGGGCTTCTCAGGAAGCCGCAGGCGATCGCGGCTTCAGCTTCTTAAAGTGGAACTCGGTGGTGAAACCCTTCAGCTCCTTGCCGCCGACTTCGACGTAGGGATAGATGAAGTAGTTCAGCGGCTCACCCTGCTGCGGCGGCTCCAGAACCAGGTCACGGCCCACCGTGAACTCGATTCGGTTATTGGGAAGCCTTCCGAAATAATCCTCGGGCTGCCGGTTCTTCCAGGCCTCGCTGGCGTCCAGGCCCACCCAGCCCCGCTCTGGATCGAAGAACTCCGCCCAGCAGTGATATCCCGGGACGGTTCCCTCCTCTGCGTCCATCGGGATCGGGAAGCCGATGAGGAAACGGGCAGGGACGCTCGCGCTACGGGCCATTCCGATGAACAGCGAGTGGAAGTCGGTGCAGTTGCCGTAATGGGAGTCGCACGCCCAGACGGCATCGCCACGGCCCCATCCGGTGCCTTCTTTCTTGTAGGTCATCGTCCTGTAGACGAAGTCGTAGATGGCCCGCGCTTTTTCCCCGGGAGACTGGCGTCCCTTGGCCTGCTCCGCCGACAACCTTCGAATCTTCCCCTGGAGCGGAATCAGCCGGTCGGCGCCCAGATAGAGGGCCGGGTCCAATGGGGTCCCCGGGGCAGCGGCGTCAGGCGGAACACCCCGGAAAGGGTCGCGTTCCACGAGGAAGCGAAGGACGATTTCTCCGTCCCAGGGACCCTCTCCGTGCAGGTAGGCCATCCGGTTGCCGAACTTCTTGTCGCTGGTGATCCGATAGGGAAGTGGTGCCTCCACGTGGGCCTCGAGGACCCTCTGGGCTTCGCTCTCGGCCGGATAGGGAATCCAGATCGAGATCGGGCCCGGCGTCTTGTCCTGAATCCTCACCCGATACTCAAACTGATAATGGCCCGTCTCGGTCCAGGCGGAGGGGGGAGCACCGCCCGTCGCCAGACCCGCTGGGACCAGAAAAAGAAAGCCCGCCGTCAGAATGAACGCGCGCCTCATGCTAGATCTCCCCGAGAGTCCAGAATTCTACGCGAAGGTTGCCGGGCCGCACATCCAAGGCAACGGCCGAGACCTGCGGACCTGTCAACTCTTCCCTCGTGATGGGAATTCGGCGGCGCTTCAGCGGATCAATCCAAGATGTTCCGCCTTCCAGCGCATGGCCGCGTGGATGCGCGTGCGGCCGGAGGGGTGATCATAAAAGACGAATTCCTCGATGGGACCGGGATCGAGCTTGCGATAGTCCCCAAGCTTCAAATCCACCAAAGCCTCGCCGTCGGGCTGGCCGGCGGCGTTCAGGCCGAAGATGTCCGCTTCGTACTCCTCGGCCCGCGTGTAGGTGTTCAGGATGGGGGTCAGCACGAAAAAGTAGAGTCCCAGCAGGAGAGCGAACAGTGGCAGGGTCGCGACATCCTCCACGCCGCGCAGGCGCCACATGCCTCCCCGCCGGGCGAGCGTCCAGCTCGAGGCGCCCCGCAGGAACGCGAAGCCGAGAACAATCACCACACCGAAGAACAGGGTGGCCTTGTAGACATGATTGAGAACATAATGGCCCATCTCGTGACCCATGGTGGACTCGATCTCCGGGAGCGTGCAGCGCTTCAACAGGTTGTCGTTCAGGGTGATGCGCTGGGTGCCCAGAAACCCGCTCACGTTGGCGCTGACGCGCGTCGATTGCCGCGAAGCGTCCATGACGTAGACTTCGCTCGCGGGGATTCCGTTGGCGCGCGCCATGCTCAGAATCGGACCCTTGATGCGCTGGTCTTCGAGCTTCGTATATTTGTTGAAGAGCGGTGCGATGTAAACCGGAGCGATCAAGTCGCCGAACATCAAGAAGACGACGGTCACGGCGCTGCCCCAGATCCACCAGGTGCGCGGCGTGCGTCGCAGCACACCGTACAGGACCATCACCAACATTCCGCCGAGCACAACCCCGACTCCCAGGCCTTTCGCCAGGTCGCCCAGCCAGCCTCCGAAGGTCTGGGTCGCCAGGCCGTACTGGTGCTCCCGGAAGAAGCCTTCGTAGACTGTGAGGGGGAACAGCAGGACGGAAGTGACAGCCATCCGCCCGATCGCGCATCCGGGCCGACCAACCGAAGGCGAGCAGCAGAAGGTAGACCCCGGACGACGCGAGGAAGTCCCAGAGAAGCAGCCAGTAGCCCCCCTCGAAGTAGGCGTCGGAGCGGGCCTTCTTGTCCGGCGGGACGGATGCCAGGTAGGCGTCGGTGGCAGCCTGAGCGTCGAAGTGATCGCTCGTCTGCGCCTGGGGCGGGATGGGTAGGGGTTGATCGGAGGCCGGTGCAGTTTGCGCCACCGGCGCCTCGGATGGCGGCGTCATCGCCGTCTGGGCTCTGGCGCCCACCGTCGCGGCCAACAAGATCAGCAGGAACAGGATTGTCTGTGAGCAGTGACGGTTCATCGGATCCTCCACGGGTGGGAGAGACACGCTGCGGTTCGGGGTTCTGCCGGGCACAGCCTGCCAGCCCAGCATGGGGCGCGTCAAATCGGGGAGGTCCAGGGCCAGTCGCTGCCTCGGGGCTTGCTCACGGACTGCAGGCACTCGAGGGTGGTGGAGGCGATACGGATCCAGGGAATGCCGAACTCCAGACGCTGGCGCGTCGGGGTGATTCAGTGCATCGGATGCCCGGCGGACTGCCATGCTTTGACTGCCTCGATCGGGTGAATGAGCATGATGATGTTCAGCGTCAAATTATCGCGGATCCAAAACAAACAGAAGATCTCCATGACGACGACCGCCGTCACGCTGGCCCAGACCCGCATCCGGTACGCCCATAAGAACCCGAGCGCCATCATCACGATGTCACTGCACGAGTTGAGCACGCTGTCCCCGACGTACCCGAGAGCGATGGTCGCCTCGCGATAACGGTTGATGATGAGCGGGGAATTCTCGAGGATCTCCCACCCCGCCTCGAGCCACAACGCCAGCAGGAACCGGGTGCGGATCGGCAGCTTTCGCGCCACCAGCCAGAGGAGCGTGAAAAAGAGTATCCCGTGGACAATATGCGAAAAGGAATAGGCGTCGACGACGCGCTGAGAGTTCTCGTTACTCCAGATGTTTCCATCCCACCATCCGAATCTCCCGTCCGGCCCCAAGGGCGACCTTCCCAGCCAGCTTTCTATGCCCGCAGTGAGCGCGAGCACCCCGAGGGCGGCAACGACGATCCATGCCTCGCTTCTCCCGCAGCCCAGGATGCGCTTTGGCATGGGCCCCGTTCGGCTCACCCCGGGCTCAACCGGCATGCTCGCGCCTCCACTTTCGCGAAGCCATCCTCACCGCCCGAACGAGCGGGGAGGATAACCGACATTGTCTCGCCCATCGTTGCGGCGCCGTGACTTGTTCCGGCGAGCATGCGAAATCCTCGCATTCGTCGTCGGCTCGCCGGCACATTTCACTGAGCGATCTCTACCGTCAAGGTCACGGTGGCCTGAACCTCGATGATGCCCGGCTCGACCGGCGTCGGAGGGGCAGTGCCGGCGCGCATGGCCGCCGCTTCGGCGAACAGGGGCCTGGCGGGCTGCCCGCCCTCATCGACATGAAGCACGCGGAGGATCTTCAGCCGAAGGGCCGAAGCCAGCGCCTCGGCTTTAGCTTTCGCCACAATCGCCGCTTCGCGCAATGCCTGCGATACCACAGCCTGTTCGTCCTTCAAGGTGAAGCGCAGCCCCTCGATGGTGTTGGCGCCCGATTGAGTGGCGACGTCGATGACCTTGCCCACCTGAGCCAAATCGCTTGTCCGGACCTGAACGATGTTGCTCGCCGTGTAGCCCGAGAGGGTGGGCTGCCCGCCTTCTTTGGGATAGCGATAGTTCGGGCTCAAGGAGTAGCTGATGGTCTTGATCTCCACTCCAGGGCCCAGCACCTTGCGCAGTTCCGCGAGAACCGCTTCTTGCTTCTGCGCATTCTGGGCGGCTGCCGCTTGCCCGGTCGAGGCTTGGGTCAAGACGCCTATCTTTATCTCCGCCTGGTCCGGTTTCGCGGTGGCCGTCGCGTCACCCTTGACCTGGATGGTGGCCCGAACCGTCTTGTCGGTTGATTCCTGCGTCTGCCCAGCGGCGTTCATGGTGCCGAGCGTCGCTACTGCCAGAAGCACTCCCAAGCTCTTGCATCGCATCATAGCGCTCTCCTCTTCCCCTCGGGAAGGTTTCGATTCAGCCCGACGATCCAACCCGACACCCTCCGAGTCTTGGACCCTTGGCCAATCCGGAGTCAAGGACCCGGCGCCAACCGACTTGCCAGTGTGCACACTTGAGACGCTTCGAGCCCCGCTCCCTCGGGCACGGGTGCCGCAGGCGGCCAGGGAGAGGAAGTTTCCGTAAGCGGGTCCGCCCGTTTTCCCTTCTCACGGTACAATTTCGTGAGCTCCTTGATCTTCCACATTCCACACCTATTTTTCCATCTCGATAGTCGAGATCGACGCCCCTGAGGGGTAACATCGAGCGGGGATCATGACCGATTCCCGCGCAGCGTTCAGGAAGGGGGTGAGAAGGATCATCCCGGGGGCGGTGGCACCAACACGGAACCCTTTCGACCGAAATTGAGATGACTCAACGGAGACTTTGCCAAACCTTAGGAGGACATCGAATGAAGCGGATTCTGAGTCTGTTGATCTTGATGGCCTTGGCGTTCTCGGCGCCGGCTCTGGCCGCGACCGGAGACGGGGGCGGGGAAATCGGCTTCAATTACGGCAGTACCCAGCTCGACTCGAATACTGGCTTCGACTCTGCGTCCAGCCTCGCCCTGCGCGGTGGCTACTTCCTCAACCAGAAGTTCGAGGTCGAGGGCCAGATTGAGTCCGCCTCGAAGAGCCAGGACATCCAGGGGACCAACGTCGACGGCACGTTCCGCTCGTACATGGTGAACGGCTTGTACAATTTCCAGACCCCGAAGGAGATCACCCCCTATGTCATGGCGGGTGTCGGCATGA
>QHVQ01000066.1:0-19262 GCA_003222305.1 Acidobacteriota bacterium | reverse complement strand
TCGACGGCCTACCAAGTAGGCGCCGGGAGCCGCTTCTTCTTCGGCAAGTCCAAGAAGACCGCTTTCCGTGTGGATCTTTCGATGATCCAGGAGAGCACGTTCAATGAGACGAACACCCACACCAACGTTGCCGCCGGCTTCTCCTGGAAGCTCGGCAGCCACTGAGGTTCGTGCTGCCTTCGGAACAACCGTGCCGGCTTTTCCTTGGCGCGGAAAGGATCGAGACTCAGGAACCCCGATCGCCGCTGCGATCGGGGTTCTCGTTTTCTGGCGGTTCCGTTCGCTGCTCTGCCGCGGGCCAGGCGTAACCGTCCCCATCGCAATCCGTGCATTGCGCCAGCACGGGGCCGGCCGTGAGAAGGAAGGTTCCCAGCCATAGGATTGTGCGACGCACGGTCAGTCTCACGATGTGAACGTCACTTCGCCCTCCGGCCTGATTAGGAGTGGACTCTCCTTAAATACCCCGCGGGCATGAAACTGTCAATGGATATGCGGATTCTGCGCCGGATCCTTCCCTATTGGGACAGTTCATCTCTGAAGATTTCGCCGTTCTTCATGACAAAGCGCACCTTTCCCAGCTCGTTGATATCCTTGAGCGGATCGCCGGCGACGGCGATGAGGTCCGCATAGGCGCCGGCGGTGACCACGCCCAGCTCGCCCTTGCTGTCCAACATCTCCGCGGCGCGCGACGTGGCGGATTTGATGGCGTCCATCGGCGCCATGCCGAACTTCGTCATCATCGGAAATTCCTGGGCGATGGGTTGATCCCAAGGCATTCCGCCCATGTCGGTGCCATAGACGATCTTCACGCCGGCACGCAGAGCCTTCACGAACGAGATTTCGTGCGTGGCGGCACGAGCGCGGTCGCGCTTGCCGACGGGGGTGTCCGGGGGCGCCCAGTTCTGGTAGTAGGGCGAAAGCGTCGGGCAATACCAGGTGCCCTGGCGGACCATCTGCTTGATCTGCGCATCGGTGATTTCGAGGCCGTGTTCGATCGAATCGCAGCCGCCGTCCAAGGCACGTTGCAGTCCGATTCCATTGTAGGCGTGGCAGGCCACTTTCCTTCCCCAGCCGTGCGCTTCGTCCACGATGGCCTTGAGCTCTTCGAGCGTGAGCGTCGGCTGCGAAACGAGCCGCCCTTGCTTATCCACCCAGGAGCGATGCGTCATGTACACCTTGATCCAGTCGGCGCCGTGCTCGAGCTGTTCGCGCGCCGCCTTGCGCGCCTCGACCGGACCGTCGACGATCTGGGCCCCTTTGGGCATGACGAGCTCGGGCGCGTAGCCTTCCAGGTTGTAGCCCCCGGTCGTTGAGATGGCGCGGGTCGAAGCGAAGATACGCGGACCGGGAATGGTGCCTTCCTCGATGGCCTGCTTGATTTCGACGTCCCCGTATCCCGCGCCTTCAGTCTCCACGTCGCGGATCGTCGTAAAGCCCTGCTCAAGAGCCCGGCGCACGGCCACGGTGGCGCGGGCGGCACGCAGAGCGATGCCGGCGAACAGAAGGTTCGCGTCGTAACCCCCCTTGGAGGGCTCCTCACCCCACAGAAAAATATGGGTGTGGGAGTCAATAAGACCCGGAAGCACCGTGGCGGAAGACAAGTCGACGATCCTCATGCCCGCCGGAATGGACGCCCCGGTGACCCCCGTGACTCTCTCGATGCGGTTGCCGCGAATGAAGACCAGCTGATTCCTGCGCGGCGCGTTGCCGGCACCGTCGATGAGCGTGCCGGCCTTGATGACGAGGGTTTCAGGGGAAGCGCCGGAGGCTGAACAGGGTGCAGGCACGACGGCGATGCCCGTCAGACAGGCCGCCAGGGTCAAGCGTGAGCGAAGCATACGTTTCCTCCAGCGTCCCCTAGCCGTTCGCGCGAGCGCGAATGATAGCAGAGATCCCAGCGGATCTCGTAGTGGGCGGCCGGGATTAGGGCTCGACCCTGAGTGTCAACTGGGTGGAGTCGGGGAGGCCGAGCTCCGAGCCCAGAAACACGATGTGGTAAAGACCGGGTCGATCCAGACGATAGCCTCCCGCACCATTGAGGGTTACTTTGACCGCGATCTTTCCGCCGGGAGGAAGTTTTCTCTTCCTTTCACGGCAGATCCCAGAGGCCGGATGCGGCAGGGCAGTCCATGTATCGTCCAGGATGCGGAAGAGAGCCGTCCCGTCGGGAACCGACAGCGAGGCGGGCACCAGGATGGTCTTCCGGGAGAGGTTCTTGATGGCGATGAAGACCTCGATCTCCTCACCGAGGTGGTAGGTATTCCTTAATGCCCTGAGGCGAGAGAAGGCGGGGAGCCCGCTGTGTCGGTGGCTCAGGACATCGGTGTTCCGGGCGCCATGCACGTTAGGCGTGCTGGCACTCCCGGGAGCCGTTACTCCGGGTGCCAGCGCCAAGACATCCTGATAGTCGCAGCCCAGCACAGGAATCTCCGACAGAAACTCCGACGTGATTGTGGTACTTAGCTGGGTGCCTTCGGAATTCACGATCGGCGCCTGCGCTGCGACTCGTATCATCTCCGCAGGCGAGGGCTGGGCAATGCCCCCGGCAGCGCTCCCGATGACCCCTGCGGCGATTACGCCGATCCCCCCTTCGACGTTCATTCCGTCGGGTGCCGGTACCGGGACTTCCACGAGAGGTGGCTCGACCGGTGCACTTCTCTGCCGATCGTCGACTGCCACCAACGAGGTGTAGGCCGAGACCAGTCGATGGGCCAAGGCCAGGTCCGTGATCGCTTCTATGATCGAGGGCTGCGGGTTAGCAATCTGCTGGTTGGACAGATCCTCGATCTTCGAACGGGCCCAGAGCGAGCTGATGGCTTCTCCAACGACCGAGCGCTCCGGCAGCTCAATCCCGAGCTTCTGCTCGTAAGGCTGGCCGCCGAGCCTGCCGCGTAGGGTAATTTCGCCGGCGCCTGCCTGCTCATAGGCGCCGAAGAGGACGACCGGCTGGCCGAGGAAGAGATCCGGGATCTCCGGCGGGTAGATCTCGGAGACGTGGATTTTTTCCCAATCCACCACGAGGTCGGTCAGGTAGGGGCTGCGAATCCTCTCGTAGAAATCTCGGATCGGCTCCGCGGCCCGGTCGTTCAACAACAGGTACTGGACGGCGCCGTGCCCGAACTCCGCCATCTTGTCGAGCAGGTATCGGTTCGGAGAGCTTCCGACGCCGAAGGAGAACAGGCGCGCGCCGCCCAGGTTCTTCCTGAGGTAGGCGAGAATCTGGTCTTCATTGCCGATGTACCCATCGGTCATGAAGGAGATGATCCGGAGCCGCTGGGGATCCTCCGGGGTGCTGAGAGCTGTCTTGACGCCCTCGAGCATGATGGTTCCGCCTGCACCCGATAATCCTTCCACGTACTCCTGGGCCCGGGCGATATAGCTGGGCGTAGCCGGGACCGGCTCGGGAGCAAAGCTCTCGGCTTCGTTCGCGAAGCGGATGATCTGGAAGTTGTCCAGAGGATTCAGGTTCTCGAGGGCGTAGTGCATCGCCTCCTTCACCTTCTCGATGGGAAAGCCGGACATGGAGCCGGAGCAGTCCACGACGAAGATCATCTCCTTGGGGGCGATGCGGGCCTTCGAGGGGTGCACCTCCGGCTGGATGAGCATCAGGAAATGACCCTGCTTCTCGGTCCGGTGAGGAAGCAGGACCAGCCCGGGCGCGGTTCCGTCGATCCGGTAGCGCAGCACGAAGTCCTTATTGGGGATGGAATCCTCTTGCCGTAGGCGGATCTGAGCCTGGTCGGGGCCCGGGCGCTCGATGTCCACGGCGTGGGAGGGAGAGGCAAGGGATTGAAGGGGGACGCCGGCATGGAGCTGAACTTCAAGGGAGATGTCGTGGCCGGAGCGTACTCCCGGCTTCAGGATCGCGGGATTGATTCTCGAGGCGTCGGGGACGTCGGTCGTGTCGGAGGCCCGGCCGCTCCCCGCTTGCCCGACCGGCTGGCCGGGGATGAAACGGGGACCGACCACCATCGGGAAGGCGAACTCGTAAGACCCCGATTCGTAGGGCAGGAGATCGAAGTAACGGAGGCTGACGACAATTTCCTCGCCGGGCAGGATGTTGGCCACCGACTGGGTGAAGAGGTTGGGCGCTCCTGGTCGAGCAGCGCGGCGGCTCGGCCGGAGCGACGGGCCTGGTCATAAAGCGCCCGGGCTTCCTCCCTCTTCCTGATGACACCGCGGATGATGCGATCTCCGAAGCGGATCTCCAGGTCGTCGACCGCGGCGCCGCGAGGGAGCGGGAAGACGTAGACCGCTTCGATGGGCCGATCGTAGGGGTTCTGGAAGATCTGGCTCACGCGGACCTGGGCGACGCTGCCGGTAATCTCCGCGTGGACCTCGGTGTGCTTGAGAGGGAACTGCCGACCGCCTCCTTGGCCAGTGACGACCCGAAGCTCCCCTCCGGGGAAGGAGTCTGGCGGCTGGGCGTCGTTCGCGGGCGCCGCGGGATCGGATTGGGCCCGGACCGATCCAGTGGCTGCGGCGAACAACAGAACGAGGGCACAAGCGCAAGCGGTGATCGGTCTCATGGGGCACCTCCACATGCCTGAGAGATTCGATCCCCTTGCTTCGAATGTACGCGCATCCTGACCGGAGGGAGCCGGGAAAACGGCTCAGGAGGGAAGAAGCGCTGACTGGGAGCCGCGGCCGGATCCGCGGGGACCTCGGGCTTTAGGTCCGGCTTGGGGCTGCGGGATACGTCTCCCGCCGCCAGGAGCGGTTAGCGGAGCTGCCTCGGGGCGGTCAGCTTCCAAGCTTCATACAAGACGATGCCCAGGAACAGGACATCGAGCACGTCCAGGTTCAGCGAGACCACGCGATAGAACAGCACAGGATTCGGCAGAAAGGAAAGAGCCACTTCCCTGCCTCCCTTCGCCAGGGCCTGCTGCACGAAGGTGCGATTGACGAGATAGGTGGCGTAGAAGTAGGCCGTCCCGGCGACTCCCAGCGACATCACTTGCAGGCCGCGGGATCGCTTGTCCCCGGCCAGGAAGGTCGCGCCTTTGCCCACGGCGAGGCCGATGAGGATGGCGACAGCGCCGAAGGCGAAGTTGCTCCATACGGTGATACACCACCAGGCAAGGACGCCGGTGGCTCCGCCCAGCAGCGCGCCCAACAGCGCCATCGGGTAGTTGACGTCCCAACTCTGCTCTTCCACCAGGCGCTGGAGCTCCGACCGACGGTTGTTGGAGCAGGGCCGACAGAGAATGCCTTCCGTCGTGGTCTCACGGTCCTGCGATTCGGAGAGCACCGAGCCGCAGCGGGTGCAGGTCGTCTCCTCTGGAACTTGAACCCTCTCGGCGCTACTCTGCATGTCACCTCCCCTGCCGTTCTCGACTCGGAAACTCCCTCCGGAACGCTCGGGTGCCCCGAGCCTCACACAGAGAAGATATTCCGCTCCCCCTCGGTGTCAACGAGGAGGGGAAATCGGATGCCTGAGAATGCGAGGCGGGTGACGCGCGGGACAAAGCCAGAATACTGACACCGTGGAGACGCGGCGGTAAGGCTGGCGCGCCTCCCGTCTTTCAAGACGGAGGGATCTGCGGGGCTGGAGCCTGAAAACCTGCGCCTCGGCCGGTCGAAGCTACCTCCCTGCCACGGGCTCCACGCCGGGCTTGGCGGTGGGGATGGGGGTGTTGGTGCCTTGGGCGATGCGCGTGAGCACCGAGTGGTGGCGGCCATAGGCGAAGTAGATGAGTAGGCCGATGGCGAGCCAGATGATGAGTCGCACCCAGTTCTCGGCGGGAAGCGAGAACATCAGGAGCAGGCAGGTGGCCATGCCGGCGATGGGAACGAAGGGCACGAAGGGGGCGCGGAACGGGCGCGGCGCATCGGGCTCGATCTTGCGCATGATGAGCACGGCGGCGCAGACCATCACGAAGGCCAGCAACGTCCCGATGTTGACCAGCTCGGCCAGGATGCGTAACGGTAGAAACGCCGCCAACGCCGCCACGAAAACGCCGGTGAGAATGGTGCTCTTGTAGGGAGTCCGGAACTTCGGGTGCACGGCTCCGAAAAAAGAAGTCGGCAGCATGCCATCGCGGGCCATGGCGAGCATGACCCGCGGCAGGCTCAGCATCATGACCAGGAGCACCGAAGTGATGCCGGTGAGCGCCCCCGCGGAGATCAGGAAGCGCGCCTTGGTGAGGCCGTGCTGGGCGAAGGCGTCGGAGACGGGCGCGTCAATGTTGATCTGGTTGTAGGGAACCATACCGGTGAGCACCGCGGCCACCGCGATGTAGAGAACGGTACAGATGAGCAGCGACGCCACGATGCCGATAGGGACGTCGCGGTTGGGACGGCGCGCCTCCTCGGCGTGCGTGGAGACCGAGTCGAACCCGATATAGGCGAAGAAGATGATGGCGGCACCCGCCAGCATGCCCAGAGGCTGACCGCCCGCGTCGGCAGTGCCGAACAGCGTCTTCCCGAAGAAGCTGATGCCGGTGAATCCGTAGGGGGCGAAGGGCCTCCAGTTCGCGGGGTTGACGTAGAAGGAGCCCACGATGATCACGAAGAAGACGATGCAGAGCTTCGTGATGACCATGCCGGCGTTGAACGAAGCGCTCTCCTTGATCCCCTTCACCAGGATCACGGTGACGATGGCCGTGATCAGGATGGCGGGCAGATCCAGCACCGTGTGGGTGGAGATGAGCTTGCCAAGCCCCGGGTCGTAGTCGAACGGCGCCGTGGTCATTCCGTGCGGCAGGTGGATGCCGAAGATGGAGATGAAATCCTGGAAGTAGTGGGACCAGCCGTGGGCCACGGTGGCGGAGCCGACGGCATACTCCAGGACCAGGTCCCAGCCGATGATCCAGGCGAAGAGCTCCCCCATGGTGGCGTAGGCGTAGGTGTAGGCGGAGCCGGCCACCGGCGTCATGGAGGCGAATTCCGCGTAGCAGAGGGCCGCGAAGATGCAGGCGATGCCCGAAGCGACGAAGGAGAGCATCAGCGCCGGGCCGGTGGTGTCGTGGGCCGCCTTGCCGGTCAGCACGAAGATGCCCGTGCCGATGATGGCGCCCACGCCGAGGCTGGTGAGCTGGATGGGGCCGAGGACCCGGCGGAGCCGGTTCTCCCCTTTCATCTCCTCCATCAGCAGGCTGTAGGGCTTGGTCTTGAAGTAATTTCCTGGCATCGCTCTCTCCCGGGGAGTCTTACGTCCCAGCTTCTCGGGCGGGGACGCGCGCGGCGATCCCCGCCCTCTTCCAGAGAAAATAGACCGGGATGCCGGTCAACACGATGACCAGTCCCGGCCAGGTGGTTTGAGTCTTATAGAGGATGAGGGCGACCATGATGACGGTGGCGGCCACGATGTAGAGGGCGGGGATCAAAGGATACCCGAAAGCGCGGTAGGGGCGCTCGGCCGTGGGCTGCGTGCGGCGGAGGACGAAGATGCCGGCGATGGTCAGCACGTAGAAGATGAGGACGGAGAAGACGACGTAGTCGAGCAGATTGCTGTAGAGATTGCCGTAGGTGGCAAGCCCCGCGGCGTCGAGCAGCGGTGCGCCGGAGGCATCGCGCAGGCGCGTGCGGGGCAGCACCAGAAGCGATGCCCAGATGCACTGCAGCACCAGCCCGACGGCCGGGACATGATTCCGGTTGAGCTTCGCCGTGGACTTGAAGAAGAGGGAGTCCTTGCCCATGGCATAGTAGACGCGGGCGCCGGCCAGGATCAGTCCGTTGTTGCAGCCGAACGTAGAGATCACGATCGCTACGGCCATGATAATGGCTCCGGCGGGGCCGAAGATGACGCCCAGGGCGGCGGTGGCCACGCGGTCGTCGGGGGCCTGCGGGATCTGCCGCAGGGTAAGCGTGCAGAGGTAGGCGACATTGGCCAGGACGTAGAGGGTAATCACCAGCCCGGTCCCGAAGGCCAGCGAGAGGGGGATGTTCTTGCGCGGCTCCTTCACCTCGGCCGCCGTGAAGGTGATGTTGTTCCAGGCGTCGGCACTGAAGAGCGAGCCGACCTGAGCGACGCAGAAGGCGACCAAAAGTCCAAGGCCCCCCGCGGTGGCGGTGACGGCAGGGACGAAAGAGAAATCGGGCCGAATAGCGTTGACGCCGACGGGCGTCCACACCGCGGAGAAGTTGGCGCTGATGGCCTGGGCGTTGCGGCCCACCAGGATGCCCAGGAGGATCAGCGCGATGAGGGAGAGGGTCTTGGCCGAGGTGAAGACGTTCTGGATCACTTTCCCGAGCTTCAGCCCGCGGGTGTTCAGGTAGGTCAGCAGCACCAGACTCAGAATCCCGACGAGCTGTTGCGTGGAGAGGCTGATGGCGTAGCTCTTGGACAGATTGATGGGTCGGATGATCCAGGAAGTTGGCGAAATGCTCGGGATCAGAACCCCGAGGTAGCGGGCGAAGCCCACGGCCACTGCGGCGATTGTGCCGGTCTGGATCACCAGGAACATGGTCCAGCCGAAGAGGAATCCGCAGAGGGGCGAATAGGCCTCGCGCAGGTAGACGTACTGGCCGCCGGCGTGGGGGAACATGGCGGCCAGCTCACCGTAGGAAAGCGCCGCGGTGACCGTGAGGAGGCCCGTGACGACCCAAGCCATCAGGAGCCACCCGGCGGAGCCGACCTGGCGGGCGATGTCGGCCGAGACGATGAAGATGCCGGACCCGATCATGGATCCGGCCACGATCATGGTGGAATCGAGCAGTCCGAGGCCCCTGACAAATCCTGTCGCTTTGTCGGTAGGCAGCGTGGCGGCTTCCGCCATTCAGGCGTCTCCGGCTGCAGGACGGAATCGAGGGCGCGCCGGCGGATGACGGGCGCGCCGGACAGAGCGCTTCAGCGTAGCCTAATATAGGTCCCCGCGCAACGGGATTCCCAACCAAGACCGACCCCTTGCGCCTCCCGGTGACGGCAAAGAAAACGGGCGGACCCCCCCATCTGGGGGATCCGCCCGAGTTTGAAGCCGGCCGTTAGGCCGTGGTTCGAGGGACCGTCTGGTTAGGCTTTCCTTGGCTATTCGCACCCTCCGGCGGCAGTGATCCTGGGCTTCGCTGCGGTTCCCGTTCCATACGATCTGCTGGTGCCGTTGTTGTAGGCCACCGCATAGAAGAAGACCTCGCCCACCGCCGGCACCTGCGCGTCCTCATGGCCGGCGGTGCTGGTGGCCTGCGAAGCGGTCGCCAGGCAGCTCACGGCACCCAGGTTGATGAAGTTCGTCTCTTCACGGAGGTTCGAGAGCAGCCCGCGGAGATCGCCGGCAGGAGAATGAGGAAGATCAGCGGGCAACGCAGAGCCGACCGAACGCTGCGATTTCCTTCCCGATGCGACCGGCCGCTTCCGCTCGGCCTACCACACCGGATGGTAGGAAGAGAGAGCCCCTGATTGAATCGCCTGAGATGCGAAATCTCATACGATCATGCGGGTCGCCTGTCAAGACGCTTCGCAGACAATTGGTTTCACAGCATATTGATCGGCCCAAAAGTTTTCCATAACGGCAGTGGCTCGGCGCGGGGCTTCGATCTCGGCAGCGACGGGGCGGTTGCACACTCGGGGGGCGGCGCACTTGCGATCGAGTGGGCAGATGGGGTACAAAGTGCGGCCCGTTCTTACTGAAACTTCCGAAAAGTCCAGGTCCAAGGGGGTTCGCCGATGGATGTGGGGATCGTTCTGCCGCTGGTCCTGGTGATCAGCGTGATTTCGCTGGGGGTGGCGTTTCTGCTGGCCCGACAGGTGCTCGCCGCCGACACCGGCAAGCCGGAGATGAAGAAAATCTCCGACGCCATCCGCGAAGGGGCGGAGGCGTTTCTGAAGCGCCAGTACCGGACCATCGGGGCGCTTTCGGTGGTGGCGGCGGTGATCATCTTCGCCTTCTACTACCTCAAGCGGGAAACCCCGAACATCGCCGAGATGGGAGGCGGTGCCGCCCTGCGCATCACCCTTTCGTTCATCGTGGGGGCACTCTGCTCGGCGATCGCCGGGTATATCGGCATGTTCGTCTCCATCCGGGCCAACATCCGCACCGCCGCCGCGGCCATGACGAGCCTGAACCGGGCACTGCAGACGGCGCTGCGGGCCGGCGCGGTGAGCGGGCTGTCGGTGGTGTCGATGAGCCTTCTGGGAGTCGGCGGGCTCTTCTACCTTTACGGCGGAATGCGGGACTACGCCCATGTGCCGCTGCAGATCGTCGGCTTTGGGTTCGGGGCGTCGTTCGTGGCGCTCTTCGCGCAGCTCGGCGGCGGCATTTACACCAAAGCGGCGGACGTGGGGGCGGACCTGGTGGGAAAGGTGGAGGCGGGAATCCCCGAGGACGACCCGCGCAACCCGGCGGTGATCGCGGACCTGGTGGGGGACAACGTGGGCGACTGCGCGGGCCGCGGCGCCGACCTGTTCGAGTCCACGGCGGCGGAAAACATCGGAGCCATGATCCTGGGAATAGCTCTCTACCCGGTCTTTGGGCTGGGAGGCATACTCTTCCCGCTGCTGGCGCGCGCCTTCGGACTCATCGCCACCATCGTGGGCGTCTACTCGGTGAAGTGCCGTGAGGACGAAGACCCCATGAACGCGCTGAACCGGGGATATCTGGTCACCACGATTCTGGCGATGCTGGGCTTCGCGGCCGCGGTCTTCCTCCTGCTGAAACCGGTGGCGGGCACCACCGTCGGGATGCACCAGGGGTACCTGCTGGGGGCGGGGATCATCGGCATCGCCACCGCCTACGCCTTCGTCTGGATCACGCAGTACTACACCGAGTACCGGTACCGCCCCGTGCGGAGCATCGCCGAGGCGTCGAAGACGGGCCCCGCCACCAACATTGTGAGCGGGCTGGCGGTGGCGTTCGAGTGCACCGGCCTGCCCGTGGTCACCATCTCCATCGCCCTGATGGCCGCCTACTGGTGCGGCAAGATGGCGCTTCCCGGGGTGGACGGAGCGGGTCTTTACGGCACCGCCATCGCCACCATGGGAATGCTGGCACCCTGCGCCTACATTCTGGCGATGGACACCTTCGGTCCCATCACCGACAACGCGGGCGGGATCATCGAGATGTCAGGGCAGCCCGAGGCGATCCGGCAAAAGACCGACCGGCTCGACTCGGTGGGGAACACCACCAAGGCGCTGACCAAGGGATATGCCATCGGGTCGGCGGCGCTGGCGGCGTTCCTTCTCTTCCGCGCTTACCTCGACGAAGTCCAGAAAATCACCGGCACGGCCATCGGCGTGGACCTGACCCGCGTACCCGTGTTCGTGGGGAGCCTCATCGGCGCCACGTTGGTGTTCGTCTTCTCGGCGCTCGCCATCCGTGCCGTGGGCCAGGCGGCGCAGGTGGTTATCAGCGAGGTGCGGCGGCAGTTCAAGGCCGACCCGGGCATCATGAAGGGGACCTCCAAACCCGATTACGCCCGGTGCGTGGACATCGTCACGCGGGGCGCCTTGAAGCAGATGGTGGCGCCCGGCCTGCTCGCGGTGCTGACCCCCGTGGCGGTGGGCTTCAGCTTCAAATACCTCTCCACCACCGGCCACATCGGGGCCGAATCGGTGGCGGGCCTCCTCATGGTGGGCACCATCGCCGGAATTCTGATGGCCACCATGATGAACAATGGCGGCGGCGCCTGGGACAATGCCAAGAAGTACATCGAGTCGGGCCTGTTCAAGGTGGACGGCGTGGTAGTCGGTAAGAAATCGGATCCGCACAAGGCGGCGGTGGTGGGCGACACCGTGGGCGATCCTTTCAAGGACACGGCGGGGCCGTCCCTGCACGTGCTCATCAAGCTCCTGTCCACCATCACGCTGGTGCTGGCGCCGCTGTTCATCTAGCGAGCGCCCAATTCGCCGTCGACATCCCCGGGGAAGCGGCCGTCGGACCGGGTTGCTTTCCCGGCTCTCGCCAGGGACATGGTCAGAAGACCACGAAGGACGACCTGCCTCGAAGGGCGGCTGCGGGGCTGATGTCCCGACCGGGTCGACTCCACCCGGATCAATCCCCCATCGGTGTCGAACCCGCTCGACGCGCCCGGATCTCCGGATCGGACTTGACTCTGCGGCGGGGCTCGGACTATTAAAGAGCGCTAACCTTGGCCGGATGGCGCGTCAGAAGGGGGAGTGATGAGCCCAAGGACTCAGCGTCGGATCTTCGGCATTCTCGGCCCGGCTGCTTGCTTCGGGATAGTTCTGCTGGCGGCTCCCGCTCCGGCCGAGGCCGCTTCGAGTGATTTCAAGGGGTGGCTCCTCGCCCTGGACCTGGCCCTCTCGGAGCCGGTGGGGCTGGACAACCACATCGCTACCGTCACCAACACCAATGTCCTTCCCACCAGGACCGAGCGAATGGTCCTGAAGAACGACCCCGACACCACCTGGCGCGGCGCTCTCGGCTACGACTTCGGGCTGGACCTAGGGAGGGTCCAGGTCTCCTACTGGAGCTTCGCCAACGACGACATGCAGGACTTCAACAAGGTGGGGGAGGTCTCTCCCGCGTTGTTCGGCTATGGCTTCTACGGCGCCATGTACCAGTGCAATAACAGCCAGGGATTCTGCGATTCCACCCTGCCGGTGCGTTTCACCGGATTCACGGGAGTGAAAGCCAAGACCCTGGACCTGGATTACACCCGCTCGGCGGAGGTGGGTGAGCGCTTCAGCCTGAGGTGGCTGGCAGGGTTGAGGACCGCGCGCTACGAGGAAAAGCAGTCCTACCAGGGATTCGACGGAGCCTACACCTACCTCCAGTCCAAGAACTGGGATGCCGACGCCCGCGGCATCCGTGTGGGGGCGGGTGGGACTTTCGACTTCACTCAGCACTTCAGCCTGCAGGCGGGACTGGCCTACTCGGCGCTTCTGGGGAAAACCGCAGGCAAGTCCAGCCAGACCTTCGTAAACGGAGGGATCACCTGCAGCTTCCCGCCCTGCACCGATACCAAGGTGGGTGGGGACCACCGGCTGCGGGGGGCTATTCTCGACCTGGAACTAAAGGGGATCTGGTCGGCGGGGCCTGTCGACATCTCCCTGGGATTCATGAGTTCCAATTGGAGCGGCTTTGTGCAAGACCCGGTGCCCGCCAGTGCCTTTCTGCTCAACCCTGAAGGCTCCTCCAATGACAGCCTCGGGTTCGCCAGCTTTGAGGTGGGATTGCTCTGGCGCGTCGGCGGCAGTCGCCACGTTTTGTCGCCTTGACCGCTCTTCCTGCCGGCGGGAGCATCACCCTTCCTTCCTGCGGTCGACAAATTCCGACCCGACGCCATAACCTCTGTGAATGCTCGAGGAGGTCCTCAACCTTCTCGTCTCCCATTTGCCCTGGAAACCGGTGAGGAGGGGATCCTGATGCGCCGGGAACGGGTGTGGGGAGGACCCTCTGCAAGACGCGGCTGGGTCGGACTGTTAGGGGTTCTGGCACTGGGGGCGATACCCTGGGGAACGAGCCTGGCGGTATCGCAGAAGTACCTGTACGTTTGGGCGGGGGATCAGGCCCGCAAGGCGCCCGATTTCCTGCTGGTGGTCAACTTCGACGAGAAGTCGCCCCGCTACGGCAAGGTGATCACGCGTCGAGCCCTTCCGAGCCCGGGTGAGACCGGGAACGAGCCGCACCATGTGGGGCTCTCCAGCGATGGGAAGATCCTCGCCACGGGCGGGTTGCTGAGTTTCCTGAAAGGCCAGAAGGAGATTTTCTTCTGGGACGTCTCGGAGCCCGCCAATCCCCGCTTCCTGTGGGCGGCTGACCCGCCTCTTTCCTCCATCGCCGGCGAGTTCTACGCGCTTCCCGGCGGCGGTTTCCTGGTCACCATGATGGGTGGTCCTGAGGGGCACCACCCGGGGCGCGTGGCGGAGTTCGACAAGGATCTGAAGCTGGTGGCCGAGTACCCTGAGACCCCGCCCGAGGACGGCTTCGATCCCCACGGCCTCTCGGTGCGTCCCGAAGCGAACCTGATGGTGACGAGCGATTTCATCTGTCCGGCCTCCACGCTGCACGCCACCCCGGGCGATCTGGAGCTGCGCGGGAGCGTGCGCGTGTGGGACTTCAAGGCGCGAAGCATCCTGAAGACCATCAGCCTTCCCGAGGCCTCCGGCAGCATCGACGTGCGCCTCATCCCGAAAGACCCGAAGCTGCGCTGCTACACCGCGGGCATGACCGATGACACGCTCTACCTGCTCGACACCCAGGCAGGAACGGCGGCGCCGGTGTTCGACTTCGCCACCCTCGCAAAGGGGGGATGGCCGCAGCTCCTGCGGATGACCGGTGACGGGAAGCGGCTGTTCATCACCCTGAATCGGGCGGGGAAGGTAGCGATGTTCGACACGTCGGACCCGGAGCACCCGAAGGTTCTAAAGGTGCTCGATCTGGGGAAGGACTCGGGACCGCACTACCTGGCGCTGACTGCGGACGAGAAGAGGCTGGTGATCACCGACTACTTCCTGAACGAAGACGACGCGGGGAAAATCCACGAGGAAGGGGACCACAAGGTGCATGTGGTGAAGGTGGGCAGGGACTCCCTGGAGCTGGACCCGCGATTCCAGCTGGACCTGAACAAGATCACCGCGGGCGGCCCGGCGCGACCCCACGGCGTCGCCTTCAAGTGAGGAGTCCCAGCCCCTGACCCGCCGGAACCTCCTAGCCGCCGGCGCGGCGGGCGCGGAGCAGACAGCTCTCTCCGCCGACTTCCATGGCGGAGACGGCCCCGTCGCGCCCCATCAGGAAGCTCACCCGGAAAGCCTGCCCGAAGTCGGCGCTCAAGGGTGTGAACTCGGCAGCGGAGATGGGGAACAGGCTCACCTCGGGGGGATGTCCCAAGGGGCGAAGGTCATCCAGCAAGTCGCCGGCCCAGGAGAAGGTGAGGTAGGCAGCTCCTCGCTCGAATTCAAGCCGGAGGGTGGTGTCCACTCGCCCCTGCGGGCCGGGTTGCGTTCCCAGCCCCTTGAGGCTCTTGAACTCACCGAGTGTCTTCCGCCACGCATCCCAGAGGAGGTCCCCCTGGGCCCGGACCTGCTCCCGCGAAACGCTGCCGCCCAGGGCCTTCTGAAGCGGCGCATAGTCTCCCTTCGCGGCTGCCTCGGCCAGCCCCACCGAGCGACGGTTCAGCGCTTCGGCAGTCTGCCGCGCCGCGTCGTCGGAGCAGAACAGCGCATCGAGTGCCGGTTGTCCGTTGGCGATGAGGCCCAGCCGGGAGCCAGAGCGCCTCACCTGGAGGGCGTCGCCCCCCTGTAGCTGGTAGGTGCCCGCGTAGCGCGCCAGCATCGCCGCGCCGAGCGGAACGACCTTGGCTGGTACGGGAACCTCGACGCCGAAGACGAGTCGCGCTACGCGCCCGCTGACCTGGATGCCGGAGATCTCGGCATTGGATGCAATGAAGATGACCGTCCCCTCGTCGAGATAGCGCCGGAACTCCGCCTCGAAAATCCCATTGCCGCCGTTGTGAGTGACGAGACGGGTCTTTCGTTGCGTCGTGGCAACGCCCCAACCATAGGCGTAGGAGAGCTTCGAGCCCTCGCCCTGCGGCACGTAGGGCTTCGTGAGCTTCGCCTTCTCCTCCGCGGGGAGGATCGCCTCCCCCTCCAGGGCCACGTGCCAGCGATACATGTCCCAGATCGTCGAGTGAATTCCTCCGTTGCCCCGCAGATTCCACCAGGGACCGTCGGCCGCCCAGGGCTCGTCCAGCGTTGCGGGGCGGCGCTCCCCGTCCACGTAGCCCCGGGCGACGTCCTCCCGCCTCCACTGCGGCAGCCGGTAGCCAGTGTGGAGCATTCCCGCGGGCTGGAACAGGTTGCGGCTCAGAAAATCCTCATAGCCTCGACCCATAAGCAACTCAACGATAGAAGCGAGCAGGCTGTACCCGGCATTGGAGTAATGGAAGCGCTCCCCCGGCTTAGAGAGGAGCGGTTCGGTCAGGGCGCGTCGGACGATTTCATCGCGCGGGACCGGATCGTAGTCGCCGCCGAAATCGGACCGCAGGCCCGAGGTATGGGTGAGGAGGTGGTGGAGCGTGATGGCGCGCTTGTCCGGCGGGACGTCGGGGAAATATTTGCCGATGGGATCCGTAACCTTCAGCCTTCCCCGCGCCTCCAGCTGCAGAATCGCGGTGGCGGTGAACTGCTTGGTAATCGATCCGATGTCGAAGACGGTGTCGGGGGTCACCCGAATCCGGCGCTCGCGATCCGCCAATCCGTACCCTTTCGCCAGCACCACCTGGCCATCCTTCGCCACCAGCAGGGCACCGGCGAAGCCATAGCCTTCTAGGTGGGTCATATAGTCATCGATCCGCCTGCCCAGGTCCCCTCGGACGACGACCTTCTCCGGCGCAGCGGCGACCGGGGGCGGCGGAAATGCCGCCAGCGACGCGGCCAACCCGGCCGCCGGCAACGACCAGAGCGCCGCGCGACCTCCCTGGATCCTCACGGCGATCCTCCTCCGAGCGCCCGGGACTTCGCGAAGGCCTGCTCTGCCTCGCGCCTGAGTCCGCGCTGCTCGTAGACCCTCCCCAGATCGTCGTAAATGCGGGGCACCTCCTTCTCGATGAGCGCCGCCCGCTCCAGGTGATATTGCGCCTCTTCCAGCTTCCCTTGGCGCAGGAGCGTCTCTCCCAGGGCCACCTGGGCACGAAAGTTGTTCGGGTCTTGTTTCACCACTAGTTGGAACTGGGCCAGCGCTTCGTCGCGCCGCTGGAGCATCAGGTTCGCGAGTCCCAGCCCGAGCCGCGGTTCGACGGAGTCGGGCTCGAGCCTGACCCACCGCTCGAAGGCGGAACGAGCCTCCTCCACCTTTCCCGTCTCGAAGAGGAGCGTGGCCAGGTTTCCCTGGGCCACCGGCCAGTCGGGATCTGCCTTGGTCGCCCGATCGAATTCGGCGATGGCCCCGGGCTTGTCACCTTGGAGCGCCAGCAGCGTGCCGAGGCTGTTGCGCAGCAGCGGGTTCTCGGGACGGATGGCCAGCGCCTTCTCGTAGAGTGCCCTCGCCTGGACCAGCTTCCCCTTCTCCTGCAGGCAGAGCCCCAGGTTGTTGTAGGCCCCGATGTACTGCGCATCGCAGCGCAGCGCCTCCCGGTAGGCCTCCATCGCCTTCTCCATCTCCCCGCGCTTGCGGTAAAGGTTGCCGAGATTATTGAACTCGATGGGGCTCAGAGGAGCGATTTCGGTGACCTTGCGGAATTCGGCGATGGCCGCCTGCTCCTCGCCGCGCTTCTCGAGGAGCTCGCCCAGCTTGGAGTGGGCCGGGACGAAGGTGGGATCCTGGGCGAGGGCCCGGCGCAGGCTCTTCTCCGCCCCGTCGAGATCCCCCTGCTTCATCCGGATACCCGCGAGAAGCGTGAGGGCGGCTTTGTTGTCCGGATCGTCGGAGAGGGCCTCATCCGCATAGGTCCTCGCCTTGTCGAAGTCCCCGCGCAGCATCCAGGCACGGGCCAGGTTGGTACGGACCATGGCTCCCACCGCGCCACCGGTGGCCAGCGCCTTCTCGAAGCTGGCGATGGCGCCGTCCACGTCCCCCTCGTCCAGTGCCACGATTCCCCGGTTATTGTGCGCGGTGAGGCGGTCCTCGCCGATGTAGCCCAGGGAGCGCAGTTTCTCGACGACTTCTTGGTCGGCGGTGGAGGCGACTGTGGGCGATGTCGCGGGGGACCCGCGGACGCCCCCATAGGAATCGATCCAGGCCACCGGGTGTCTTTCCAGAAACGAGGGCTGCAGAGCCTCGGTGAGGGGCTGTCCGTCCATGTCCCGGGCGATGGGCAGCCCGTAGAGGGCGAGAATGGTGGGCGCGATGTCCAGCACCGAGGCGGCGGAGGTGGTGGCGGCCGGGAGGAAATCGGGGCCCGCCGCGACCAGAACACCCAGCGGAGAGTGCCAATCGGCGGCATTCCCTTTTTCGATGGTGGAATCGGAGTTGGGAGGGCGGTTGTTGCCGGACTTGAAGCCATGGTCGGAGACCACCAGGACGTCGGCGCCCTCTCCCGCCGCCTGGAGAATCTCCCCGAGGAGGCGATCCTGGCGCTCGTAGGCGCGGTCGACGATGCCGCCGAAGAGATCCATGTCTTCCTGCTTCGTCCCCTCCAGAAGCGGCGGCCGGTACTTCATGAAGAGATGGGAGGCAGTGTCCGGCCCTTCATAGTAGATCATCCACAGGGAAGCATTCTGCTGCTTCAGGCGCTGCAGTGCCACGGCCTGATAGGTCTCCTCCGCCGCAATGACGGTGCGGAAGCGATTGATCAGGTTTTCCTGCTCGGCGGTGAGATGGGAGGGAAATCTCCCGCCGGGACAGAACCAGGCCACTTCCTGGTCGGTCACTTTCGCGGGAGCGCGGATCAAAGGGCGGACTTCGTCCATCAGCTCCGCGGGATAGGTCTTGCCGCGGTTTTTCTCCGGATCGGCGCTCTGCCAGTCATCCTTCAGCGACTCCTGGAAGAGTTGGAAGGCGACACGGTCGGTGACGATGCTGCCGCGTACCGTCTCGGCGGGCCAGGTGGCCCACCAGGCTACCACGCCCACCTCCAGGCCCTGCCGGCTCAGCAGAGTCCAGAGGGCGGGGACCTGCCGCATGGCGCTGGTCACCGGGACGAGCTCCCCGGTTTCACGGGAAGTGACCACGAAGTCCACGATGCCGTGGCGCGAGGGCTTCACCCCGGTGGCGATGCTGGTCCAGATGACCGGAGAAAGGATGGGCCGAAGCGTGCGGAGGTTGGCTCGGGTGCCGCGGGCGATGAGACGCGCCAGGTTCGGCATCCTTCCCTGCTTCAGGAGAGGATCGATGATGCGCCAGTCGAAGGAGTCCACTCCCAGGAGAACCACCTTTTTCTTGAGGGGCGGCGTCGCGGCACGGAGGATGTCCCCCGAAGATTCCCCGACCCCCGCCACTTGAAAGACGCGCAGCCCCTCCAGCCGGAGTCCTTCCTGGGCCACCGCCTGCTGCAATGCTCCACGGATACCACCGGCCAGCTCCGGATCGCGATTTCGAACCAGATCGTAGGACACGGAGGCAATCCGCTCCGCGTTGCGGGCACGCAGCTCGGCGGGCAGCCACGTCTCCCAGTAATCGGGGCCCCGCCGGCGATGCAGGTCGAGGACGTGCTCGGGAGGGACGGAGTAGGTGAGCTCCGCCTCCACCTCCACCTTCGCCCCTTCCCGGCTTTTCGCGGCGGAGGATCCCGTCAAATCGACGCTCAGCTTCAGGGGGTCGCTGGAATACTCGCTGAGGCGTCCTAACCCCAGCGGGATGAAGCGCCAGCCGGCCTCGACGAGGCGCGGCGCGGAATGGGAGAGGGGGTAATCGAGCACCCGGAAAGCGGATTTTGGATCCAGGTGGCGAGTGGAAAGGGCAACGTAGGCGGCAGCGAGAGCC
>QHVQ01000034.1 GCA_003222305.1 Acidobacteriota bacterium | reverse complement strand
GGACTCGCCGCCCCCACCATGGTTGCCAGCTGATGACCCAACGAAGTAGGCGCCCCTTCGCTCTTACCACCGAGGCTGCTTTCATCGTAGAAGGCGTCTGGCTCATCAGAGCCAACTTCTCCTTCCGCAAGACCGCCGAAGGGCCCATCAGGGCGCTGGTGAATCAGGCACGGCTCGCCGTGATCGCCGCGCTCACCCGTCAGGCGCTACGGGGTTGGGGTCTCGGAGCCAAGACGGTACAGGTCAGACTCAAGTCCGGCGCACATCTGACCGATTTCCCCTTGCCAGGGGAGACCCTGGCTTCCAACCTGCTCCTCCTTTGAAGGCTTCTTCAGCACTGAAAACTCCCTCCGGTTCCATGCTAGTATGGAAACAGGAAGTATCCCGCATCAAGCAAGAGAAGCGCGGAGACAGCCAAGGGAGCACCCGTGGACATGTTGTCCTGGAAACAAGCAGTGACCCGTCACCAGGAGCCGATACTGCGAAAGAGCATCTGGCAGGTCATCAACACGGTCATCCCGTACTTGTCTCTCTGCGGCCTGATGATCTGGACACTGCACATCTCCTATTGGCTGACGCTCGCGGTCGCCGTCGTCGCCGCCGGTTTCATGATTCGCATCTTCATCATCTTCCACGATTGCGGACACGGCTCCTTCTTTCGATCGCAGCACGCGAACCATTTCCTGGGATTCGTCACCGGAGTGCTGACGTTCACGCCGTACCTCCAATGGCGGCACAAGCACGCTTTGCACCACGCAACTTCTGGTGACCTGGATCGGCGCGGCACCGGAGACATCTGGACGCTGACGGTGCAGGAGTACCTCGAGTCGCCCCGCTGGAAGCGCATCGCGTACCGGCTCTTCCGCAATCCTTTGGTGCTATTCGTCCTTTTGCCTTTGTACCTGTTCCTGATCCACCAAAGGTTCCCATCGCGCGCGGTGGGCAAGCGGGAGCGCCTGGGCGTGCACTGGACGAATGGAGCGCTCCTTGCTATCGCGGTTGTGATGAGCATGACCATCGGCATCAAAGCCTACCTGCTGATTCAACTTCCCGTGATGACGATGACCGGGGCTGTCGGACTCTGGCTGTTTTACGTGCAGCATCAGTTCGAAGGAGTGTATTGGCAGAGGCGTCTGAATTGGGGCTTCGCGGAAGCGGCCCTCAATGGGAGCTCCTTTTACAAGCTACCCAGGATCCTGCAGTGGTTCTCGGGCAACATCGGATTCCATCACATTCACCATCTGAGCCCACGCATTCCGAACTATAACCTGGAGAGATGCCACCAGGCCGATCCGCTGTTTCAGAGCGTGAGGCCCATCACGTTGCTCTCCAGCCTGCGATCATTCACCTACCGTCTCTGGGATGAGCAGCGTGGCAAGCTGATAGGGTACCGCCGCCTGCGAGAGCTTCGCCGGCAACAGATCGGTCCCTTCCGGTCGTAGTCCTCTCGACCCCTCTCCGATGTGTCGCGAAGAGCCTAGAGATCCCGAATGATGGCAGGTGAGTTCCGACCGGGAGCAAGAGGGCTCTCCGCGGCAGCGGAATGAGGCGCCCCGGCAACAGCGGCCAGCACTTGTCGCCGGTTATCCGGGGCCTCCGGCAGGTGGAAGCAAGCGGGCCGCTCTTAACCAGCGGCCCGCCATTTCGAGAAGTATGAGTTCTGGCTCCCCACGTGATCGAAGCGTTCGAACTCCGAGTTGGTTCGAACCAGGGGTGCACGTGCATGCACACGCAGGTAAACGTTCGAACTTGCGGCTGGGGTCTTACGTGTTCTAAGGTTCGAACCCACGCGCCCCAAGACATCGAGCCCCCCTTCCCATGTTCTCATCGTGACGTTTCCCGAGGTTGGCGGCCTGCATCACGGGTACACGCGCGCAGCGTGATCTCGCTCTTCACAACGACGGATGGTCTCTATTCGCGCAGGAACGTTGCGTCTGCCCTCGACCCGGTCGGCCCCCGGCGGCCAAACTCCTGAGCGGATTCTGCTCGTTTCACCTCGCCCGACCATACGCTGTGTCGACGAGCGCGTCCGTTTCTGTGTCGATTTTGACTCGGATGGACTTTTCAGTAGGGACAACCTATATCTTGGTATCTACCGACGTGACGCACCCGTAGCGGAGGCGACTATGGTATAGACGATAGCGCCAAGAACGTAGCTCACACCACCTGCCAGTAGGAAGCCGACCATACCTCCAACGGGTCCGGCCAGTTGTCGACCAACGGCAGCAAACGTCGCGCCGACATACAGAAGAGATAGCAGCACGACGATGCCCGCGCAAATGCCCTGAGGTGTCCTTTCGAGACGAAAGAAGAACATTGGGTTTCTCCGCCAGTCCGCTGTGAGCCCACTGCCTGCGGGCGGGTTCAGGCGGGAGTTTGACCGCCACCGACTACTTGACGTGTGCCTCATACGCGGCCCGCAGTTCGTCTCTCGACGGAGAATAGATGTCGTACCAATCGTGCTCGTAGACCCTCTCACGTTCCGCGTCGATCTTACTAAGGTCCACAGGGATGTCGTTGCCCGGCGTCCCTCGGCCCTTGCCCACGACGATCGATGTCAACGGCGGAAGGTCGTTGGCGTTGCAGAAGTACGCGATATGGCCCAAGATCTTGTCAAGTACCCCCGGGGCGTCCTTCTGGTACATGAGGCGTGAGAGGCCCAGGTATGTGACCGTCTGCCGATTCATCGCCTTCCCCACGAGGATCTGCCACGCCTGAACTGCACGGTCAGACATTTCTGCTCTCGGGCTGAATGCCTTCATGTCCCCTCCTTCTCCTCGATCGCCCAACCGGTCTGACCAGCGACGTGCGTCTGCTGTGATGGGTGGGCGCAGGAGCTCATTCTACCCGATCCCGCTCGGGGGATTGTGCCCCCCGACAGGCGCGGCACGCCCAACAATCCCCTGGACTTCCTCCCCACGTCAGTCCATGAACACGCAACCGCCCGGCACGACCCGGGCGCAATGGAGGCTGTCCAGCTCCCGCGCCACCGCTCCAATGGTCTTCCCCTCGTCCAGGACCAACGGGACTGCGCCGGCCTCGCACTCCGATGTGAACCGCCGCCGTGCCCGTCGACCCGCAGTTCCTGTTCTCATGTTGCACATCCTATCCGCCCTTCAAATAGTGTCCACTAAATCGGGGGAAGCCCAGGTCTCCTCCCGGCGATTCTACGCCGGTAGCCTCCCTGTGTCCTGTGTCTGGCCCTTCTCGGCTGTGGAGGGTAGTGGGGCTTTCGTGTGTCTTCGAATACACAGATCCCCTTTACTTGCGGCCTTCAGTCGATGGAAATCTTCCTGAGAAGACTGAAGTCGTTCAGCATTTTCCCCGTGCCCAGCACCACGGCGGTCAGGGGATCATCGGCCATGGAAACGGGCAGGCCCGTCTCTTCCCGGAGCCGCTTGTCCAGGTTCTTCAGAAGCGAGCCGCCTCCCGTGAGCACGATCCCCTTGTCCACGATGTCCGCCGAGAGCTCGGGCGACGTCTTCTCCAGCACCATGCGCACCGCCTCGATAATGTTGGAGACCGTCTCGGACAGAGCCTCCCGGATCTCTTCGTCGGAAATCACCAGGGTCTTGGGGATCCCCTCCACCAGGTCGCGCCCCTTGATCTCCATCGTGAGTTCCTCGTCCAGGGGAAAGGCGGACCCGATGTTGATCTTAATCTCTTCCGCCGTCCTCTCTCCCACCAGAAGGTTGTACTTCCGCTTGAGGTACTGGACGATGTCTTCGTCCATCCTGTTGCCGGCGATCCGGACCGATCGGCTGTGGACGATTCCGGCCATGGAAATCACGGCCACATCGGTGGTGCCGCCGCCGATGTCCACCACCATGTTGCCGGTGGGCTCCGTGACTGGGAGCCCGGCTCCCAACGCCGCCATCATGGCCTGCTCCACCAGGTAAACCTCGGAAGCTTTGGCCCGGTAGGCACAGTCCTTGACAGCCCGCTTTTCCACCTGCGTGATTTCCGACGGCACCCCGATGACGATTCGGGGACGCACTCCCAAGGATCGGTTGTGGGCCTTCTTGATGAAATGATCCAGCATCTTCTCGGTGTGCTCGAAGTCGGCGATGACACCGTCCTTCATGGGACGGATGGCGATGATGTTCCCTGGCGTTCTTCCGAGCATCTCCTTCGCCTCTTTGCCGACCGCCTCTACCTTCCCCGTCTTCTGATTTACGGCGATGATGGAGGGCTCGCAGACCACGATTCCCTTTCCCCGGACGTAGACCAGGGTGTTGGCGGTGCCCAGATCGATAGCCAAATCGTTCGAAAAAAGACTCAAAATCGATCTCGGGCTCCACTGCATGCCGCTACATCTCTCCGTATATCGGCCGCCGCCAGTTCCTCACTCGTTCAGAGCCGCCTCAGGTCCGGTTACCTCCCTCCTCCCCCTTGTCGGGCTTCCGCCGATCCTTCCATCCTGTCCCGCTGCAGAGAGCACATTTGCCAGTGCCTTCACATTCAAGGCAGGGTCGTGGTTTGGCTCGCCGCCCCCGGATGAACCCATACCCTCCGCAGCGAGGGCACTGGCTGGAACCGAAGCAAAATGGACAAGCGGTCGGCTGAGAAGCCAAATCCGTCCCCGCGCATCGGATTGGCCGGAGGGCAAACCGGCTCGGAGTGTAGGACCCTAGCGGAGATTCGTCAAACCCGAAATCCATGCCCGGGCCTTTGTCGAGGGACCTCGAAGTGAAAGGCCGGATCGCTCCAGGGGAGCCTGGAAAATCTCACCGAGGTGGAAGGGTCGGCGAGGGATGAGAGCCCATTGACCACGACGATCTACACGCACCCGAGCGACCAGGAGATGTGGTAAAAGGTTCGTAGGCTGTCCTGCTAGCAGCCGCGGCGCGGTGGTGAACCGGATTTCGTGGACGAGCGCTTGGGGGAAATCCGGGTCCGCAATCAAGACGTCGAGGCGCGCCTCGCCGACCTGGAGCGGGCGACTACCAACCGGTCCACCTGAAGGCAACCACGAGCAAAGCGTTGGCCTGCCCGGCGAGATTCCGCGAGGTCTTAGAGGAAGGCACCCTGGAGCACTCGGCGGACTATCTTGACCTTACAGCCAAACAACTTAACGGGTCATTAGGCTTCGATTGCTTTGGTCTTGGTTCCCGCGCCACCTGCTTTGATAGCGACCTTCACAGCATCTTCCATCGGATCTTTGAAGGGCACCTCGATTCGGAGCAGGCCGTGCTCGTAGGTCGCTTCGGCTTTGTCAGGTTTCACCTGCCAAGCTAAAGCCAGTGCTGAAACATACTCGATATCCCTTGCTGGCGCTGTCAGGTGGATGCTATCTCCCAGGATCTTCACATCGATGGTATCCGTTGGCGCGCCTGGGATGGCGAACTCCACTACTAGCTTGTGGTTCTCCCCGTCAGCATACGCTACTGTATTGGGTGCAACCTTAATCCGATATTCCGACATCTTGGTACCCTCCTTCAAGAACAGATCATACTCGGGGTTCCGGGCGCAATGGTGCGAAAACATACGCCTGTCACCGCCGCGTCGGGAGCATGCGCCGGTCTTACGAAGGACGCCCCGCAATCACAATCCGCCCAAAGCACGCATGTCGTCTTCCGCTCCAAGAACTAAACCGCTTCGCAAGACCACTGAGGTGGCTCTCGCGGTAAGGCACTCCCTTCCAGCGGTGTGGCTGTTCGCGCCCCCTTCCTTCCCCATGGCCGGAGGGCTGGACTAGCCCGCTCCATCGCTCCGGCACTCCCGCCGGCGAGCCCATGAGAAGAAGGTTGCCATGACACCGCTCCGCCGCAAGATGACCGAGGAGTTCCAGGTCCGCCACTACGCCGCTGGACCCAGAAGAGCTGCCTCCTCTGCGTGGCCCGGTTCGCGCAGCACTTCGGTCAATCCGTTGGCACAAAAACGGAAAAGCGGCCAGCAAGTGCTGGACTGGCCGCAGCGTCGAACCCTTTTCAAGAAACGGCGGGGGCCACCCAGCAACAGAAATGTGTCATTGAAATATTCCGCGCCAGACGCGGCTTTGGGTGTGACGGTGTGGGCTAACGGGTGGGCTCGCTGAGCTTCTGGTGCAGGCCCAGAATCCTGCGGTCAATGACCTCACGGACGGGTAGGCCAGCTACGAGGGCCGCGCAGTGGCGGTGCAGGGTCGCAGCAGACGGAGGGCGCTCCGCAGTCCAGACGTTCCACTCGTGGAGGAACTCAGCGATCAGCTCGTTCCTGGCGCCCATCGGATGTCGCCTCTCGAAGCGCCGGCGACACTCGCGGGTGACCTCAAATCCCTGGTCCCGCTGATATTGAAGCGCGTGCTTCAACTCCGCCCTCGCATCCACACACCTGCGGCGAGCCTTCAACTCCACCAGGCGGTAGATGATCGGGAAGTTGGGTAAGAAGAGCGGTGGCAGGGGCGTGCGCCGGGCGGCACCGCGGCGGGGGGCGGTAACGTAGTTGATCCCTTCCATCCCCGTGACCCCGGCGGCGAGCCCGGCCTTCTTCTGCCTCGGCAGCCAGCGCTCCGCCACACGGTCGAGATCGTCTTCGCTCAGGTCGAGCGCCGCGCGCAGGCCGGGCCCCCGAAGGACTTTGTGACGACTCTCCTCGAACGTCTTCCCGCACTCATTGTGCTCGCGATTCGGGTCGGTGTCCTCATCGCAACGCGGGCGCGCAGGCCCCACACTGCCGCCGGTGCTGTGGACGATTCGAACAGGGTGCCGTGTAGACGTCCGACCGAGGTGCCTTGAGGTGGTCGCCACGCTCGCCTCCGTGCGAGCCTCCGAAGGGAAGATCGGCGGCCCAAGGTAGGTCGGAGTGCCCACCACCGTCGCGAACGGGCGGGCCGCCGTTGAGAGTTTACTTCACAGGCCCCTAAAACAAGAGCGGCCAGAATTGACGGGGCTGGCCGCCGCGTTGACTCAGCCGTGAAGCGACAGAGCAGTTGTTTCGGATGGGAGGGACTGCCCTGGCCCGTTGCGGGCTTCTTGGTTGAATCCAGCCTACGCCCCTCTCCCCGCAAAATCAATCTGCATGTTCCGGCGGCTCTCTCAGACGAGGGGAGAGCGGGAGAGCGCCACTGGATAGGCACCCACGGGAGGCCCGGTGGTAGGACTCTCCGCTCTCGGGCCACGCAACCAGTTTGGGAACGAGTCTGGCAAATTTGGCAGGTGTTCGAGGATTCCGGCGGAAACTAGGGCGGGCCCCTGTTAACCCGGGACCCGCCATTCCGAGAAGCATGAGGTCTGGCTCCCCAAGCGACAATCTTTTCGAATTCGCGGGCGGTCCGGGTTAACAGGCAGAGAGCCGCCAAGGCAGCGGCATCAGGTAGATTCAGGAAACAGGGAATGACTCTGCTCATTTATCCTTTACTTGAAGGACGAATTTCGGGAGGGTGGACAAAAGCTTGTTATCCTCGTTGCTCGCATCGCCAATTCACTAGCGCGAGACTCACCCGCGGCGGACCGAGAACCGTGAACCTGTCGTCCTCTCTCGCATCCTTGCGCGCCTCGCAGGCCCCTATTCAACAGTCTCCTAGCGGACATTCGAAATGCTGTTCTTCGCCGTATCGTGCTTGCTCTTCATGATATTGCTGACCGACGTAAAGCTGCGGTTTTCTTCTTGCATGTACTGTTGCAGTTTCACGTACTGCATGTTGAATGACTCCTGTGTCTCCTGGATCTGCTTGGTGGCCTCCAGGAGGTGAGAGTCAGAGATGCCGCTGGCGGCATCCAAACCAATTTCCCAGGTCTGAAGGTTCGCAGCCCAGGCATTCATGGACGCGCCATGCATTTGCAGTTCCTTTAGCGTGGCCTCGATTGTGTGCTGCTCAGCCTGAAGCTGCTGCAAACCGTCTTTCAGATTGTCGTACTCCTTAGTGATCTGGCGCATCTGCTTCGCGGTGATCCGAACCGCGCTTCCATGGGTTTCTGAACGACCGGTTACAGCCATAAGAGCTAACAGCGACACGAGGGCCAGATTGTTTTTCATCGGCCTTCTCCCATATCGAACAAGTCGAATGCATATATGGCCACATGAGATAGATTCCTTGTGCCCCTCATGATATTCGTCCCGCAGGTTGGAGCGTAATCGGTGGAGGAACGCGCCTGCTTCGGATGAGTAGACAAACGCATGCGATCAACGCACGGCTGAGTGCGGTGATGGCCATGGACGCTCGTGTGCCCTTCATGATATTCGTCCCGCAGATCGGAGCGTAATCGGTGGAGTACCGCGCACGTGCCTGCTGCGGTATTCGGAATTGTTCCAGAGGTGTTCGCGCTGCATGGTTGCTGACCAATCGGCAGCGAGGCACAATTATCCCTATGCATCGGCCGTGGCCAGCATCCACGGTGGGGTGGCTATTCGATCACTGAAAGCAACGAACACTACTGGCCCGCGACTGGCCTTCCGCGGACTCGACTGGTGAAGAGCAGAAAGAAAATTATGCTGACCATGTACCGTCAAAGGTCTGCGGCGTCAATAGGGGTCGATACCCTAATACTCGGTAGGCGAGGACTTCCTCCCGGAAATCAGCCCTCATCTCCGAAGTGACGCTCGAGTGCGTCGGACTTCGGCGAGGTCAACGATGCGTCCTCCACGTCCACATCCCGTCAGCCTCCTTGAAGCCCCATGCTGCCAGGCGGCGCTTGCGATCCTCCGTGTCCACAGAGGCGGTGATTTCTGAATGGACGGCCTCTTCACGCACCTTCGCCCACAGCCTGCTCGCCACACCTCGCCTACGAGAGTCCTCGCGCGTCTCGATGTAATGGAGGTGCGAACATCTGCTTGTCGAGCCCCTTCACTTTCCTGAAGTCCATTCTGGGCGCAACGCAAGCGAACCGAGTGGCAGCACGTGAACTATCGTCATCCCCTTTCCCCGGCGTCGCGCAGTCCGACCGTGCATCAAATCCGTCACTTGGAGGAGACTTCGTTCACTTCACCAGGCGCGGATGGATTTTTCGGGAGGGACAGGTCCCTAGTCTAGTCAGGGCTGCCGCTTGGCGATCTTGAGCTCCTCCAGTCGCTTTGCCACGTCATCGCCCGCCATCGAGGGTTTCACGTCACGGTCGATGTGCAGGATGTGGCCGTCGACGCCGATATAGAAGGTGTGACGAGCGGCATAGCCGCCCTGCAGGACTCCGTAGGCTCGGGCGGTCTCCTTGCCCGGGTCGCTCAGGATGGGGTAGTCCAAGCGGAGCGACTCGGCGAATTTACGATTGGTCTCGGCATCGTCGATGCTCGCCGCGAAGTAGACGACGTCGAACGCCCGAATCTTCTCGCCGCTCGCACGGAGCGACGCGCATTCGGCCGTTCAGCCACCGGTGAACGCCTTCGGGAACCAGGCAAGGACGACCGTCTCCTTCCCTTTGAAGTCAGCGAGACTGTGGGTCTTCCCGTCAGAGCCAGGAAGGGTAAACGCCGGTGCAATATCGCCCACGCCTAGTTCCTTCGCTCCCGCGCCGAAGGAGGCGGCGGCGAGGCCAAGCGCAACGAGCGCCATCCCCATCATCTTCATTTGTGATCCTCCTTGACTTCCCGCCCCACCCAAGCATGAATTGGCGTCGGGAGGGCAGTCCGTGCCCCACCTCAGCCCGCCAACACTGACACATGGCGAACAGAAGGCGATCTTGCTCGCCACGTACCGCAACCTCCGGGACCACCTGATCTATTCCCTGGCCCTGGGGACGGGTTTGCGGCTTGCCGAGATTGTAGGTTTGAACCTCGGCGATGTCTACACGCCAGAAGGCAAGCCGAAGAATCGGTTCCGGCTCAGGCCCGAGATCGCCAAGAACGGAAGGGCCGGCGACGTTTTCCTGCCGGATGCCCTGCTGGTGAAGTTCCAGAAGTTCTGGCGGCACAAGGCCACGAGGCGCGAGGGGCTTCAGCCGGAGGATCCGCTCATCTGTTCGCAGAGCCGCATCCGCATCTCCCCCCGCCGCGTCCAGTTCGCCTTCCGGACCTGGCAGGTGAAGGCCGGGTTCGACCGGCTGTACCCCTTCCACGCTTTGAGGCACACGGCGGTCACGAACGTCTACCGCCTCGAGGGACCTGTTCCTAGCGCAGAGATTTGCGAGGCATGTCAGCCCGCTAACGACGGTCGTGTACACGCACCCTAGCGACGAGGAACTCTTCAACCAGATTCGCAGCCTGGGCTGCTGACAATCCGGGTTCAGAGCAGTGCGTTTCGCTCGCAGCGTCTGCTATGATGCTCTCACGGAAGCAGGGGTACGATGGTGAGGTGCAGGCACGATGGGAGCCACGTCCGTTCTGATCGCGGATAGCCTCAAGACCCTTCTACAGATCGAAAACACATTCCTCATGCGTGCCGGCATCGA
>QHVQ01000192.1 GCA_003222305.1 Acidobacteriota bacterium | reverse complement strand
GCGTCTACGCCGGCGCTTCGCTGGAGGCGGGCAACGCCTATCTTGAAAGCGATGCCGTGACGCTCCCCTCCCTGCGCGTGGGCGGCACGCTGTTCGTCGGCGCCCAGACGATCCTTGGTCCTGCCTATCTCGGCTACGGCGTCGTCGACGGCGGAAGGCTGATCTATCTGTCCATCGGCCAGCGATTCTGAACCGACAGGACCCGAAACCGGGGCCAGGAGTCACGCCTTCCATGGAAGCCAGGACCGCGCCAGGGATTTACCCGCCCCCGAGCACCGACCTCGCGACGCGCCTCGAGCGCTTGCGGGAATTCGGCCCGCGCGATGCGTACCGCTGGCGAGACGGGGCCCGCTGGAGGCGCCGGAGCTACGACGGGCTGCGCTCGAGAATCCTCGGCTGCGCCGCGCGCCTGGCGGCCACGGGTGTCACTCCCGGGACGCCCGTCCTGATCCAGGGGCCCGCGAGCGCCGACTGGGTGGAGGCACTACTCGCCACGTTTCTGCTGAGCGCGGTCGCCGTCCCGCTGGACGAGGCCACCCCCGAGAGCTTCCGCTTCGAAGTGGCGCGCATTTCCGGTGCGCAGCTGCTGATCGCACCTCGCAACATCTCGGCTCCACCAGGCTGTCCTCGCCTGGAGATGGGAGACTGGGGCGGCACCTCTGTCTGGTCGCCGCCCGTGCAGGCTTCCTGGGATCCCGAGCGCCGAGCCGAGATGGTCTTCACCTCCGGCACCACCGGCGATCCGAAGGGGGTCGTCCTGACCCACGGCAATCTCGCCTCCGACTTCGGTCTCATCGAGCGCGCCTTCCTCAAGCGGGAGTCCTTGATCCGACCGCTCGGGGAGCTGCGGTTTCTTTCCACCCTTCCCCTCTCCCACATGTTCGGACAGGCGTTGAACGTCTTCCTCCCCCTTTTCATGGGACTGACGGTGATCTTCGTCCCGGCGCGCCCGCGGGACATCCTCGAGGTGGCCCGCCGCGCCGGCGCCTGGGGGATCTTCACCGTCCCGAGACTGATGGACCTCCTGAGCGCGGAAATCCGCCGCGTCCTGCGGGAGGCAGGAAGGCTCGAATCGTTTGAGAAGCGGCAGCAGCGCTTGGCCGGCTGGCCCTTCTACCTGCAGCCCTTCTTCTTCGGCCGCGTCAGGCGCCTGTTCGGCTGGCGCTTCCGCCTCTTCGTGGTGGGAGGCGCGGCGCTTCCGGAAGAGGTGCAGCGGTTCTGGGAGCAGTCAGGCTATCTGGTCGTGCAGGGGTACGGCCTCACCGAGACGGCTCCCATCGTTTCCATCTCCAATCCGTTCGAGAGGCGGGCCGGAAGCGTGGGCAAGCCGCTCGGGATCCAGGAGGTGAAGCTGGGCGCCGACGGCGAGGTGCTGGTGCGGGGTCCCAACGTGACCCGAGGCTACCTGGGCTCCGAGGGTGTCGGGCCGGCTGAAGGGTGGCTGCACACCGGAGACCTGGGGGAAATCGACGCGCGCGGACGCCTGCGAATCCGCGGACGGTTGAAGGATGTGATCGTCACCGCCGAGGGGGAGAACGTCTACCCTGCCGACGTCGAGGCGGCCCTGGCAAGGATCGCGGGGGTGCGGGAGGCGTGCGTGCTCGGCCTGCCGGCCTCGGGAGGCGAGCGCGTCCACGCCGTGCTCATCCTCGAGCCGGGAGCCGACGCCGAAGAAAGCGTGCGCCAGGCCAACGAAAGCTTGCAGCCCAAGCAGCGGGTGAAGGACTACACCGTCTGGAAGGAGGAGGACTTCCCGAGGACGCCCACCGGCAAAGTTCGCAAGGGAGCCTTGCGGGATAGGATTCTCAGCGCCCGAGCGGCCCAGACGGCGGCTGGAGGAGCGACCGCTCCGACCCGCACCGGCGCGCGACGGCTGATCGCCAGAGTGGCCAAGGTGGATCCCGCCCGCCTGAGCGCCGGAACACGG
>QHVQ01000194.1:2861-3437 GCA_003222305.1 Acidobacteriota bacterium | reverse complement strand
TGATGCGGCGGGCGGGTGCGAACACCATCGCCCTTCCGGTGCACGAGCGGGGTGAGGACGACGAGCTGCTGATCCGCAGGGACAAGACCGCGAACTCCGCGGGGGCCCGGCTGGCGGGGGGCGCGAACTGCAGCGTGGAGAAACTCATCACCGCGATCCGGACCGGTCAGGTGCGGGCCCTGGTCGTGTTGCGCGAGGATCTCCTGGGCGATCTCGGGCAGGAAGCGGTCGAGGCTCGTGGCGCGTTGGATTTCCTGATGACGCTCGACTGGCGGATCACGCCGACGGTCAAGGCGTCCGACCTGGCGCTTCCAGTCTGCGCCTTCGGAGAGTTGGACGGCAGCGTCATCAACTGCCAGGGAAGAGTGCAGCTGCTGCGCGCGGGCCTGCTTCCCCACCAGGAGAGCGACCCCGCCTGGAGACCCTTGCTGGAAATCGCCGCGCGGCTGGGCGGTTCTCCGGTGCCCAAGAATTTCAGGGAGGCCTTCAGGTGGGCGGTTTCCCACGTCCCGGCCATGGCGGGTCTGGATACACCCGCTGTGGGAAAGCGGGGCGTTACGCTTCAGGAGGCGATTT
>QHVQ01000194.1:0-2801 GCA_003222305.1 Acidobacteriota bacterium | reverse complement strand
CGTCAAAGTCGTTTTTGTGGTGGGCCTCGTCATGGGGGGGGTGACCTACATGACGTGGGTGGAGCGGCGCGTGGCCGGCATCGTCCAGGACCGGCTGGGCCCCAACCGCGTGGGGCCCGCGGGATTGCTGCAGCCCATCGCCGACGGGATCAAGTTCCTCTTCAAGGAGGATGTCGTCCCACCGCACGTTTACAAGCCGCTCTACATCCTGGCTCCAGCGTTGAGCTTCGTGCCCTCCTTGGTGGGCACCGCGGTGATCCCCTTCGGCGACAGCCTGCACCTTTTCGGGCGGGACATCGCCTTGCGGGTGGCCGATCTGAACGTCGGGATCCTCTTCATCTTCGCCATGTCGGCCATGGGGGTGTACGGCATCGCACTCGCCGGCTGGTCCTCCAACAACAAATACTCGCTCATGGGCGGCCTGCGCTCCTCGGCGCAGCTCATTAGCTACGAGCTAGCCATGGGGCTGTCGGTGGTGGGGGTTTTGATGGCGGCCGGCTCGCTCCGACTCAATGAGATAGTGGCGGCCCAGGGGGAGTTCCGCTGGAACCTCTGGTATCAGCCGCTCGGGGCCCTGGTCTTCCTGGTGGCCGCCTTCGCGGAGACGAACCGCGCTCCCTTCGACCTGCCCGAGTGCGAGTCGGAGCTGGTGGCGGGCTACCACACCGAGTATTCCAGCATGAAGTTCGCCATGTTCATGATGGCGGAGTACGCCAACATGATCACCGCCTCGGCGCTCATGGTGACGCTCTTCTTCGGCGGCTGGCAGGTTCCCGGGCTGGGGCGCCTGAGTCTGCCGCCCCTGGCCGTCTCGCTCGTCCAGGTTGCGGCCTTCCTGCTCAAGACCGGCTTTTTCCTGTTCCTTTATGTCTGGGTGCGCTGGACACTGCCCCGCTTCCGGTTCGACCAGCTCATGGATCTGGGGTGGAAGGCCCTCATGCCGCTGGCGGTGCTCAACATCTTCTGGACCTCCTGGGCCATTCTGAGCGGGTGGCTATGAGTTCCCAGATGCTCGTCGTCAACGGGATCGCCTTCGTCGCCATCTTTTCGGCACTGATGGTGGTGTTCCACCGCAACCCCATGATGAGCGTCGTGTTTCTGATCGTGAACCTGATCTGTATCGCGCTGTTCTTCCTTCTCCTGCAGGCCCAGTTCCTCTTCGCCATCCAAATCATCGTCTACGCCGGCGCCATCATGGTGCTCTTTGTCTTCGTGGTGATGCTTCTGAACTTGCGCCAGGAGGAGAAGCTGCACCCGACCTGGAGGATCCAGCGGATCCTCGCATTCTTGGGCGGACCACTCCTGGTGGGAGCGCTCTGGACGGCGCTCTGGCACCGAAGCCCTTCGTCCGAGGGGTTTCCCGGAAGCTTCGTGAGCGGCTTCGGGTCGACGGAGGACATGGGAAGGCTCCTGTTCAGTGACTACCTGTTCCAGTTCGAGGCGGCCTCGGTGCTTCTGGTGGTGGCCATGATCGGCGCCGTCATCCTGGCCCGGAGGAAGGAATCATGATGACCTCGTTCCTGCCACTGGTGGCGGCCGTGCTCTTCTCCATCGGCGCGGTCGGCGTGCTCGTGCGTCGCAACGCCATCGTGATCTTGATGTGCATCGAGCTGATGCTCAACGCCGTCAACCTGACTTTCGCCTCCTATTCCTATGAGCTGCGCTCCATGACCGGACACATCTTCATCTTCTTCGTGATGACCGTGGCGGCTGCCGAGGCCGCCGTGGGACTCGGCATCGTCATCGCCGTCTTCCGCAAGCGGCAAAGCGCCGACGTGGACGACGTCAACCTGATGCGCTGGTAAGGATGCCAAGCATGCTGACGCTGGTCTGGCTGATTCCGCTGCTTCCCTTCGCGGGCTTTGTGGTCAATGGCCTGCTGGGGCGGCGGATTCTCTCCAAGGGCGCGGTGTCAGTGCTGGCCTGCGGGACGGTGCTGCTCGCCTTCCTGCTGTCGCTGGGCCTGGTGCTGTCGCTGGGGCATCTGGACTCGGTGCGCCCGGAGCCGGGCCGACTGGAGGTGGAGCAGGAGGCGCACCGCGTGACCTTGACGGTCGCGGACTGGGTGCTGGGGGGGGCGGCGCCGGATGGCTCCCGGCTCTCCATTCCCTGGGGTTTCACGCTGGATCCCCTGTCGGCGGTGATGCTGCTGGTGGTGACGGGGGTGGGATTTCTGATCCACGTCTATTCCGTGGGTTACATGGCGCACGAGGAGGGATACTGGCGCTACTTCGCCTACCTGAACCTGTTCATGGCGATGATGCTGGTCCTGGTTTTGGGTTCCAGCTTTCCGGTGTTGTTCGTGGGATGGGAGGGGGTGGGGCTGTGCTCGTACCTGCTCATCGGGTTCGATTATCCGAAGGAGGGGGCGGCGCAGGCGGGGAAGAAGGCGTTTCTGGTGAACCGGGTGGGGGACATGGGGTTCATCCTGGGGATGGCCTGGCTGTTCGCGAGCTTCGGGACGCTGAGCATCGCGGGGGTGATGGGGCAGGTGGACCAGGTGACGCCGGGGGTGGCGGCGGGGATCGGGGTGCTGCTGTTCGTGGGGGCGTGCGGGAAGAGCGCGCAGATTCCGCTGTACGTGTGGCTGCCGGATGCGATGGCGGGTCCGACGCCGGTGTCGGCGCTGATCCACGCGGCGACCATGGTGACGGCGGGGGTGTACATGGTGTGCCGCTGCTCGGCGCTGTACCTGCACGGACCCGAGGCGCTGCACGTCGTGGCGGGGGTGGGGGCGCTGACGGCGCTGTTCGCGGCGAGCCTGGCCTTGAGGCAGAACGACATCAAGAAGGTGCTGGCCT
>QHVQ01000193.1 GCA_003222305.1 Acidobacteriota bacterium | reverse complement strand
TGGGTGCCGCCACCCCACATGGTCCACGCACGCCCCATCGTGGTTCGGTCCGTCTCCTCAACTGCGGAATCATCGATGAGCTTGATGCCGAGCGTGGGGTCAGGTAGCCGATCGCGAACGCCCCAAACACGGAGGGCGAGCGCAAGACCGAGGACGGCTACGAGCAGCCAGTCGCGGCCAGGGGAGGGCTTGGTCATTCAGCGAAATCGCTAACGGACTCGCCTCTGCGGGGACCAGTAATCGCCCGGGTCCAAATCATGAATAGAAGCTATCCCCCCGGACCTTGGTGGGCAACTCGAAAGGACCCATCGAACTTCCGCCTCCGTTGGCCCCGGAGCGTTGACCTCTTCAAACTGGCTGACTCGGGTGCGTAGATCCGCAGCTGGAAGGGGGCGCCCTGTAACTGGTAGCAGGCCGCGAGCATATGCAATAGGCTTGCGACGTGGATTCCACCCCTCGCGGCGAATCCCTGGGCGCCCAATCAGGCGCACAAGCCGGCCGCTATCTGCTCTTCCTTCCCGCTGCGGTGGCGATCGTTCTTTGCATCCCCGTGATGGGTCTCAGCTTCATCTGGGATGACTACAATTTCCTGACCCATGCGATGTTCTACCAGCTCCACGATTGGGTCCCGGACCCGACGGATCCCTTCTACCGGCCCATCTCGCGTGGTGTGTATTTCTCCCTACTCGACCTTGCCGGCCGCGGCGGCCCGCTCCTCGGACACCTACTCAATCTCGCCTTTCTGATCGGGGTCGTTTACCTCCTGGGATCCCTCACCGCGCGGATCGCGGGCAGGAAAGCAGGTCTACTCGCCGCGCTCATCTTCACGGGATTTGGCGCCGCGCCCGCCCTGGTGGGATGGATATGCCTTGATCAGGATCTCTTAGCGATCCTCTTTGTTCTGACGGCCCTTCACCTCCGCCTCGCAGGGCGAAACGGCGCCGCGCTCGCCGCCACTGCGGCAGCCCTTCTCTCGAAAGAGACGACCCTCGCCGCGATCCCGGCGCTCGTGCTCTTCGATTGGATCGCAGGTCGCAAGCCCTATCGAATATGGAGGAGTGCGGCAGGTTTCGGATTACTGGTTGCGGCATGGGCGGCAATTCACCCCGCAATACGGACCCTGGTCGCGCGGGGGCTTCGCAGCGGGGCAACTGGCTATGTCGGTCTCGAACACCCCGAACGATGGCCCATCCATCTCGGAAGATACTTGCTGACGCTCTTCAACTTCCCAGCCTTCAACCCGCTCCCCGGTTGGCCCGAGTTCGGGATCGTCACGCTGGTCGCGGCCCTCGCGGTGGTGGTCGCGGCACTCCGCCTCGCCACTCGAGTCTCCTGGGCCGATGCGGAAGGAGTAGCTACATGGCCCAGGCAGCGCACCCTGCTGCTTGGGCTCTTTCTTGCCGCGGGCCCTCTGATCCTCACCTCCACCATGGTCCGCGGCTGGTCCCCGTACTACGCGGCCTTTCCGGCCCTCGGCATCTCCATGATCGGCGGCGTCCTTCTCGCACCTCTATCGTTTCGGGTCCAAGTGGTCGCGCTCGCACTCTACTTCACGCTCGGAGTCTGGACTCGCGGAGACGTCCAGAATCCGGAGGAATCGACGGAATCCAATTTCCGGATCGTCGGCAAGGCCCTCCGTCAGGTCGAGGCGGGGTTCCGACGCTTGTACCCCACATTCCCCCCAGGGGGGCAGCTTCTTCTGTCCGTGCAGGCCCGGGGTAGGGGCAGCATCTACATCCACATGTACGTCTTTCAGGTGCTGCGGCTCTGGTACCGGGACCGATCCATCCTCGTCCTTCGTCCGGAGGCAAGGCAGCCCACGGCAGGCCCTGAGATCCTGGCCGTCATCACACCGAATCGCGATGTCATCGACATCAACCCAACAACTATGTTCGCTCGTTCCGCGAGTGGGAGGGAACCTGACTACAACATCTGCGAGGGCGCAGTCCGCGCGTACGCGGTGGGGTTGGCTGGGTCCGGGAATACGGATGCTGCAGTGAACCTCCTCCTTCACATGCCCGAGTTCAACCGGGGTTTGGAAATCGTACACAGGCGGATGGCCGCCATGTTCCTCTTCGCCGAGGGACGTGACCGGGAGGGCGAGGCGATTCTTCGGGCTACGTTCGAGCTGCCAAGAGGGTTAGCGCTCGAGGACCTCAACGCTGTATTGGCGGAGCAACCCCCGGGACGGATCTACGACGAATACGCTTTGCGGGCTTTCGGAATCTCTCCGGGAGATCCAGATGCCAATCGAAGCCTGATGCGATGGTTCGCAAGGATGAAGTACGTGGAAGTGGCTTTACGCTTCGCCCAGCGATTGGAACGGCTCAAGCCCGGAGACCCCGAGGCCACAAAAGTATCGCGGCGAATGGAGGCTGTGCTCGAAGCGCGGCGCAGTGGCCAGCCGGTTCCCGCCGATATCGATTAGGAATGAACCGCGTTTGCTTCAAATTGGAGCCCCAGCATTTCACCCGAAGGTCGCCAGCCCCGGTCGCAGACATTTCCCACACGGACCTGCATCGCCACGCCCGGCCCGATTCAGGGAATCGGACCAGCAGGTTTTCCGCTCAGGGGTTGAGCGGGAAGATGCACTTATGGTTCATGTGGGCGTAGAATGAGGTCCAGTCCGTCTGGGTGACGGCCCCGTTGTATCCGGCCCGTACACCCATGTAACATTGGTCGTAGTTCCTGGCCACTTCGCCGTGCGCTGTTAATAACGATATCGGCTTCTACGATCCTTGAAGGGTCATTGAGGGTGTCGGTATCGACATGAGTAAAAGCCCATGTATACGGATCGGCGGTGATGCTTAAGATGCCGATGCTATTTTTCCCGTCCTCAAAGTTGCTGGGATCAGCAGTCCCGTCGCGTCTGTGCGAGGAGGCCAACCGATGTGGCGCGCGCCAGTCTTGGCCAGCACAAGCATAGCCATCGCATCACTCCTGGTCGGTACGCTCTTCGCCTGCTGCATCAGCTCTCCCTTCGAGCAGCAGATCCGGTGGGCAAAGGTGATCTTCGCAGGCACACTCAGGAGCGCTCAGCCGGTCCGGCTTCCCGGCACGATCGTGACGCGTTACCGGTTCGAGGACGTGCGCTATGTGAAGGGTCAAGGGCCGCCAGACAGTCTTGTTCTAGTCCAAGTGGGGGGCTCGGACGGGATGATGGAGGTCATCTCATCGATAGGAGTCTCCTTTCAGGTTGGCACCCGCTATGTCGTATTCGCTGACAGGGGGTACGGACCGCTCCCGAGCCAGTACAGCCCCATGTCGTGCGGGACTGGTCATCCCTTTGCAATCAGGGCCGACTCTGGGTCGACGATACCAGTTGTGCATGCCGGAGAGCGCGCACCGATCGTAGCCATCGACGACCTGCACGTCGTGGTACTGAATACGACGCCCTGGCGACCGGAGATGGGCGGGTGGCTCATCCGGACCGGCGGGCAAGCGTTGGCTCCGAGCCCTCCACCTCGCCTTCCGCTAGATGACCTGATCCGCGCGTTTGATTTCGATTATGATGCGAGATTTCGGAGGTACTCGGAGACGATGCGCGGGGCTAAGAACGCTGGCAAGCTCCTGCGCTTCGTGAATCTCTTCCCTAACCAGGATCCCGGCACGCGAGTGACCGAAGAGGAGTTTCTGCGAGTCCTTAGCGGGATCGTGGCCCGGGCATCAATCCCTTCCGACGACCAAACGAACTAGCGCCTGCGAGAATTCGCGCTTGTGCTAGGTCTACCTCGGGCAATCTAGCCTGACCACCCCCAATCTTCATTCCCTTGACTCCCCCGCACACAGAGGGAACATGGACCTGCCGAAAGGAGGCCGCATGTTCCCGGGATTCACCTCACCCAAGACGCTCACCAAGGCCGAACAACGGCGGCTCCTGCGCTGGCCCTCAGCACCGGGCTCAGGCTCCGTGAGCTAGCAGGTCTCAATGTGGGCGACGTCAGCGTAGGGAAGGCGGGGACCGCTTGGAAGATCGCGCTGGATCCGGAACTCACCAAGGGGAAACGTGGCGGCGTGGCCTACCTCTCGGCCCGGGTCCGCCGGGAGATCCGCTCGTTCCTGAGCTGGAGGCGGAGGACGGGTGAGCCTATGGAGGCGGGATCACCCCTTTTTCTCTCCCGCCATGGGCGCAGGGTCTCGCTCAGACGGATTCAATTCATGTTCCGCGAGTGGCAAGAAGCGGCGGGATTCGAGTCCGTCTATCCCTTCCATGCGCTCCGGCATTCGGCGATCACCAACGTCTACCGCGCCACGAAGGA
>QHVQ01000189.1 GCA_003222305.1 Acidobacteriota bacterium | reverse complement strand
ACATTGTCTCCGCGAGAGTCATCCGCGGCAGGAGCTTCTTGGCCGCCTTCGGTGCGGCCGGCAGTTTGGTCTTGACGGGCATGCTCCAGGGTCCTCCTGCAGGGTGAAGGGATCGTAGCGGATAGGCGATTCAAGCTGCATGTTGAGGTCCGATACCGAATACTGTTTCAACCTCGCAGGTTTGAGGGAGTCAACTGGGGGACGTTTTCGCCCATTGAGGACGCGACCCCGTTGCTTTCAACCTCAGCGACTGTCGCCAATTCGACCGCTGTCGCTCGAAGAGCGAGGGCAATAAACGTGGCTCGTAAGGATTTCATGCGACCTCCTTTGCCTCACGGCCGACGCGCATACGCGGTTCAAGCTGGAATTCTAGGTCTGGTAAAGGGCTATTTCGCAGCCCCCTCCCGCCGCGGCACCCTTAGTTCCACCAGCTTCTTCGCCACGTCGTCACCCGCCGCGGAGGCATTCACGCCACGATCGACGAAGAGAATCCGCCCATCGGTGCCGATGTAGAAGGTGTGCCGGGCGGCGTGGCCGGACTTCAGGACGCCGTAGGCTTCCGCCGTCTTCTTGTCGGGGTCGCTTAGGACGGGATAGTCGAGGCCCAGGGACTGGGCGAACCTGCGATTGGTGTCGGCGTCATCGACGCTGGCGGCGAAGTAGGCGACCTGGAAATCCCGGATCTTCGGCCCGCTCGCACGGAGCGACTTGCATTCCGCCGTTCATCCTCCGGTGAACGCCTTGGGAAACCAGGCGACGACGACCGCCTCCTTCCCCCGGAAGTCCGACAGCGTGTAGGTCTTGCCGTCCGAGCCGACCAGCGAGAAGGCGGGAGCCATGTCGCCCACGTCGAGCGCCTTGCCACTTCCTGCGGCCGCCGTGGCCAGCCCGAGTGCCACAAGCGCGAAAACTAGGATTTTCATGCGCGACCCCTTAAAGAAGTTTCGTGGGCTCTCTTACCCCGCTGCAGCGGTCCACTGAATTTTGAGGGTCGGGCCCCTGGACCCGGCCAAAATATCCCGTCCAATCTCGGTGGACCACTTCACCGGTACAGATCGCCTTGCAGGTACTTCAGCCCGGAGTCGACGATCACGGTGACGACCCTTCGGCCGGGCCCCAGCTGCTGGGCCAGTTGAAGTGCGGCCCAGACATTCGCCCCCGAGGTGATCCCGCCGAAGATCCCCTCCACTTTCGCGAGCCGGCGCGCAGTCTGGTAGGCGTCCTCGTCGCTTACGGCGACAATTTCATCCGCGAGGTCTGGCCGGAAGATGGCGGGGACGAAGCCGGGGCCGATCCCCTCGAGCCGATGTCCACCCAACGGTCCGGTGCCGGAGAGTGCCCGGGAGGTGGCCGGCTCGATGGCGACGCATCGCACGGCGCGGGACTTTTCCTTCAGCACCTCGGAGTTTCCCGAGAAGCACCCTCCCGTGCCGACCCCCATCACGAACCCATCTACTTGGCCACCGAGTGCCTCCAGGATTTCCTCGCCCATCTTGTGATACCCGGCGCGGTTGTCCGGGTTGTTGAACTGGTCCGTCCAGAAGAAGCCCGGTCTCGTCGCCAGCTCTCGAGCACGGCTGATCTCAGCCTGAATCAGCTCGGGGGTGATCTTGCGGTTCACGCTCGGGACCAGCTCCAGCGTTGCGCCGAAGGTCCGCATCGTCTGCAGCTTCTCTTCCGCAAAGGCGTCCGAGGAGACGAAGTAGCTCTTGTATCCTTTCGCCGCGCACACCATCGCCAGCGAGCTTCCGGTGCTCCCCCCGGTGTAGTCGATGACGGTGCCGCCCGCCCTAAGCTGGCCACGGCGCTCCGCTCCCTCGACCATGGACAGCGCCATCCGGTCCTTCATGCTGCCCGTGGGGTTCGCTCCCTCCCACTTTACGAAGATCTCCGCGGCGCCCGGGTCGGGCATCCGTCCCAGACGCAATAGCGGTGTGTTGCCGATGCACTGCAGAAGGTTTCTCACGATTTTTCCCCTTCGTCTGTTCTTTTCGAGCGGGGCCTGTCCGCTGCGAGCCCTTCCACCTCCACGCTCCCTGTCCACACCGATCTTACTTCGTTCGATGCCGGACGATCATTTTGGATCCATAATATCCTGGCACTGGATCGACAACGAGATCGCCTGTACTACGAAGTGCCTTCTGACAGTCCTCCAAAGATGAATAAAGAACCAGGCCCCATTCTCCAGCCACCGTGAATCCGCCACACTTCTTCTCGCTCGGAAACAAGATTATCTTCTCCATCGTGGCGGTGTCTGCTATGTATGCCCGCTCGCATGCACTCTGCGCATAGGCACAGATTATGAGATCCCCACTCCCTCCGCATCGGACCTTATCGGGAGGAAGACCGCACGTAATTGCATCCGCCTTGTACACTGAGTATTTCAAGGGTATCGAGAGGTAAAACTGCTGCCCTTTCTTGACTGCCTCGGGCCCGACAGCCGACACTTCAAAACCGCAGCCACAAGATGCGCCTCGAATGGTACAGTCAGCGTCCGGGGCAACTGCGGGGGCCTGAGGAGGGCTGCCTCGACCGGAGATTGCAGCAGGCGCTGCAACGGCTTCCGTGGCCTGCCCCGGCAGGAGACAGGCGAGGATCAGCGAGAGGCCGTGTCCGCGGACTCGGATCGTCATGAGGGGGCAGGCCGATTCAGCTGCGACTTCATGTCCGCCGAAACTTGTCGGGTCGGTCCGAAGTCTGGAGAGGGCTGGTTCCAAGTCTTCATTTTCGTCCACTTAGGCACGCGAATCAAGGGAGAGCAAGGGATTGACCTTCCCCCCGAATGCGACGCCGTTGCTTTCAACCCTAGCGACTGTCGCTAATTCGACCGCTGTCGCTCGAAGAAGGCCCATATCACCGCCGGTCCGTTCGGCTCCCTGGGCGTAGGACCCAATAAGCGCGGATAGCGCCAATAGGGCTGAGGCATGGCGTGTCCTCCGCCGTGAATGGCTACGAGTTCGACCTCGACATGGGAGTCGTTCCGCCACAACACCCGCTCGACGCGAACACCATCGGCCACTTCGGTCTCGCTCGCTTCCGGCGTGCCGGTGATGTTGTTGAGGTCCGCAAAATACTGCGCTGAGCCCCGCGACGACCTGACCTTGCCGCGGCTGATGAACAATCCGAAGAGACTGACGTCGCCGCCATCGAACGGGTTCAACGGATCCTTCGTCCCGTTCATAATCAGGATGGAAGAAGTGCCTTGCCCCGCGGGCTTGCATTTGAAGTTCTCCGGCGTCGGAAAGGCGCTTCGAGCGCAAGGCGAAACGCCATGTGGCCGCCGCGCGAGATGCCGGTCGCGAACACGCGTGCTCGATCGATACCGATTTCTTCCGCGAGCTTGTCGATCAGCGTGGTTAGAAACCCGACGTCATCGACATTGAGCTTGTTCGCGCTGTAGTCACCGACGATGTTGCAGGCGTTCCAATAGCCCTCGAACCCATCGGGATAGACGACCGCAAAGCCTCGTTCGTCGGCAAGGCGCTCAAACTCGTAGCCGGTCGCTATCCGCATTCGTGCGCTGTTGCCACCCGAGCCGTGCATCACCACGACGAGCGGTGCCCCTCTCCCCAACCCTCGCGGCACATAGGTCAGGTACGTCCGCTTCAACCCGCCGGTCTCAACGGTCCCCTCGATCAGCTTGCCTGACAGTCGTGGGACCTCAGCATTGGGCGTGTAGACAAAATAGCCGAACAGGCCACTCAACACCGCAAGGATGACCACACCCCACAGGAAGTAGCGCAGAACCCTTCGCACAGTGTGACCTCCAACCAATCGGCGACCTCAACCGCCGGACGCCGCTGCGTCATCCTCGGCGGCTGGTTAGGCGCGTAAGAAAAACAAGCTGCATT
>QHVQ01000188.1:2913-5606 GCA_003222305.1 Acidobacteriota bacterium | reverse complement strand
TCCCCGCTCTTCCTCTTCTGTGCCATTCTTTCAGGGACCTCTCTGGATCGGCTCGGAGAAGGCTTGGCATGTCTGCGCCGACTCGGAGGACGTCGCTTCGTCGCACTTGTCTTCTGCGTTCAAGCGCTTTTTTTTGCCGCTCAGGTCCCAGAGACGTTTCTGAGGCACAAGCCCAACTTGAACGTCAGCGAATATGTCCAAGCAGCCCGGGTGCTGGGTGGGTCAGTCCCCCCCGGAAGCCGGACAGGGGCCTTCCAGTCCGGCACCCTCGGCTATTTCGCCAGGACCCAGGTGGTCAACCTGGACGGGGTGGTCAATCGCGACGCAGCCCGCGCTCTGCGGGAAAAGAGGATGGTTCCCTATATCCAGGATGAGGGGATCGACGCGGTGATGGACTGGCCCTGGATTCTAGAGGCGCTCCTGGAGCGACGATCCCCCCAGGGCGCGGCCGGAGCGCTGGGGACTCCCCGCCCGACGGGCCCCTTTCTGCTGATTCTCGTACAACCTGCGGGCGAGCCCGTGGCCAAGCGGACGATTCAGACCGGACCAACTCCAGTGCATCGTAGAGGCCGTGGCTTAGCCCAGGAGCGACGGCATTGCGTCGTGCCGCGTAGACTCCACCCCATACCAACCCGAAGACGCCTGCAATGATTGCCTCGTCTTTCCCTTGGACGAGGTGCCCGTAGCCAAAGAAAAGCGCGAAGAGTGACGCGCCAAGCCAGGCCGGCCCCCACCCCGCCGCGAATCGACGAATGACGAAAGCGCGCTGCAGCTCCTCCCGAAAACCGCCGGCGAACAGGGCCACGGCGAGGAAAAGGACCAGGTCGAGGGGGGAGTGCATCAGTTCCTCGAGGACATTCCGCTCTCCACTGTAGAGTCCCGGGAGGAAGTGCCGAAGGGCTGACTTGAGGAGAAAAGTGAGAAAGAAGATGACCGGAACCAACGCGAGACCCAGGAGAACGTCGCTGGGCCGCACACCGGTGCCGCCCAGGTAAAGCGTTTGGATCGATTCGCCTCGCAGCCGGAGCAGTGCCGTGATGAGCAGTGTGAGCAAGAACGATGAAAGCAGCGTCAGGGTAGCGAGAGCCACTACCGAGGTGAGCGGATTCGAGAGGGCGGAAAACGGGGAGAGCAGGAACGCCGCCAGGGAATCGGTCAAGAGCCCCAGAGCCAGGAGAATCTCGAGGAGCGAATAGAGCCTCAACTGCACCGAACGCCTGCTCAAGATCGTTTGGCTCCCCCGCACTCCCCCCCTTTTTCAGGGTCACGGCATCCTTCTAAGCTGGAGGGGGACGCCGGGCAGTGTTGCCGAGTATAGCAGACAGGGGTTATGCCATTGAAAAGGCTCCCCCCGTGCCTATATTGCCTGAGTGGAACGGATTGTCCCCCTCCGGACGCCTAGGGACGGGTGCAATGAAAGATGACCAAGAACGGAATCACCCGACCTTCGCCTTAATAGGCGGCGCTTCCCTCTCCGGCCTCGTCGTTCTTTTGACGCTTCTCCCCGCCGTCCCGCTGGCCCAGGAGGAGGCGCGCGCCCCCTCTCTCGCGCCCGCCCGTTTGGGACAGCTTGAAGGGCAGGTCACGGTGGGCCCGAGGCTCAATGCCAGGAAGCTCCGCTTCACCCTTTATCCGGACCTGAGCGGGGTGGCCCCCTCTCCTTCCGCTGCAGCAGGTGAGGAGGTCAAGAATGTGGTTCTTTACCTCGATTCTCCCGCGCTCGAGCGCGCCGCCCTCAGACCGCCGGAGGGTACGTTCCGCATGGAGCAACGCAGCGAAAGCTTCGTGCCGCATGTCCTCCCCGTGCCGCGGGGCTCTACCGTGGACTTTCCCAACACCGATCCCCTCTACCACAATGTCTTCTCCCTTTCGAAGGCGGCCGCCTTCGATCTCGGACGCTACCCTCGGGGGAATTCGCGGTCGGTTCGCTTCAATGAGCCTGGGGTCGTCAGAGTGTTCTGTCACATCCACGCCGACATGAGCGCAGTCATCCTCGTCCTGGATAATCCCTACTTCGCCTCCCCCGACGCCGGCGGCAGATTCCGGTTCCTGGATCTCCCACCCGGGAACTACACCATCACCGCCTGGCACGAGCGGGCGCGTCCGGTGCGCCGGAAGATCTCCATCGAACCCGGGAAAACCGCGGTCATTGACTTCGCCATTCCACTGGAAGATGCCGCCCTCTCCGAGTGAGCCGGTGGCGGGTCGGGAGGGTCTCTGGATGTCCGGGCTTTCGGGGATGAGCCTCAGGACCCGGCTCGTCCTCTTCGGTACCCTGGTCATCGTGGCTGCTATCGGGTGCGCCTTCGCCTTGCTGAGCCTGGAAGTCCGAAGACAGACCCGCGCCCACCTGGCAGACCTCCTGGCGCAAAGCCAGAGGACGCTCCTGACCCTGCAAAAACGAAGCCTTGAAGAGCTCCTCTGGAGCTCTCGGCTGATGACTGAGAGCCCCACCTTGCGAGCCGCCATGGAGACTTACGAGGCCGAGAATTCCTCCGGCTCCCCCCGCCGAACCGACCTTCTCGCCACCATCCAGGCGGAGCTGGACCGGACCCGGGAACTGCTCGGAAAGGCCCTCGCGGTGATCACCGATGCCCGGGGTCGAGTCCTGGCGGTCAGCCCCGCCCGCTCGGCTGCGGGTATCTCGGAGGCCCGTTTCGAGTCCCATCCTTTCCTGCGGCACACGCTGCTCC
>QHVQ01000188.1:0-2904 GCA_003222305.1 Acidobacteriota bacterium | reverse complement strand
CTTACCAGATCGGGTGCGTGCCTATCGTACTGCAGGACTTCCTGATTGGAACGCTGACCCTGGGGCAGCGCCTCGACGCTGATTCCCTCGCGGAGATGCGACGAACACTGCAGAGCGACGCCGTGGTCGCCGCCGGGACTCGCATCCTGGGCTCAACCCTGAGCTCCCTCCCGCGGGGAGAACCCCTTCCCTCCGCTCTCCTCTCGTTCGATCCGCAAGGGGGAGCCTCCGGGGACGTGGTCAGGCTGGGACGGGAGGAGTTCGTCGGCGCAGCGCTCTCGTTGGGAGGGGACGAGGAAGGTCAGTCCGCAACTCTCTTCTTGCTGAAGCCCCTGAGCCGAGATCTGGCTTCCGCAGGCCGCTCGCTCCTTCTAGCCTTGCTCGCCTGCGGCGCCCTGGGCCTGGTGCTGGCAGGGTGCCTGGCCTGGCGCGTCTCCCGCTCCATCCTGGATCCGCTGGAGCGTTTCGTTTCCTTTGTGCGTCAGGTGGCGCAGAGCGCCGATCATTCCCGCCGCTTCCAGGGCCCCCAGGCAAGCCAGGAAGTCCGGACCCTCAACCAGGCGTTCAACCTCCTCATGGACTCTCTGCAAGAGCACGAGCAGAAGCTTCTCTTCCAGGCGCGGGAGTAGATGATCCCCGTGGAACGCTTGAAGGAGTCGGAGAAACTGGCCTCCCTGGGGCGCATGCTCTCGGGCGCGGCCCACGAGATCAACAATCCTTTGACCGGGGTGGTGGGAAATCTCGACATTCTGCTTCGTTCCCGCGACATCGAGGGCCCCGTCCGGGAGCGGCTGGAGAGGGTCCAGAAGGAGGCGCACCGCATCATCGCTCTGGTCCGCAACCTGCTCAAGGTGGCCCATCGGGACACGGGCAAGCGAACCCGGGTGGACCTCCACCATGCCCTCCGTGAGGCCGTCGCCCTGCGCCAGCACGACTTCAGTGCGGCGGGACTGGAGCTGCGCCTCGAGGCCTCACCCCTACCGCTGCGTCTGCAGGGTAACGAGCAGGAGCTCCAGCAGGTCTTTCTCAACATCCTCAACAATGCCTACGATGCTCTGAAGGAAGGGGCTCGAGAGCCTGTGCTGACCGTGCGCACGGCGCTCGAAGACGACCAGGCAGTGGTGATCTTCGAGGACGGCGGCCCCGGCCTGAAGGACCCGAAGAAGGTCTTCGACCACTTCTACACCACCAAGGAGATCGGCAAAGGAACGGGACTGGGTCTCAGCATCACCCATGCCATCGTTCAGAGCCATCGCGGACGCATCACGGCGGAAAACCGCGCCGAGGGCGGGGCCCGGTTCAAGCTTTGGTTTCCCTTGACGACCGGCGAATCCGCCGCCTCCCTGGCCGCGCTCCCTCCCCAGAACCGCCCCCAGGCCGTCTCACTCACCGCCGCCATCCTGGTGGTAGAGGACGAGCCGGCCATCCTCGAGCTTCAGCTGGCCATCCTCGGCTCGACGGGGGCTACGACCGTAGGAGTCCCCACGGGATCGGAAGCGGTCGCCCTTTTGGAGCGCCGAGACTTCGATCTCATCGTCTCCGACGTGAAACTGCCCGGCGGAGTCTCCGGAGAAGATCTTTTCCGCTGGATCGAGAAGCACCGGCCCACCCTCTTGAGGCGGGTCCTATTCGTCACCGGCGACTCAGCCAGCGAGAGCACCCGGGCCTTTCTCGAGAAGTCCGGGGCGCGCTGCCTGATGAAGCCCTTTTCGGTGGAAGACTATGTCACGGTGGTGCGAGAAGCCTTCGATGCTTTGCGTTCGGCGGCCTGAGGAGAAGTCGATCCGGCGGCTGGCGGCCGCCTTCGTCTGCGTCCTGGTGCTGGTGGCCGCCGCCCGCCCCGCGCGCGGCGAAGACCGGATCCTTGTCCAGGGACTGGCGGACGCCGAGATCTGGAACACGGATGCGGAGTCGGAGTTACTGAGCCGCGACGCGGGCGACACGGCTTCCTTAGGCCGGCTCCGCCTCTGGGCGGCGGGCGACTTCATGAATCGTCTGCAGGGATTCGCCCTGGGAAGGGTCGAGGGGGGCCGAGGAACCGATGAAGGGAGAACCGATGTCCACCTAGAGCAGGCCTACCTGCGTTACTCCTTCGCGGCGCCGAAACGACTCGTCCTGCAGGCCGGCAAGCTCATCCTTCCCTACGGCAACTTCTCCCGCCGCTATTTCTCCAACGCCAACCCGCTGATCGGCAGTCCCGCGAACTATCAGATCTCCTATCCCCTCGGGATTCAGCTTAGCGGAGCCGCATCACGATTCGATTTCATGGCGGCCATCGTCGATGGACCGCTGACCCGGCAGGCCTATGACTCGGATCCGGAACGCTCCCTCAGGCCCGCCCTCTCTGCAGGAATTACGCCCGTCACGGGGATCCGGATCGCCGGCTACTTCACCCGCGGAGCCTACCTCGACCGAATCGCCGAACTCTGGCTGTTGCCGGGGAAGGAATTAGGGGATTACCACGAGAAGTCCGTGGGCGCCGATCTTCAGGTCAGCCGGGGTCATTTCGAACTCAACGGCGAGCTGACGCAGACACGCCTGGAGGTTCCCGCGGCAGGACACGTGTCCGGCAGGATCTGGTATGTGGAGCCGAAGTATACCTTCTCTCCACGCTGGTATGCCGCGCTCCGCTGGGAGCGCGGGTGGCTTCCCGACGCAAATTGGATCTGGGCCACCCTCTGGTCCGCCGAGCAATCGAGAGTCCAGGACCTGGAGGCCGGAGCGGGCTTCCGGATCGGTCCACGATTCCTGGTAAAGACTACCTATCGCACCGAGATTGGCAATCCGGAAGGCGGCGCCCAGCCTCAAGGGCACGCTTTGGCGCTGCAATTCTCCTTCGGCTTCGACGTCAATTCCTGGTTCGAGCGGCCCCGCTGAGGCTCACGGCATCAGGCGATTCGGCCA
>QHVQ01000187.1 GCA_003222305.1 Acidobacteriota bacterium | reverse complement strand
TGCCCCCGGAGGCGGGTGTCAGGTAGAGCGATCGCCGGGCGGAATCCTCATCGTACGCCAGCGTCACGATGGACTGCGAGTCGCCCGACCAGCCGGCCCAGTCCACCGCTCCATTCCCGCGGGTGACCCGCCGCGGTTTTCCGCCCAGCACGTCCACGCTGTAGACCTGGTTGAATCCGCACTTCTCCGAGGTGAACAAGAGCCGCGACCCATCCCGTGAGAAATCGGTGGAAGTGGTGTCGGTCACGAAGCCGTCGTTCGTGTAGATCCATTGCTGGTCGGTCTCGTGATAGACGCGCCAGGCCTTCACCGTCGGTTCCTTTTTCTTCTCCGGGGGCGAAGGGGGAAGCGCCCCATTTGGCTCGACCCTTGAAGTGGGTGCCGGGGTCGTCGCATCGGCCACCACGAGGGTTCGGCTCCGGGTGTCCTTCGAGACATAGTCCACCAGAATCCGCCGGCCGTCCCGCGACCAGACGACCTCGTTGAGCCACCAGATCGTCTCGTCCCCCGTGTCGATCCAGGTGGGGGTGCCACCCTCGGCCGCGAGAATGCCGATCCGATTCTTCGTATAGCCCCGCTTCTGGCTCTTGGTCTTCACCCATTCGTCCAAGTAATAGGGCACGAGGAAATCATGCTCGTCCTCCCCCTCCTGGGCGATGAAGGAGATCTTCGTGCCGTCGGGGGACCAGCGTGGCGAAGTGTGGCTCACTTTTCCCTCGGGGGCGGTGAGCTGCGCGAGGCCTGGCCCCGGATAGCTCACCTTGTAGAGAGCCCCGCCGCTCGTAAAGAGGATCGATTTACCGTGCGGTGCCCAGCTCGCCTCGGACTCGGAAGCGCTGGTACGGGTGAGGCGCTCCAGGCCCGATCCGTCCACCGCCGCCACGTAAAGATCGCCGTCGTAACCGCATAGTATCTTCCGAGAATCGGGCGAAAAGTCCACGAAAACTCCCGGAGAAGCGAGCGGCCACTCGAGGGGCTTGAACGACTCGGGCAGGCGGGACGTGAATGCGGTCAGTCGGCGCGGCGCGCCCCCGCGGGTGGACGCCACGAAGAGATTGAGGGGGCGGGAATAGCCCTCCTCGTTCCAGAAGTAGGCCACCCAGGCGTCATCCGGCGAGATCTTCCCCGCCGTAGGACGCGTTCCGTCCACCAGTGGGCGCTGGAAGATGGCGCGCACGTCCGGCAGCTCGAAGGCGGAGGCTCCGGTCGCCGCCGCCGATCCCAGAGCGCTGCCGAGAACGAAGCAACCGAAGATCCGGCCCCGAACCCTCATGCGCGGGGGCCCTCGGGGGCCAGCGACTCGGCCAGCAAGTCGACGACGCGGCGCGCCGCTTCCCCGTCGGGGTCCTTATCCGGATTGAAGTTCGTGACCTCCAGGCCCGTGAACCCGTTCGAGGTGGTGAGATGCGTCAGGAGGATCCGCATCTGCACCAGGCCGACGCCGCCTGGAGCCGGAAAGTCCACCGCCGGCATCTCGCCTCCATCCAGCACGTCCAGATCGCAGTGGATCCAGAAGCGTTCGTCGCCTGCGGCCAGCCGCGACAGCACTTCTTCGGCCGTCTTGGCGCCTCCCAGCTGCCACATCTCGGGTCCGGAGATCCTGAGGGAGGGGAGGGCCTCGTAGAACTGGACTTCTTGCGGATCCAGACGCTCCACGCCCAGCAGCGCGAGCTTTCCAGGACGCAGCAGGGGACGCTCCCGTTCCAGCCGGGCGAGCGCCGGCTCGCCTCGGCCCAGGAGATGGGCGATCACCATGCCGTCGGCGATTCCGGAGGGGGTGGTCCGGGGCGTGTTCAGCTCGGCGTCGCGATCCAGGTAGACCAACCCCATCTCGCCGTGCACCCGGACGGCACCTGCCAGGCTTCCCAGCGCAACGGTGCAGTCGCCCCCCAGGACCAGCGGGACCCTCTCCTCGCGCAGGACCGCTTCCACCCGGGATGCCAGCGTCTTCAACACCGGGAGCAGGCCGTCCAGGTTCTTCAGCTTGCGGTGGGCCGGATTGACGTCCGGCACGTAGGGGCGCGGCTCCTGGTCCCCTGCATCGCGCACTTCGTGGCCCGAGGCTTTGAGCCGCGCCAGCAAGCCGGCGCTCCGGAGGGCCCGCGGAGCGTTTTCGGTGCCCGTGTTACGCGCGCCGATGCTGGAGGAAACCCCCAAGACAGCGAGATTCATGCGGGGTATTCTAGCAGGAAGGCTCCGCAAGGCTTTATGCTGAAGCGCAGCAGGAGGCGGCGCATGGCTGGACGACTCACACTCACCGTGCTCGGATCGGGTGATGCCTTCGGCAGCGGCGGCCGCAACCAGAGCGGCTATCTGGTCCAGGCCAGGGGCTTTTGTATGCTGATGGACTGTGGCGTCACCACCTTGGTCTCGCTCAAGCGTCACCGGGTGGACCCCACCTCCCTCGACCTGGTGCTCCTGACCCATCTTCACGGCGACCATGTGGCGGGACTTCCCTTTCTCTTTCACGACTTTCAGCATGCCGGGTTCCGCAAGACCCCCCTGCGGGTGGCGGGTCCCCGCGGGCTGAAGAGACGAGTGGAGGGTATCCATCGCATCCTCTTCCCTCCGAAGCGCGAAGAGACCCGGCGCTTCCGCGCCCACTATTTCCCCCTCAGGCCCGGCCGGCCGTTCCAGCCGGCGGGGCGCGCCGGTCCCGAAATCCTCCCGTTTCGAGTCCGGCATCAAAATGCCCGCGAGGACTTCGGCTATCGGGTGCGGTGGAAGGGGAGGG
>QHVQ01000190.1 GCA_003222305.1 Acidobacteriota bacterium | reverse complement strand
GCACCGCCGCCGGCGCTACGCATACCCATGCCTTCCTGCGGAGCTTCCGCCGTTCCCTTTTCCCTCGGCGTGAGGAGCGTCCCGGCCATCGCATGATTTACCAAGAGCAGGAGGTGCAGCGCCAGAGGGAGGCGGGAGCGGGCCTGGATCGTTTCGATCCCTGGGTCCGGGTGGACAACGCTGCCTACCGGACCGAGCCCGCGGAAGCCGACGTCCGCCGGACTCTGATCGAGCTGGAGGCGTTCGAGCGGAGCCGCCGTCGCCGCCTCGAGGGGATGCAGAAGCTGCTGGAGCTTGGATTGACTCCCGCGGAGATCCCGCTGCCGCGCGACCGTGCCCTGTTCAAGGTTCCTCTCTTCGTGCGCGACCGCGAGCGGGTCCTCCATGGCTTCGCCCGGCGGGGCCCGCCACTGAAGAGCTAGCGGTCCGCATCCCGTCCCGCGCGCAGGCGCTCCGCTGGAGCCGGGATGTCCTTCCTGTGAGTCCGCTCCAGGCGGATCGATTCCTGTGCCTTCTCCGGGAGATCCCGCCGCTGCTGCCCCTCGAAGCCTGAAAACCGTCAATACTGTAAGCGAATTACACACACGTAACCGACTCCCCCGTCGCGCCGAAAGGCGCGCTTTCCCCTGTTCGACGGGTCGGGCAAATTGTTACTTATGAGAGAGTTACTGAGTGACTTTTCAGAGAGAGAGAAGCCTCGAATGGCACTGATGTTGCTGGTCCATCCATCGGATCGAGGTCTGCCGGAGCGAGAGGATGGACAACATGCTCGAAGCGGCTCGCGATCATCGCCGAAGAAAAATGGGCCCCCGGGCCCTGCGCTGGATTTTTTGGGCGGGCGCGACCCTCCTACTGATTCTCATTCCGAGCGCCGTCTCCGCCGGGAGCATCAAGCTGGTCTGGGATCCGGTGGCTGATCCCGATCTGGCCGGTTACAAGGTCTATTACGGAACGACCTCCGGGATCTACACCAACGCGACCACCGTCGGGACGCAAAACAACGCGAAGCTGAACAACCTGCAGGACTGCCAAGTCTACTTCATTGCGGTCAAGGCGGTGGACGCCAACGGCAACGAAAGCGTGGCATTCTCCAACGAGCTTTCCGGAATGGCCGCTCCTTCAAACAGTAGCGTCACCCCCAAATCAGGCAAGCAAGCGACCAACTCCCTGAACGTGACCATCACCGGCAGCAACTTCGACACCCAGGCCCGGCCTGACTTCGGGCCCGACGTTGTGGTCAACAGTTTCTCCACCAGCAGCTGTCACAACATGACGGCGAATATCACCATTGCCGAGGCGGCGAGGGTGAACAGCCCACCGGCACTCCCGCGGCTCCTGTCGGTGACCAATCCGGGGGGGGCGAGCGGGTCGGCAAGCGGCGTCTTCGAGGTGACCTTCAACGAGCGCCGCGCCGACATCGACAAGTCGGGCCGTGTGGGAGGACGCGATCTGCTCTATTGGCAGAACGCCTTCGGCAGCACCTCGGGGGATCTCAACTATAATGTCGATGCCGACATGAACGGCGACGGCATCGTGGACGGCGCGGATTTGACCTTGCTCGCGGTGTGGCACGGCCATATCTTCTTCTAACGGAGGAGCGGCGTACTTGAACACTGCGCGAGGTCGGCGGGCGGCGATCCTGGCTGGCTTCTTTCTCCTGGCGTTGGTAAATTGCGGCGGGGGAGGAGGCGGCGGGAACGACAGCGGCGGAGGGCCGGTCGTTGCCGACTTTGCCGCCAGCTGTCCGAACAGCGATTCCTGCGCCAGCAATGCCGTCACGAGCCAAAAGGGGAGCGCCGCCGGGAACGTGGTGGAGGTCCAGTTCTGGCTCAACAAGCTGAACACCACCATCGGCGAAGCGTCGCTCGACGTGACCTTCGACCCCAGCGTGGCAGAATACCAGGGACCTAGCGGCAGCTACCCTGGATATGCCGAAGGAACGGCCCTGGGGGGCTCGAGCGGAGGAACGGTCTATCAGGTGAGCGTGGTCGGGCCTGGCGAGGTGCTGGCAGACATCGCCCCTCCCAAAGGCGGCATGAGCATTTCCAGCCCGGCCATCCTGATCACGCTGACCTTCAAATTGCTGAAGACCAGCGCCGGCTCGAACCTGAATTTCCGTAATCCGGACAGGCTCGACGGGTCCGCCCTCTACTCTTCCAACGGCGTCATCATTCCGCTTAGCAGCAGCAAATGGTTCGGCGGAATCTTCGCGGGCACCTAGGCGGATTCCTTCTCTCAAACTTTCAGATTCCCCTGGCCCAGCTTACCCTGGCGCGCCCATGCTTCCAGGAGCGTGAAGCAGGCCGCGGGGATCTCCGGTGACCCGGCGGCGCGTCGGCGCGCCAGATCCTCCCAGAGCTGTACCGTGGCTTCGGGCGTATCCACGTCATTCCAGGCAGGCAGCGATACGATGGGAATCTCCTGCTGGCGCGCCCGGCGGACCGTCTCCCGGTAAACCTGGGGCGTCCCCCAGGGGATCGCCGCGAACAGCGTGGGGTGGAAGCGTGATGCAGCCAGGAGGTAGTACCCACCGTCTCTGGCCGGCCCCAGGACCAC
>QHVQ01000191.1 GCA_003222305.1 Acidobacteriota bacterium | reverse complement strand
GCTGGGGGTGAGCAGCGTGCTGGAGGGAAGCGTACGCAAGGCGGGGGACCGCTTGCGGATCAACGTACAGCTCGTCGGGACTTCGGATGGCAGTGCGCTCTGGTCGGAGGAGTACGACCGCGAGATGAAGGACGTCTTCGCCATCCAGGATGAAATCTCGCGGAAGATCGTGGAATCCCTCAAAGTGAAGCTGACCCCGACCGAAAAGCACGCCATCGAGTGGGTTCCCACCCGGGACACGAAAGCGTATGAGTTCTACCTGCGCGGGCGCCGATACTTCTACCGAGGGGGCGCCAGAAATTATCGAAGTGGCCGGGAGATGTTTCTCAGGGCCAGTGAGTTGGATCCGACCTATGCCCTCGCCTACGCGGGGCTGGCCGACGTCGCCTCGTTCGAGTACATGTACATCGAGAGCACGCCCCAAAATCTGGAGGCGGCCAACAGCGCGTCGAAGAAAGCTCTGGAGCTGGCGCCGGATTTGGCGGAATCCCACGCTTCCCGCGGTCTCGCGTTGAGCTTGAGCAAGGATTATTCGGCGGCGGCCCGGGAGTTCGAGACCGCCATCCGGCTCGACCCGCGACTGTTCGAGGCCTACTACTTCTATGCGCGCAACTGCTTCGTGCAGGGGCAGCAGGAGCAGGCGGCGCACCTGTTCGAGCAGGCGATGAAGGTGCGGCCGGAGGATTATCAAAGCCCCGCGCTCATCTCCACCGTCTACCTTGGTCTGGGTCGAAAGGAGGATGCGGCGCGGATGTGGCGCAAGACGATCGAGCTGGCCGAGGCTCAGCTGGAAGCGAACCCGGACGATGCGAGGGCGCTTTACCTGGGTGCAGGAGCCCTGGTCGCCACGGGACAGCCGGAAAAGGCGATGGAGTGGGCCCGGCGGGCGGTGGCGCTCGATCCCACCGATACCGGCGCGCTCTACAACGTCGCCTGTGTCTATGCGGGGGCGGGCAAGAAGGACGAAGCGATGGGTTATCTGGAGAAAGCAGTCGACAACGGCTTCGCCCAGAAGGCTTGGATACAAAACGACCAGGATCTGACTGCGCTGCGCGACATGCCGCGATACAAAGCGCTGCTCCAGCGGATGAAATAGCCCGCCTCGCTCAGGCTACCCTCGTGACTTTCATCAGTATGCGGATGGCTTCTTCCAGGCGACGCGTGGTCTCGGCGGGATCGGCGTCGGGATCGATGCGCATCGGCGCTCCGAGGACGAGCTTGGTCTTGCCGAACTTGGGCCAGTACCGATGGTCAGGGAGGACGTCGGCCGTCCCTTCCACGTAGGCCGGGATCACCGCCATTCTGAGATCCCGGGCGAAGATTCCGATCCCGCCCCGAAAGGCCTCGATCTTTCCCTCCGGCACGTGACGCCCCTCCGGGAAAATCAGCAGCGAATATCCGGCGTCGGCCAGCTCCCCGGCGTAGTTGAGACTGTTCTTGAAGCCCGCCGTCTCGGGAAGCGGCCAGGCGTTGAAGAAGAACTCCACCAGTCGAACCTGGATCGATTCCTTGAGATAGCGGAGGCGGCTGCCGCCCGACTCTCCGAAGTAGACGCGATGATAGCGGGTGGTCATGGCCGGGGCGATTCGGCCGCGCACGCGCCAGCGGAGCGCGACCTTGAAAAGACCGGTGTCCATGTAGCTGTGGTGATTGGCAACGAAAAGAAACGGCGGCTGCGCTTCGCGAAGGTGCTTGCGGCCGATGACGCGGGGCCAGGTGAAGAGGAAGACGAAAGGGCGCATGAGGATTTCCTCGATGAGGCGCCGCAGCCATCGCACGGGGGCGAAGCGCGTCCAACGAGGCATCCGCAGGGATCCCGGCATGGAGATTGGCGCCGGTTCCACCGCTTCGGGCGGAGCACTGCCGGAAGCGGGTGAGGGTCGGTCGGCTCGGGACGACGCTTCGAGCGGGGGAGCGGCCGAGAGGGTGGGGCGCTGAGCGGCTTCAGCCGCCGCTCTTTCCAGGTCGCCCACGGTCGCCTCGTTCAAGCGCTCCTCGGGCAACGCCACGCCGAATTCCTCTTCGAAC
>QHVQ01000075.1:21715-41130 GCA_003222305.1 Acidobacteriota bacterium | reverse complement strand
TCGATGAACACTTCGAGCTTGCCGAACTGCTTCTGGTGGGTGGTGTAAGGGATCACCACGTACTGGTCCGGCTCCCGGCTGAAGGGGTTCGGAAACTTCCTGAACGTCCCGATGACGGTGTACTGCTCCGTCCCGATCCGGACCTTCCTGCCGAGGGGGTCTTGATTCGGGAAGAGAGCGAGCATCGGCCCCTCCGCCAGGACCACCACCGGCCGCCGGTGGGTAACATCGTCGCGGGTCAGGAACCGCCCGTCGGCGATCTCGACGTTGCGCACCTGCAAGAAAGCCTCGGAGGCTCCCAGGACGAACTGCCGGACCGTCTTGCGACGCCCGACGCTGAGCACCGCCGCCGCAGGAACCAGGGGGCACGACTCCTTGATCGAGGGGAGCTCCCGGATGGCGGCCGCGTCCTCCACCTTGAAGTCCTTGCGGTGTCGGAGCTCCTCCGGCAGACCTCCTACGAAGAGGGCCGGCTCGAACTTCCGCAGAAAGATGATGTGGGGGCCCGCCCCCTGGATCAGGCTGGTGACCGAGGCGTTCAGCCCGCGCACCAGCGAGGTCATCCCTACCACCGCCATGATGCCGATGAAGACCCCCAGCACCGTCAGGATGGAGCGCAGCTTGTTGACCCGCAGCGTGGCTACGGCCATGCGCAGGTTTTCCATGATCATGAGGCGGGCCGCCTTACTCATAGCGGAGCGCCTCGATCGGATCCAGGCGGGCAGCCCGGTTCGCGGGATAGATGCCGAAGATGAGCCCCACCAGGAAGACGATGACCAGCGCCAGGGCCACGGAGACCAGACTGAGGCTGGCGGGAACCGGGGTCGCCGCCCGGATCACGGCGCAGAGGAGCCAACCCAAGAGCACCCCGATGACGCCTCCCAAGGTGGAGAGGGCGATGGACTCGATGAGGAACTGCCAGAGGACGTGCCGCCGCTTGGCCCCCAGCGCCTTCCGAATGCCGATTTCCCGGGTCCTCTCGGTCACCGACACGAGCATGATGTTCATGATGACGATGCCGCCCACCACCAGCGACAGGGCCACCAGCCCCGAGGCGGTCATGAAGATGGCCTGGGAAATCTGCTTCCAGAAATCGGTCAGCGACTCGGAGCTTTCCAGGGCGAAATCGTCTTCTTGGTTGGGCTTCAGGCGGTGGCGGACCCGCATCACGACTCGCGCCTCGTCTTTGGTGGCGGCCATGCTCTCCTTGTCCCGTGCCTCGATGGGAATGGAGACGGAGCCCAGGGTTCCGAACTGTTTCTGGTAGGCGGAAAGCGGCATCAGGAGCGTCTTGTCCTGGCTCACTCCCAGCACCGATCCCTGCTCCTTGGCCACACCGACGACGGTGTAGGCCACGCTTTCCACGCGCACCTCCTTGCCCACCGGGTCGGCCTTCTCGAAGAGCTTGTCCGCTACCTCGCTTCCCAGCACCGCCAGCGGGCGGGAGCGATCGATCTCGGCGCGCGAGAAGAGCCTCCCTTTTCCGATCTCGAAATTGGCGGGAAGGAGGATGGGTAGGTCCTGCCCCTGCACGTCCACCTGTTCCACGTAGCGCTCCTGGTAGCGCACCTTGTGGGCGGAGGAGTCGTAGGCCCCGATGGAGCTCGCCGTGCTCACGCTCCGCCGGATCTGCTCCAGGTCTTCCACGGTGACCCGCCGGCGCTTCTGAATCTTTTCCAATTCTTCATGGCTGGTGATGATGAAGGGCCCGCGCTGGACCACGAACACATTGGCTCCCAGCCCCGCCACCTTGTTCTCCACGTAACTGTTCATCCCTTCGATGACCGCCATCACGGCGATGATGGACATGATGGCGATGATGTTGCCCAGGACGGTGAGGATGGAGCGCAGCTTGTTGGCCCAGAGGGCCCGCAGGGCGATGCTCAGCCCTTCTCCGAACGGCATGACTACCCCTTCTGCCGGAGGTCGGAGGCGACCCGCCCGTCCATGATGGAGACGACCCGATGTGCCCGCTCGGCCACCTTCTTCTCATGGGTCACCACCAGGATGGTTTGGCCCTCGGCGTGCAGCTTCTCGAACAGGCGGAGGATCTCCTCGCCGGTCTTGCTGTCCAGGTTGCCGGTGGGCTCATCGGCCAGGAGCAAGGAAGGACGATTGACCAGGGCCCGCGCGATGGCCACGCGCTGGCGCTGTCCGCCGGACAGCTCGTTGGGTCGGTGGGCCGCGCGGTCTCCCATCTCCACCGACTGCAGGGCCTGCACCGCCCGCACCTTCCGCTCCTCCTTGGTAATGCCCGAATAAACCAGGGGCAGTTCCACGTTGTGCAGGGCGGTGGCGCGGGGGAGAAGGTTGAACGTCTGGAAGACGAAGCCGATTTCCTTGTTGCGGATCTCGGCCAGTCGATCGTCCGGGAGCTGACTCACCTCCTGATTATTGAGGTAGTAGGTGCCGCGGGTGGGGGTATCGAGGCATCCCAACAGGTTCATGAGGGTGGATTTTCCCGAGCCGGAGGGACCTGTGATGGCCATGTACTCGTTGCGCTCCACCGAAAGATTCACGTCGCGCAGGGCATAGATCTCCTCGCCGCCCACTTCGTAGCGCTTCGTCAGCTCCGCAGTCCGGATCAGCATCTCTTCAACCTCGGCCGCCGCTCTCGCCCTCTTCCTGCTTCTTGACGGAGTTGTCCACCTTCACCGCATCACCATCCTTGAGGTCCCGAATGACCTGGTAGGTCCCGGTGACCACCTCGTCTCCATCCTTCAGCCCCTCCAGAACCTCGAAGAATCGCTCGCCGCTGATCCCGGTCTTCACGGGAACGAAGTGGGCCACGCCGTCCTTGACCAGGAACACGCCTTCCTTCTCCTTCTCTTTTCTCGATTCGTCGGTCTCTTCGTCGAGGGGATCGGCTCCGGAGGAAGCCGAGGGCGACGGGTTGGAAGCTGCCCGTAGGGCGGTTGCCTTTCCCGGGCTCGGAGCGGGCGACCCGGTCTTGTCCTTGGGGCCGGGCAGCGTTCGAATGGTGAGGGCCTGGATGGGGACCGACAGGGTCGAGTCCCGGGTCGCGGTCGTGATGCTGGCGGAGCAGGAGAGGGCCGGCTTGATGCCCGGCACGCGCTCCCGAAGTGCGAGGGTGACGCGGAAATTGGTGGTCTGCTCCGCGGGGTTGACGCTGGAGCCGGTCACGGCGCTGTTGCCCACCTTCACCACCTCCGCCTTGAACTTCTTGTCGGGGAAGGCGTCGATGCTGACCGTGGCGGGCTGGCCGATGCGGACTCCCACCACGTCGGTCTCGTCCACGTCGATCTCGGCTTCGATCTCCGAGAGATCCGCGATCGTCATGAGCACGGTGCCGGGGTTGTTCATGGTCCCGGTGATCACGTTCTCACCCTCCTCGATGTTCATCACCGTGATGAGTCCCGCAAGCGGGGCCCGGAAGGTGACCTGACTGAGCTGATGGCTGGCGCCGCGGAGATTCGCCTGGAGTCGGTCGATCTCCTTCTGGGCAGCCTCCTCCCGGGCCGTCTCCACCTCCACGTTGGTCCTGGCCCGATCGATGTCCTGGTCGGTAGCCAGGTCGTCTTTCTTCAGCACGATGAGGCGATTCAACTCGACCTTGGACTGCTCCTTGCTTGCATGAGACTGGGTCAGGGCAGCCCGGGCGGAGGCGATGGAGGATTTGAGGGCGGAAACCTGCTCCGCCAGGGGGGCCGGATCGATCTCGAGGAGAAACTGCCCCTGGGTGACCAGGTCCCCCTCGGCCACGGCCAGCTTCGTCACCTTGCCGATGGTGCTCGCGCTGATGTTCACCTGCTTTTTCGGCTTGATCTTCCCCGAGGCGGTCACCACCGACTTTAGGCGACGCATGGCGATCTTCTCGGTCTGAACCGTGACTCTCTTGCGGCGCTCGAACTTGAGGTTGACCGCCACGAGCGCCGCGATCGCCAGGACGACGGTACCGGCGATGGCGATCTTCTTGCCTCGTGACATATTCTTGCTTCCCCTTTGATTTGCGGAAGGAGACTCGCTCGGAGCGGACGGCAGCTTCGCCCGCCGCGCAGCGCGAGATAGGTTAGCCGGTTGCCCAGCGAATGAGTGCTATCAGAAGGTTGATTCCGAAATAGGCGGAAAAGATCCCCACGGCCGCCTTTCGGGTGGTCATGCGGTTCAGTATTCCCATGCCGATGGACATGACGGCGAAGTGCCAGATCCAGAAAAGATCCAGACCCTGCCCGAGCTTGTAGAGGAAGGATTTCTCCTCGAGGAAGGGCAGGAGCGAGGAGAACGACGTGTAGACCTGGAAGCGCCTCTTGACCAGGAAAAGCCCGGTCTGCACCAACCCGCCCAACAACCCGATCAACCCCGCATGCGACCAGGCGGAGAAAGTCTGCTTGTAGGATGCCTCGCCTCCCAGGCCGATGCTGAAGAGAAGATAGACGAGAAGACTGCCGATCAAAGCGATGACGGTGGGAGCGAAGAGCGCGGCCACGACACCGACGGCCTTGCCAAAGGCGATGGCCCTCGGCATGGCCTCAGCGGGCATGTTCGCGGCGCGCGGGTTTTCCCGGATCTGCAGGGCCAGAGCCTCCTCCCCGGCTTTCGTGTAAAGAACCCCGGCGTTCAACAAGACGGCGAAGAGTGTGAGCGCGACCAGCGGCGCCACCCAGGTGGGCCGCTGCAGGAGCTCCATGAAAACCTTCGACGGGGCGACGAAGATGTTGATGAGGCGTTGGGCAAAGCTCATGGGAGCCAGGCTCACGGAGTCGGACACGGATACATCCCCCTCGGTCCTGGGCGGAACGCAGAGGTGTCTTGAGCACCCCCGGTTCGCGGGACCGGTTTATGAAGCAAATGTACGCAGAATCAGTTGCGGTGTTTCAGTCCGCTGGTAACCGGCACGCAGGGTGCCGGAGCCATCCCTCAGGAGGTCTCCCCATTCTCGCCCGAGGATCCGCCGCCACCGCCGCCGGCGGCGCGGGAGCGCTGCGCCCGCTTTCGCCACCACAAACGGCGCCCCTTCCTGGCAGACTTCTCTTCCTCGGACTGCCCGGGCGTGGAAGCGGTCTCCCCCGCCGGCGCCGTCGGTGGCTCGAGAGCCGGTGCGGAGTGCGTCTCGGCCGGCTGCCTCCCCTCCTCTTGAGGCTGCGGCTCCGGCAGCGATCCGGACTCTTCGGGAAGCGGCTCGGCGCGCTGGTCCAGACGGTCCTCTTCCAGGGGAATTTCCTCTTCGCTCACCTGCGAGGCGGGAGCGCTCTTCTCCACCATCTCCGGGCGATCTCTTCCTCCCCGCCGAGAACGGCGTCGGCGACGACGGCGGCGACGGCGCAGCCCCGCTTCGCCTTCCGGAGATGCCGGAGTAGCCTCCGCCGCCCCCGCTACCCCGCCCTCGCTAGCCACGGGGGGCGGACTGCCGGGGGGAACCTCCGCCGTCTGGCCCTTGCGTCCCTCGTGACGGCCGTCCCGCTCCTGCGCCGGCTCACGCGCTTCCTGCAGCCGGGGAGTGGGTCGGGGCTCCTCCAAGAAGCCGGCACCCCCTTCGCGGGTCACCAGATCGATCTCCGACTGATGGGGACGCAGCGAGGGCGTGGGCTGGATCGAGATTCGCGTCTTGTATCGGTGCTCCAGCCCCGCCAGGTCCTCCCGCTTGTTGTTGAGGAGGTAGATGGCCACCTCCGGCGGCAAGCTGACTTTCATGGCCGCGAGATCGCCCCGGGGAACCCGAGCGTGGATCTTCCTCAGCACCGCCAGGGCGGCCGACTCGGTGGTTCGTACCAGGCCATGACCCCCGCAGGTGGGGCACGCCACATAGCTCCCCGCCGCCTTCTCGCTCTTCAGGCGCTGGCGCGAGATCTCCAGCAGCCCCAGCTTGGAGATCCGGGTGATGTCGTACTTGGCCTTGTCCCGCTTCATGGCCTCCTTCAGGGCCCGCTCCACTTCCCGGATGTTCTTGGAGGAGCGCATGTCGATGAAGTCGATGACGATGAGGCCGCCGATGTCCCGGATTCTGAGCTGACGGGCGATCTCCTCGGCCGCCTCCAGGTTGGTGGCGGTGGCCAGGTCCTCGATATTGGACTCCCGCTTGGATTTGGAGGAATTCACGTCGATGGCGGTCAGGGCCTCCGTGCCGTCGATGACGATCTCGCCGCCGGACTTGAGCGCCACGCGGCGCTTGTAGATGGTCTCGATCTGCTCTTCCAGGTTGTAGCGGGTGAAGATGGGGCGATCTTCCGTGTAGAGCTTGAGGATCTTCTTCTTGGAGGGCATGACCTCCTGGAAGAAACTCTTGGCCTTCTCGTACATCTCCTTGCTGTCGATGAAAATCTCGGAGATGTCCTGGGTGAAGTAATCGCGGATGGTCCGGAGCACCAGGTCCCGCTCCTGGTACACCATGGACGGTGTCCCCTGGGAATTGGAGGTCTTGACGATGTTTTCCCACAGCTTCAGGAGATACTTCTGATCGCGGTGGAGCTCGGTGCGGGAGACGTCGTAGCCTGCGGTTCGGACGATGACGCCGAAGCCCTCCGGGACCTTCAGCTCCTCCAGGATCTTGCGGAGCCGCTCCCGTTGCTCCGCGTCCTCGATCTTGCGGGAGATCCCCGAGCTTTCGGAGCCCGGCATGAGGACGAGATAACGGCCCGGCAGGGAGTAGTAGGTGGAAAGGCTCGCGGGCTTGGTGGAGAAGCCGTCCTTGATCACCTGGACCAGGATTTTCTGTCCCCGCTCCAGACGGTCCCGGATGTGGTGGCGGTGGCCGCCGTCCTCCCGGCCCCGGAGCACCGGCACGTTCTTGAAGTTGATTTCGTCCATCGGCAGGAAGCCGGGCCGGTCATTTCCGTAACGCACGAAGGCGGCGTTCAGGGTGGTGTTGATCCCCTCCACGACGCCGTTATAGATGTTGCCCTTGATGCTCTCCCGATTGAGAGTCTCGATCTCGAAGGTGTCGAGGACACCATTCTCCACGATCGCCACACGGCTCTCTTCCGCGTGGGTCACGTTAATGAGCATCGCTTTTGACATGGAACTCCTTGGGGTGACGGCTCGACGACCGGCGCTGGCCGCCGGACGGATCCGCTCCCCGCATCTGGTTAAAAGCCCCGCGCACCCGACCGTCGGGCGGGGACCCTTCATCTCCGTACAGCGCCGGGCCGGCATCCGCCCCCGGGCGGCCCATCGCCGTCATCTCCTCCCGCGCCCTCTGCCGCCCGAACCGCGCGGCAGCGGGACACCGAGGGCGCAGTATAGCCCATCCGCTCCTGCGCCGCTATTCGACCGCCACGCCAGCGGAAATCTCACTGCACGAGGATGGGGGTGATCCGGTCCTGGACGGAGGTCGTCACCTCGGCGCCCCGCTCCGCGATGAACAGGTTCACCTCGCTGCGGATGCCGTACTCCGGGAGGTAAACCCCGGGTTCGATGGTGAAGCCGGTCGCGGGAATCAGCCGGCGCTCGTCGCGGGTCTCCAGGTTGTCCAGGTGGGCGCCGTTGCCGTGGACCTCCCGGCCGACGTTGTGGCCCGTGCGATGGATGAAGAAACGCTCGTAACCCCGGTCCCGGATGAAGGCGCGAGCCACATCGTCCACGTCGCAGCCCCGCAGGATCTTCCCGTCCTTCACCGCATCCAGGACATACGCGATGGCGACGTCCCGGGCCCCCGCGACCGCTTGCCAAACATCGTCATAGCGGGTGGGGACCGTCTTTCCCACGAACCCCATCCAGGTGATGTCGGCGAACACGGCCGAATCTCCCTTCTCCCGGCACCAGAGATCGAGCAGCACCAGGTCGCCGTTCTTGATCGAGGCGCTCCTGCCCTCCACGGGCTCATAATGGGGATTGCCGGCGTTGGCGTTCACCGCCACGATGGGGGGCTCCGCCATGAGGTCCCGCTTGCGGAACAGCTCCAGCATGAACTGCTGGATCTCGTGCTCGGTGCGACTGCGCCCCGAGCCTACCGCCTGCGCAATCTCGTGGAAAGTACTCTGCACAATCTCGTCCAGGTGGCGGGCGGAGCGGCGGTGGGAGGCCAGCGCTTCCGGGCTCCATCGTGCCTCGAAGAACTGCACCAGGTCCGCCGAGCTGACCACCTCCGCTCCACAGGTGCGCACCATCTCCAGCGTCCCGCCGTCCACCCGCGAGACGTACGGGATGGCCCCGCCTGGCGAATACTCCATCGCCACGCGACGGTGTCCCTGGATGAGACCACGGAGATACTCCTCCAGCTGGCGCCATCCCACGTAGGCCACCTTTCTGCCGGGAAGCTCCGAGAAGACGTGCGCCTCGATGGCGCTGTGGAGCCAGACCGGCTCGCCGCTGGATGGGATGAGGCCGAACCAGCGCCGGGTAATCATGTGCCCCCCGGACAGCCCCGCTACCCGCGCTGCGATGGGATTCATGCCATGGAAGTCAAACAGGAGCCACGCGTCCATTTCCGAAGCCGCCAACGCCTTCTGGATTTCCAAGAGATTCATAGAGCGCCCCCGACACGCATCTGAAGCAGTGAGATTCTCGTATTCTAGCACCGACGACGCCTCAGAGCTGACGGGCCGGGGGGTTTTTGGATATGATGCAGAGGTCTTGGTTTCTTGATCGAGCCTGGATGGCCTATGGCCCAAGCCTTTCGCATCGGCAGAGTCCCGGTGGACCCCCCTCTGATCCTGGCTCCCATGGCCGGGATCACCGACCAATATTTCCGCCGCATCTTGAAGCGGATCGGGGGCGTGGGAGTGGTCTGTATGGAGTTCATCTCCTCCGAGGCCCTCACCCGGGGCAGCGAACGCACCCGATCCTTGATGCACTTCCACGAAGAAGAGCGGCCCCTCGCCATCCAGATCTACGGCTCCGATCCGGTGCGCATGAGCGACGCCGCCCAGTTCGTCCAGGAGTTGGGCGCCGACCTGGTCGACATCAACATGGGCTGTCCCGCCAACAAGATTCTCAAAGGGTGCGCCGGGGCCGCGCTCATGGGAGACCTCAAGCTGGCCGAGGGAATCATCCGGGCTTGCCGAGATCGCGTGCGCAGTCCCATCTCGGTGAAGTTACGTTTGGGATTGGATGACCAGCGCAGCAACTATCTGGAGATGGGACGGATCTGCGAGGCCAACGGCGTCGACGGGGTGGCTCTGCATGCCCGGACCGCGCGCCAGATGTTCTCCGGCCAGGCCGACTGGCTGCGGATCCGGAAGCTCAAGGAGTCTCTGTCCATCCCTGTGAGCGGGAACGGAGACATCTTGACTCCTGAAGATGCCCTGAGCATGTGGCGGGAGACCGGCTGTGACGGAGTGATGATTGGCCGCGGCGCCATGCAGAATCCCTGGCTCTTCCGCCAGACCGCTGCGAGGCTCCGAGGGGAAGAGGATGGCCCGGTGACACTGGAGGACCGACGGGAGATGATTCTGCGACATTTCCGACTGCTGAAGGACCTGGAAGAAGGGCGGTTCGCCCTCCACAAGATGCGGACCTTCAGCGGCTGGTATACCCACGGGCTGCCCAACGGCAAGCACCTACGCCAAAAGATTTCCTCACTCGGCACGGTGGACGATTTCATCCAGGAAGTCGAGATTTTCTTCGACTCCTTCCGCTCCCACGCCGCGGCCTGAGCCCACCGCCGCCTGCCCTGACGAGTTCCTTGCCGCCGCCCCACAACTCCGCGACTCGATTGCCGTCGGGAAGCAGGTAATCTCCGCGGATTCGCGGGATCGTAATGCCTAAGAGCCGGTCTTGGCGTTACGGTTCACGACCGCGGTGAGGGGGAGAGGCCCCGTCTGTCCGGCGCTGTAGCAGAAGAGGAATTCCCTGTCGTCGGGCGAGGGGTCGTGGTGATTCAGGCAAGCGGGACGGAACTCCGGCGTCAGGTTTTCATCCGGGTGTACCAGGCCCGGATCTTCGGGTAATCGGCCGGGATGCCCCGCGGACTGTACAGCTCCAACCGCGACAGGCAGGCGTACAGGGCGATATCCGCCAGGCTGACACGGCTGCTCACGGCGAAGCCGTCGGCGGAGAGGAACTGCTCGAGCGATTCGTATTGATGGGCGGCCTCGGCCTTGAGCGCCGCTTTGCCCGCATCGTCCAGCGGCTTTCCCTCGGCATCGACGCCGCGACTGACACGCCGCACCAGCGGGATCAAGGCTTCGTCCACGTAGTCATCCAGAATCCACATCAGGCCGCGAGAGTGGGCATCGTCGGGCAGAAACCTGCCCCCTCCATAGGTGCGCACCAGGTAACGGAGGATCCGAGTCGAATCGTGGACCACCATGTCGCCGTCGGCGAGCACGGGCACCTTCTCCTGTCCGGACACGGCCTTCACGGCCGATCGATCCGCGGGATCGATCTCCACGCTTTCGAATCGCAGATCCATGCGGCGTAGGACGGAGCGCACCTTCTCGCAGTACGGGCACGCTTCAAAATGGTAGAGCTTGAGGGCCATGCGAACAACCTCGACATCCCCTGCAGCGTGAGGGGAAAGTGATTATCCTCGATAGCCGGCGCGCGGATCAACCATGAAGACCATGCGGTCCCGGGCGGGAAGAATCCCGTGAATCCTTTGGAGGGACATCTGCATCTTAACAGCGGAGCCAAAGCCAGGATTTGAGGAAGATAATGTCTGAGAAAGCCTTAGCGCTGCGAGGATCGGAGACCCGGTTCCCCCGGGCGCGGGATCGCCGGGGAGAATTCGAAGCCCAGGCACTTCCGCACCTGCGCTCCCTCCGCAGCCTGGCGCTGCGCTTGAGCCGCAATGAAAAGGACGCGGAGGACCTCGTGCAGGACACCTACCTGAGGGCCTTTCGCTTCTTCCATCGCTTCGAGCCCGGCACCAACATCCGCGCCTGGCTTTTCCGCATCCTGAAGAATCAGTTTCTGAATCGGGTCCAGCAGGACCGCGGTGAGACGGCAACGGATCTGGACAGCCTACTTGCTTCCGAGGTCCTGCAGGAATCCGCCTTCCCCCACACACCGTCCAAGACCCCCGAGCAGGAAGTGATGGACTCGGTAACGGCCGCCGAAGTGGAAGACGCTCTGGCCTCGCTCCCCGGCGAGTATCGTCCGGTCGTGATGCTGGCCCTGGTGGATGACATGAGCTACAAAGAGATTTCGAAGGTGTTGCGAATCCCCATGGGCACGGTCATGTCGAGACTGCACCGGGGTCGCAAGCTGCTCCAGACGAGGCTGTTCGATTACGTGGCCCACCGGCACTTGGTGGGACGAGACACCCTGGCGGCGGCCATCCCGGCCAAGTCGGAAGTCTCGCACTGAAACATCATTCCGCGAGAGCCGCGTAGAGGCTTTCCTCCAGTCGACCCAGCTCGCCGCTGAAAAAGTGGTCCGCCCCCGGAATCGGGATGAGGCGGGCCGACCCGCCCAGCTCTTTCACCAGGCGCTCCAGTGCCGGCAGGGGACCGAATTCATCGCGCTCCCCCTGGAGCACCAGAAGCGGTTTGCCGAGCCCCTTGAGAAAATCGAAAGGCCCCAGGGCAATAGGGATTCCGATCCCCAGGAGGCGATCCACCCTGGGGTCGCGCGATGCCGCTTCGAATCCGACCCGCGAGCCGAAGGAATAGCCCGCCAGGGTGACGGGGATGCCGGGGAGCCGCTCACAGAGGACACCCAGCGCCGTGCGGACATCCTCCTTCTCACCCCGTCCTCCGTCATAGCTGCCTGCGGACATTCCCACTCCTCGAAAGTTGAAGCGGAGCGTGGCGTAGCCCCTCCGGTGCATGGCCCGCGCCGCCCTGAAAATGACCGGCGAGTGCAGGGAGCCCTGGTAAAGAGGATGGGGATGGCACAGCAGGGCGGATCGGCTCGGAGCGGTTGGCGGAAGTCTCAGAATTCCTTCCAGCACCCCGGCGCTGCCGCTCATCCTCAGCGTCTCGAGGCGAGGAGCGCCAGGGCTCATGGTTCGACCGGCGTCATTCTTCGGGCACGGCTCGCCCGCGGCGAGTTCCGCAAGACCCTCAAGATCCTGGCCGTGGCGGAGCCATGCGGCAGCCGCTCAATCCTCTGCGCCGACAGCCAACGGGCGTCCCGCGGCAGGCTCCATCCCGGAGGGACCGGCTCCCCCAGGGCCGCATCGTAGGCGCGCACGCGAATCCGCCGGTAGGTAATGGTCTGACTCAGAGTCGCGAGGGTCCTGCCGGGCACGATGGTTCGCCCCAGCCGCTCCTGGCCGACGCGACGCAATCCGGTCCCGGCGCCTTCTCGGGGACGGAGGAAGTCGCCGGGGAATTCCCACAGCCCTTCCAGCAATTCACCTTTTCTCCTTCGGACCATCAGGAGGGCGCTCCCCTTTCGGAGGATGGCCACGGCAGCTTCCCGATCCTCGGTGGGACGCGTCCGCCTGCCCATGGGGAGCGCGGCCTGCAGTCCCAGAATCCGCGCGCGGCACTCTCCTGCCAGCGGGCATCGCTCACAGGAGGGAGAGGCAGGCGTGCAGACCAGCGCCCCCAGCTCCATCAATCCCTGGGTGATTTCCGAGGGCCTTCCACCGCGCATGAAGCCCCGGACGAGGGCTTCGAGGCGCCGTCGGACGCCAGCCGAAGCAGGATCCTCGTGCAGCGCCAGTAAGCGCACCAGGACCCGCGCGGCGTTTCCGTCCAGGGCCGGTGCGGGCCGATCGAACGCAATGCTGGCCAGCGCCCCGGCCGTGTAGCGACCGACGCCAGGGAGGCGCAGCAGCAATTCGACGTCTCGTGGAATGCTTCCTCGATGATCTTCCTCGATGCGGCGGGCCGCGGCGTGGAAGTTGCGCGCCCTGCGGTAATACCCGAGTCCCGACCAGGCTGCCAGCACCGCGTCCGGCCTCGCCCGCGCCAGCGACCTGAGGGTGGGAAAGCGCGCGAGGAACCGCCGGTAATAGGGGATGACCGTCCTCACTTGCGTTTGCTGGAGCATCACCTCGGAGACCCAGATACGATAGGGATCGCGGGTACGCCGCCAGGGGAGGTCACGACGGTGGCGCCGGTACCAGATCCGGAGCTTGCGCTGCGCCGCCATCGCGGGGAAAGGATCCGACGACTTCTGTATAATCGCGCGCATGAGAATCCTGGTGACGGGAGGCGCGGGGTTCATCGGCAGCCACGTCGTGGACGGCTACCTGCGGCGAGGCCACCGCGTGGCGGTGGTGGACAACCTCTCGACCGGCTTCCGCAAGAACGTCCACCCCAAGGCCAGATTCTACGAAGTCGACCTCCGAAACACAACGCGTCTCCGGCAGATCCTGCACCGCGAAAAGCCGGACGTGGTGAATCACCACGCCGCGCTGGCCGAGGTCGTCCGTTCCCTGCGGGATCCCCTCCCCACTCTCGAGGTGAATGTTTTGGCAACGGTCGGATTGCTGATTGCCTGCGGCGAGATCGGCATCCGAAAGTTTCTCTTCTCCTCCACCGGAGGAGCCATGTACGGGGAACCCCGCAAGATTCCCACCGATGAATCCGAGCCTCCCACACCCCTTTCACCCTACGGTCTCTCCAAAATGCAGGGCGAGGAGGTCATCCGCTTCTATTCGCGATTCTACGGCTTTCCCCATCTGATCTTTCGTTACCCCAACGTGTACGGCCCCCGGCAGAACCCGAAGGGCGAGGCAGGGGTGGTGGCCATCTTCGCCGGCCTCATGCACGGCGGCCGGGCTCCGACCATCTTCGGTGACGGGAGCAAGGCGCGCGACTATGTCTACGTGGGGGATCTGGTGCGCGCCAACCTGATGGGGCTCCGCCGGGGAAAGAACGAGACGCTGAACCTGGGCTGGGGCCGAAAGGTGAGCGACCGGGAGATCTTCGACACCTTGGCCCGGCTCCTCCCATTCAGGGAGAAGGCGATTCACGCCCCCTTTCGCAAGGGCGAGGTGTACCAGATCGCCCTGTCGGCCCGGCGCGCCGCCCGGGTGTTGGGGTGGAAACCAACCGTCCGCCTCGAAGCGGGAATCCGCCGCACCCTGAAAGTCGCCTACCCCGCCCTACGCCTCGCCTAGCCCGATCCCGAGCCGGGCGCAGTAAGCCTCCACCTCGCGGTACCGCTCCCATGTCCCCAGGTCCCGGGCGTAGTCGTCCGAAACATGGCCGTAGATTCTCTCGCCTTTTTCCAGAAGCCTCGGCAAGAGCTGGTGATCGATCTCGTAGTAGGTCGCGGCGGGGATTTCCGCGAGCACCCGGCGCCGCAGAATGAAGATTCCGCGCATGGCCTGGTACCGGGCGGGAAGAGTCGCGCGGGGCTTGGGATGGATCTTCAGGAACCTCATCGCCTCGTCCACCTCGGCCAGATCCGAATCGTGCGGATGACTGGTCGGTCCCACCAATTCCATACCCGCCGCCTGATCCTTCCCGAAAAAAGCCGCCGCCATCCGCGAGTAGTCCAACAGACTGAAGATGTCCCCGTAGACCACGAAGAACGCATCCTGCAGCCTCGACTCGAACCCCTTCACTCCTCCGGCCGTGCCTCGGATCTCCGGCTCGAACTGGTAATCGATTCTCACTCCCCAGCGCGCGCCGTCCTGAAAATGGCCGCGAATGACGTCGGGCCGATAGTGGAGGTTGATGAAGATCTCGTCGATGCCGTGGCGGCGCAGCCGCTCCACGTGGTGCTCCAGGAGCGGGCGACCCGCCACCGGGACCATGGCCTTGGGGACGGTGTCGGTGAGGGGTCTCAGGCGATTCCCGAACCCGGCCGCCAGGATGACCGCCTGGCGGATCGTCCCGGGGGAATTCACCCTTGCCTCTCCAGACGCCTGACCAACCGGGCAGCCTCTCTCAGATCACGGACCCCGTAGTCGGATCGCACCTCGTAACTCCCGTCCCGCCCGGCGTATCCCGTGCCCACCAGGACGGTGGTCAGTCCCGCCCGCCGGCCGGCCAGCATGTCCCGGGTGCCGTCACCCACCATGAAGCTCCGCTCCGATCGGATGCCGAACCGGCGCATGGCGCGCCGGATGAGCGCCGTCCCTGGCTTCCGGCAACGGCAGCGGACACGGTATCTTGCAAGATTGGCGTCGGGATGGTGCGGGCAATAGTAGATGGCGTCCAGGCGGGCACCCCGCCGCGCCAGCCGCTCCAGCAGCGTCCGGTGAATGGACTGGAGCTGCACTTCGCTGACCCATCCTCGGGCCACCACCGGTTGGTTGGTGATGACAATCACCCGATACCCGAGCCGGTTGAACGCCCGGATCCCGTCGGCGGCGCGCGGCAGAAGCCGGAGCTGACGGCGGTCCCTGAGATGGTTCACTTCCCGGATGATGGTCCCGTCCCGGTCCAGGAACACCGCCCGGGCATCCGGGGCCGAGGGCATCTCCTAGGCCCCGGCCGTGCGCCGGGCCAGCTGATGGTCGAAGTAGTCCTGGAAGTACTTGGTGATCAGGTGGAGGATCACCGCGTGAATCCCTTCCACGATCTCATACTTCCCCTTCTCCGTCTGCACGACGATCTTCACGTCGGCGAGCTCGTTGAGCTTTCCGCCGTCGAAGCCCGACAAGCCGATGACCGGCACATTCCGGCGCTTCGCCAGCTCCACCGCTTTCACGATGTTCTGGGAGTTGCCCGAGCTGCTGATGGCGATGACGCCATCGGTCTCTTGCAGGTAGTTCTGCAGGGGCCCGGCGAAGACCATCTCGTACCCCACGTCGTTGGCCCAGGCCGACAGCTCTTCCTCGGTGCTGGGAAGCCGGATGGCCTGGAAGCGGCGGGTGTGCGACTCGAGGTTGTGGCTGAAGACGGTCTTGTTGAAATCGCTCACCCAGTGGGTGGCCAAGGCCAGCGAGCCGCCGTTGCCGAAGATGTAGATCCGGCCGTCCCGCTCGTAGACCGCCTGGATGACGTTGATGGCCCTCGCGATCTCCTGCACGGGCAGGGCGGACATGACGCGCGTCACGTCGCCCACGAATCCTCGGATGAATTCCTCCATGTGCGACCTCAGTAGACTGGCGGTTGCTGATCGCGATAGACGAGATCGGTGCCCGACTGGACCGTGCGTACTCCGATTTCCTTGAATCCCGCAAGTCGCTCCTGTGCCGCCCGCCCCTCCAGGGCACGGCGGACGGCGGCCTGGGCCGAAGGAGGCGCGAGCAGCAGCAGGCATCCTCCGCCCCCAGCCCCCAGGATCTTCCCGCCCCACGCTCCCGCGGAGAGGCCCGCTTCGTAGAGCCCGTCCAACACCGACGACGATACCGACGAGGCCAGGCTCCGCTTGCGCAGCCACCCCTCGTGGAGCATGTGGGCCATGCCCCGGATGTCGCCTTCGAGGACGCGTCGCGCGAACTCGCCCACCGATTCCGCCATGGCCACGTAAGTCTCGAAGTGCTCCTCCACCCGGGAGCGCTGCTCGGTGAGGACGCTCGCGGCCGGTCGGGTGATCCCGGTGAAGAACAGCAGGAGGTGCTCCTCCAGCGCCGACCGCTTCCGGTAGTCCAGCAGCACGGGGCTCACGTCCACCGGCCCGTGCGCGTTGAACTGGAAGACGTTGAAGCCGCCGAAGGCCGCAGCATACTGGTCCTGTTTTCCAATCGGCTCCTGCACCAGCTCAATCTCCAGGCGGCTGGCCTCCTCGGCCAGGTCCCGATTGCTGAGGGAGCGTCCCCGGTAGGCGTGAAGGCCGCGCAGCAACGCCACGCTGAAACTGGAGGAGGAGCCCAGGCCGGTCTTGGCCGGCAGATCGGCGAAGGACCCCACCTCCAGCCCGCTCTGCACCATTCCTAGATCGAGGAGTGCCGCCCGCAGACGGGTGTGCTCCAGGTCCTTCGGGTGGTCCACGATCTCGGTCCTCTGGTACTTGATGGTGAACTTGTCCACCAGGGGCGTGGGATTGACCAGGACATAGACGTACTTGTCGATGGTGACGGAGATGACCCTTCCCGGGTGCTTCCGGTAGAACTCGGGAAGGTCGGTCCCCCCGCCCACGAAGCTGATCCGAAGCGGCGCCCGCACCAGTATCATGAGGCTTAGTTTATCCCAATCGACGGGGGCTCCGCGACGGTCCCCCGTCCGCGGGCCCTGCCGGAAGCGGGCAGGCGCCGTTGACGGCCCCTCCGCGCGCCGGTACGATCCGGCCAGCCGCTTCGGCATCTGCCATCCCCGAAGCCTGCGAGGAGAACAACCCCGATGCCCGAAAACCTGGTGAATTACCGAGTGGACGGCGGAGTGGCCATCCTGGAGATGAGCGATCCGCCGGCCAACACTTACAGCTACGAGATGATGCGGCAGCTCGACGACGCCGTCCTCCGGGCCCGCTTCGACGACGAGGCGCACGTGCTGGTCCTGCGCGGCGCGGGTGACAAGTTCTTCTGCGCGGGGGCCAACATCAAGAGGCTCACGGAAGTGACTCCCCGGTACAAGTACTACTTCTGCCTGCACGCCAACGAGACGCTCAGCCGTCTGGAGCAGACCCCCAAGCTGGTGATCGCCGCTTTGAACGGGCACACCGTGGGGGGAGGACTCGAAGTGGCGCTCGCGGCGGACCTCCGGATCGCCCGCCGGGGCGGCGGCAAGATCGGCCTGCCCGAGGTGGCGCTCGGCGTCCTGCCCGGCACGGGAGGAACCCAACGCCTCGCCAGACTCCTGGGCAAGTCCCGAGCCCTGGATCTGCTGGTCTCGGGGAAGACCTTTTCTTTTGATGAGGCGGTGGAGCTGGGCCTGGTGAACCAGGTTTTCGAGTCGAGCGCTTTCGATCAGAAGATCCTGGATTACGCCCGGGAGTTCTGCCCTCCCGGAAAAGCCGCGCTGGCGGTGGGCGCCATCAAGAGGGCGGTGCAGTCGGGGCTCGAAGCCGCCTTCGCGGAGGGGCTCGCCCTGGAGCGGGAGCTGCAGCAGCAGCTCTTTACCAGCGAAGATGCCCGCGAGGGTCTCGCCGCTTACATGGAAAAACGCACCGCGAGCTTCAAGGCCCGGTAAGCCTTGTCCCAGAGCCTCCCCGGAGAGACCACCGTCCCGGCCATGAGCACCTCTCGGCGCGAACCGCGCGTCCTCTTCATGAACCAGATCTATCCCCCGGCGTTCGGCGGCGGCGGACAGTATCTGGCCCTGATCCGCAAGGCGATCACGCGGGCGGGCTTCGAGTCGCTGGTCCTCGCCGGCAACCGCGGAATCAAGGGGCAGGACGAGAGGGGGGTGATCCGCCTTCCCACACCGGGGGGAGAGCGCTTCCCGAGGCTCGGCGCTTACAGCTTCGCCCTCCTTTCACCCCTGGCCCTCTGCACCCGGCGCGGGAGCTTCGACCTGATCCACACGATGGGCAAGCCCCACTCGGTCTATGCCGCCATCCTGATGGGGCGCCTGCTGCGCAAGCCGGTGATCGTGGCTTCGGTGCAGAACCGGGACGATGATCCAGCGGGAATCGTCACGGAGCGGTTCGGCCGCATCAAGAATGCCCTCTTCTCCCGCGCCTCGCGGTTTATATGTTGCTCGGGTCTGCAGCTGGAGACCTATCGGGACGCCGGATATCCGTCGGAGAAGGTCCGGTTCATCCCCAACGGGTGCGATCCGGCCCGCTTTTTCCCGGTCGCGGGCGAGGCGGAGAAACTCGCCCTCAGGGCCCGGCTCGGAATCCCTCCCGATGGATTCACCCTGGTCACCCTGGGCGCCATCATCGAGCGCAAGGGGATTGATCTGCTGGCGGAGGCGTGGGGGCGCTTCCGGGCCGGACGGCGGGACGGGACGTTGCTCTTGATAGGCCCCCATCGATCCACGGACGCCGGCTCGGGGGTGGTGGATGCCTACGTCGATTCGGTCCGCGAGCGCTTTGCCCGCGCCGGCGTGGCCGCTTCGGTCCAGTTCACGGGTAAGGTGTCCAACGTTCCCGACTACCTTCGGGCCAGTGACGCCTTCGCGCTGATGTCCCGGGGCGAGGGGTTTCCGGTGGCGATCTTGGAGGCCATGGCAGCCGGCCTTCCCATCGTCGTCTGGGACCTTCCCGATTATCGCGGCTACGAGCTGCAGGATCAGGACCACGGATTCCTGCTCCCCCCTTTCGACGTCGAGCTCCTGGCAGGGCGGCTGGAGAGTCTGGCCGGCGACGCTCAGCTTCGCCAGCGCATGGGAGAGGAGGCGCGCCGGCTGGCCTCGCGCTTCACCCTGGAGCGGAGCATGGCCGAGCACATGGAGCTCTACCGGGAACTGGCCCGCCCATGATCGCCCCGGTCCGCGTGGCCCTGGTGATCGGCCAGCTGCACGCCGGCGGCTCCGAGAGGCAGCTCTTCGAGCTGGCCCGGGGGCTGCACGGGGGCCCTTGCGAACCCCACGTCTACTGCCTCTCCGACGTGGTGCAGCCGTTCGGACCCCGCCTCGAGGCAGCCGGGATTCCCCTGCGCGTCCTGCCGCGGCGACACCGCTTCGAGCCCCGCCGAGTCACCACCCTCGCGCGCTACTTCAAGCAAGATCGGATCGACCTGGTCAACTCTTTCTCCCAGCATGTCAACTTCTACGCTTACCTGGCGGTCTTCCTGGCCGGGCGGGGAGTCCTGGTGGCGTCGAGCCGCACCACGGAACCCC
>QHVQ01000075.1:0-21640 GCA_003222305.1 Acidobacteriota bacterium | reverse complement strand
TCCTATGGCGTCCCGCCGGCGCGGATCGTGGAGATCGTCAACGGCGTGGACTTGGATCGCTGCGAGTTTCGTGGCGACCCATTGGCCGTCCGCACCGGGCTCGGGATCCCTCCCGGGGCCCCCGTGGCGGGGATGGTGGGCAGGCTGTCGGCGGAAAAGCGGGTCGATCTATTCCTGGAAGCGGCGCGCCGCATCTCGTTGCACCTGCCGGAGAGCCGCTTCCTGGTCGTCGGAGAGGGCGAGTCGATGGGATCGCTCACCGGCCAGGCCGCGTCGATGGGCCTCGATGCGAGGCTCGTCTTCACCGGAGCGCGGGACGACGTGGCGGCCCTGCTGGCGGCCATGGACCTGCTGGTGTTGGCGTCGGACTTCGAGGGTCTGCCCAACGTGGTCCTGGAAGCCATGGCGGCGGGCCGTCCGGTGGTGGCCACCGACCTTGCAGGTTGTCGCGAGCTGGTGGTGACCGGCGCGACCGGCTTTCTGGTACCGCCGGGCGACCCGGAAGCTCTGGCCCTCAAGATGGCCGGCCGGGCGCGATCGGGCCCGCGCACAGTTCAGCCTGGAGGCCATGGTGCGCCGCTATGAGGAGCTTTATCTTCGCCTGGTCCGCGAGGCGAGAGCCACCCGGTCTTGACGCCCTTGCCCCGCTCTCCTAGACTTCTGCCGCTTCCTCCATGCGTTTCACGGGAGATCTGGCTTGCGCGCCCTCCGAATCCATGAACACGGCGGCCCCGAGAAGCTGCTGCTGGAACAAGTCCCCTCGCCGCCCATGGGTCCCGGCGAGGCGCGGGTCCGGGTTCACGCGGCAGGTCTGAACCACCTGGACCTCTGGGTGCGGCGCGGCATCCCCGGGGTGCACTATCCCCTCCCCCTCACGCCCGGCTGTGACGGCGCCGGCGTTCTGCTGGAGACCGGCGAGGCCGTGCAGGGCTTCCAGCCGGGCGAGAAGGTCGTCCTGGCCCCGGGGCTCTCCTGCGGAATGTGCGAAGCCTGTTTCGCGGGCCGGGACAATCTCTGCCGCGAGTACGGAATCCTGGGCGAGCATCGGGACGGGACCTGCGCCGAGGAAATCGTCGTTCCCGGACGGAACCTGATCCGGTTGCCCGGGCGGCTCTCCTTCGAGGAGGCGGCGGGGGTCCCGCTGGTCTTCCTGACCGCCTGGCAGATGGTGGTGGACAGGGCGAAGGTCACGCCGGGCGAAACGGTGCTGGTGCTGGGCGCAGGGAGCGGCGTGGGCACGGCCGCCATGCAGATTGCGCGTCTGTACGGAGCGCGGGTCATCGCCGCCTCGGGAAGCGACGACAAGCTGCAGAAGGCCCGTGCCCTGGGAGCCGACGAGGGCATCGACCTGTCCCGCTCGAACCTGAGGGATGAGGTCAGGCGCCTCACCGGGAAGCGGGGCGCCGACGTTGTCATCGAGCATGTCGGCAAGGCCACGTTCGAGCAGAGCCTTCTCTGCCTGACCTGGGGTGGGAGGCTCGTCACCTGCGGCGCCACCACCGGGGCCGATGTCTCCTTGAATCTGCGCCACGTCTTTTTCAAGAATCTTTCCATCCTGGGCTCCACCATGGGGAGCCGCGCCCACCTCGAGGCCATCTTCCGGCACGTGGAGGCAGGCAGGCTCCGGCCCGTCGTGGACCGCGTGCTGCCGCTGGCGCAGGCTCCCGAGGCGCACCGGCTCTTGGAAGAGCGCCGCATCTTCGGAAAAATCATTCTCGCCCCCTAGGAGGGGCCAAGCTCAAGAGGTCGTGCCGTGGCATACATCAACATCGGCTTCACCGTGCAGGATCGGATCGCCACCCTCACCATCGACCGCCCCGATGTGCGAAACGCCCTGGACGAATCCACCGCCGCGGAGATCGAGCGGGCCCTCGGCAACGCCGAGGAGAGCCGGGAAGTGCTCCTGGTGGTCTTCACCGGAGGGGGAGAGAAGGTCTTCGTCTCCGGGGCGGATCTGAAGGACCTTCACCATCGCAGGTCGAAGCAGGTGCTGGAAGCCTGCCTCAACCGCCTGTTCGCCCGGATCGATTCCTTTCCCAAGCCGACCATCGCTTCCATGAACGGGCACGCCATGGGCGGGGGTCTGGAGCTGGCCCTCGCCTGCGATTTCCGCATCGCCGTCAGCGGCGCGAAGCTGGGCTTTCCGGAGGTGGGACTGGGGATTCTGCCCGGCGCGGGAGGCACTCAGCGACTGCCGCGTCTGGTGGGGCTGGGGCGGGCCAAGGAGATGATCCTGACCGCCGATCCGGTGGACGCGGAGCAGGCGCTCGCCTTCGGACTGGTGAACCGGGTCGTCCCCCGCGAGGACCTGGCCCGGGCCACCCGAGAACTGGCGGAAAAGCTGGCCTCCCGCGCTCCGGTCGCCCTTCGGCTCGCGAAGGCCGCCCTCAACCTCTCGGCGCGAGTCCCTGTGGATTCGGGGCTGGCCTTCGAGGTCCTCTCCCAGACGGTCCTCTTCGAGACGAAGGATAAGAAGGAAGGGATCGCCGCCTTCCTGGAGAAGCGCCAGCCCGAGTTCAAGGGGGAGTGAGTCCGCCCTCTGCTTCGCGCCTCGCCCGGGAGGGCAACTTCCCGGACGACGCAGCCTCGAGGTGCCGCTCCACGACGGTCTCGAGGTGCGTCGTCATCGCACCGTAGACTCGGTCGGAGCGAAAGCTCCTTTCATAGAGATCGCGACCGTTGCGCGACATCGACTCCCTGAGATCTGCCTCGTTTCGGAGCCGCTCCAGGGAATGCTGCAAGCTCGCCACGTCTCCTGCCCGGTAAGTCAATCCGCAGCGATGCTTTTCCAGCAGCTCCTGGAGCTCTCCTTGCAGGCTCGAGACGACGGGAAGACCGCCGGCCATGTACTCGAAGGGTTTGTTCGGCAAAGACATCTGCGCCCCCCCTCGATAGGGGGCGAGTCCCACATCGGAAAGGTGTATCAACGAGTCCACCTCTTCGGCCGAGACCCACCCTGGAAACATCACGTTGGACAGCTCGCGCGCCTGTTCCACGTACTTTCCTCGGTTGTCACCATCCCCGCAGAGGACGAATCTCACTTCCGGGAGGCGCCTCGCCGCCTCGATGACATCCTCCAGCCAGTACTGCCTCCCCATCGTGCCGAAGAAACAGCAGGTGAATCCTTCGCCGGTCACCCCGCGTCGTCTCCAGGAGGCCCTCGCCGCTTCCCGGATGCTCTCTTGGATCTCGGGCGGCTTGTACCCCATGGGAAAGACTCCATCGGACCAGCGCTGCGCCCTTCCGGCGTAATCGAGCGCCCACTGCAGGTACGCGCCGGAGATGGCGGTCGCCCCAGTCGCTTCCCTGAAGATTCGCCGGTTGCGCAGCCGCATCGGGAGCAGCAGCGCCTTCCCGAGGAACCGGATTTTTTTCGGGAAAAGGTCATAGATGGCGTCGGGCCAGAGATCCCGGACATCGATGAGCACGGGAATCCCGTGCTGGCGGCCGAACTTCAGAGCCGCCGAGCACATCGTCGGGGTCGGCACGGCGACCACGATCACGTCCGGTCGTTCCCGGCGCTGGGCGATTTGGGAGAACCTTCTGGCCATGCGGACTTGGAAGAGAATCCGCCGCAGACTCACGTTGTTGTCGTAGCCGCCGGCATGGACGAGCTGCAACTCGTAACCCGGTCGGGGCGACAGCACGGCATCGGCGGGCGCCCGATATTGCCGGGTGTAATGGGCGAAGGTGGGCGCCCATTGAACCACCCGATGGCCGCGCGCGGCAATCGCTTCCGACAGCATGCCGTACCTCCAGGCACGCTCGGCGGGGTCCGTCACGAGCATTTCGGCGAGATGAATCAGCCATACGAGCATGAGAGTCTGCTTTTCTGTCCAGCCTGCCGGACCTCGGGGTATCGGTTCAACGACCGGCGCGGTCGGTTTCCGGCAGAGTTTCTCGGCCGACCTTCTTGCCCTTCAGGGCGGCGAGATACCAACCGACGGTTCGCGCCAAGGCGGTGTCGTTGTCGACCGGCTGGCGGAACCCCGCGCGCCGGATCTTGCCGGCATCGAAGACGGTGGAGCGGCAGAATTTCCGGATGCGCGCGCTGGTGATCGGCAGATCGACGCTCGTGACCCGTGCCAGGAGGTCGGCGGGAGCCGCCAGGGCCGCGGCCAGCGGGAGAGGAACTCGAAAGCGCGGCGGATGCCGATCCAAGAGTCCGCAGAGGCGGCGGATGAGATCCGCCGTCTCCAGCGCCGGCTCGTCCACATAGATGTAGGGGGACACCCCGGAAGTCATTCGGGCCAACAGGAAGAGCGTCGCCTCAACCATGTTTTCAATGTAAGAAGTCGTCTTGACGGTGCGTCCGTCTCCCACCATCACGAATCGGCGCCGGAAGAGTCCATCGGTCAGCCGATAGACATTGGTGCTCTCGGGATTCCCGGGGCCGTAGATCACGGAAGGCCGGAGAATCAACACGCGAGCCTGCGGCTCCTGCGCTGCGAGCCCCGCGAAGAGCGCCTCCGCCTCCGCTTTGGAAGCGCCGTAGGGTTCGATGGGATTCAGACCCGCCGCTTCATCGATGGGAACACGACTCGGCCCCATGGCCGAGACCGTGCTGAAGAAGACCCAGTCAAGGATTCCCTTGTGCCGGCCGGCTGCCAGCAGCTTCCGCGTGGCCTCCAGATTATCTCGATAATACTCCTCGGCCGTCAGCCCCCAATCGGCTTTGGCCGCCGCCAGATGAATCACGCCGGAGACGTCTGCGAGGCATTCCTCCGCCACGGCCGGCTCGTTCAGATCCCCCCGGATGAATCGGCAGAGGTGGCGCTCGTCTCCCGCGACTCGGTCGACGCCCACGACCCGATGCCCCTGAGCCACCAGCGCAGGAACGAGGTGGCTCGCCACATAGCCCGACGATCCGGTGACCAGAAGGTTCATCCTGCCGGCGCCCTCGCTTCTGCCAATCCCAGGCCGAAAACTGCTGCGGTTCAGGGCCTACTGTAACGCAAGACGCAACGCCGTTGCGATCTCCGGCAGAGGTTTGCTTTGGGCGTGTGCCGGCCATGCCGCCGGCGGCCCATCAGGGGTTTTCCTCAGGGACACACCGCGTGAGCGGCCCGAGTGGAGCCGTTGAAAAGGGGCCGGCAAAGGTGATAAATTGCCGCCGGTCCAGCGGGCATTGGCGCGAATATTCCCACCCCAGAGAAGGGTTTAGGTTGGTGACCCGGGGCGGCACGGGGCGGGCTCATTCTGCGGAGGTAGGAAAGCGTGGCGACCCCATCGGAGGGCGGCGGCCGTTTCGACCTGGTGGTGATCGGGGCCGGGCCCGGGGGGTATGTGGGCGCCATCCGGGCCTCGCAGCTCGGGCTGAAGACGGCCCTGGTGGAGAAGGATCCCAACCTGGGCGGCACTTGTCTGCTGCGCGGCTGCATCCCCGCCAAAGCACTCCTCCAGAGCGCCGCGCTGCACCACACCCTGCGACACGCAGGCGAGTTCGGTTTCAAGATCTCCGAGGTGCAGGTGGACTTCCCCGCGGTGCAGAAACGCAAAGCCGCCATCGTCGAGCGGCTGAGCAAGGGAGTCGCCTTCCTGATGAAGAAGAACAACGTCCAGGTCTTCGAGGGGACGGGAAAGCTCGAGGGAAAAGGCCGGGTCTCGGTCGCGTCCCGTTCGGGCAGGAGCCAGGCGCTCGACGCGCAGCACATTCTTCTCGCCACCGGCTCGGAAGCCATGGGGCTTCCCGGCATCGAGCCCGACGGGAAAAGGATCCTGACTTCCGATCATGCCCTGGAGCTGCATGCCGTGCCGAAGTCACTCATCATTCTGGGCGCCGGCGCGGTGGGGGTGGAGTTCGCCTCCATCTTTTCCAGCTTCGGGAGCCAGGTGACGCTCGTGGAGTTGCTGCCTCGCATCGTCCCGACCGAGGACGAGGAGGTGTCCAAGGAGCTGGAACGCTGCTTCAAGAAGCGGAGCATCACCGTCCGCACGGGCGTCAAGGTCCAGAAGGCCTCGGCCGGCTCCCGGGGCGTGGAGGTGACGCTCAGCGCGGGTGACGCCGGTAAGACCGAGACCCTGGCTGCGGAGATCCTTCTGCTGGGGGTCGGCCGCAGACCCAAAAGCGAAGCGCTGGGACTCGAAAAAACCAAGGCCGTCGTGGAGAAGGGATTCGTGCGAGTGGACGATGCCTATCGAACCTCGGAACCGGGACTGTGGGCCATCGGCGATCTGGTGGGACGCGCTCCCCTCGCCCACGTGGCATCCCACGAAGCCGTCGCCGCGGCGGAGGCCATGGCGGGCGGCAAGCCCCACCCCCTAAATTACGATCAAGTCCCCTGGTGCACCTACTGCGATCCGGAAGTGGCGCGCGTCGGCCTCACCGAGAAGCAGGCCCAGGAGCGCGGCGCCACGGTGAAGAGCGGCAAGTTCCCCTTCTCAGTGCTGGGAAGGGCGCAAATCCTCGGGGAGACCGAGGGTTTCGTGAAGATCGTCACCGAGCAGAAGTACGGCGAGGTGCTCGGGGTCCACATCATCGGGCCGCGCGCCACCGAGCTCATCGCCGAGGGGGCGGCCCTGTTGAAGCTGGAGGCCACCACCGAAGAGATCATCGCCACGCTGCACGCCCACCCGACCCTCACCGAGGCGGTGGGAGAGGCGGCGCTGGACGTCCTTGGCCGTGCGCTGAACCGCTGATCCCATGCCCAAGACCCGCCGCCGCCGCACGACGAAGAAGAAAACCGCGGCCCAGGCCGGAGGGGCGGCGCTGACCCGCGCCCAGCTCCTGGACCTCTATTACTACTTGCGGCTGAACCGGCTGGTGGAAGAGCGCCTCTCTGCCCTTTACCGGCAGGGAAAGGTGCAGGGGGGGCTTTACAGCAGCCGCGGGCAGGAGGCGATCTCGGTGGGCTCGGCTTACGCCCTCGCACCCCAGGACGTGCTGGCTCCGATGATTCGCAACCTCGGCTCCATGCTGGTGCGCGGCGTGAAGCCGGTGGAGTTCTTCCTCCAGTACATGCAGCAGGAAGGGAGTCCCTGCAAAGGACGTGACACTTCGCTGCATTTCGGCGGGATCGAGCGCGGCCTCGTCCCTCCCATCAGCCACCTGGGAACGCTGGTTCCCGTCATGGCCGGCGTGGCGCTGGCGGGACGCATGCAAGCGAAAAACCTGGTCGCGTTGACCTACCTGGGAGACGGAGCGACGAGCACGGGAGACTTCCACGAGGGTCTGGGCATCGCATCCGTGATGCGACTGCCCCTCGTCGTCCTCATCGAAAACAACCGGTGGGCCTATTCCACGTCGGTCGCCGCCCAGTCGCTGCTCACGGACCTGGCGGACAAAGCCCGGGCCTACGGTATTCCTCAGGGAGTGGTGGACGGCAACGGCGTCCTGGCGGTGTACGAGGCTACCGCGCGCGCCGTGGAGCTGGCGCGCCGGGGACAGGGGCCGGTGCTGCTCGAGTGCAAGACGATGCGGATGCGCGGCCACTCGGAGCACGACGATGCCTGGTACGTTCCCGAGGAGGAGAAGCACTTCTGGGAGAAACGGGACCCGATTCGGCTTTACGAGAAGCACCTCTTGAGATCCGCGGTGGCGCAGGAAGCGGACCTGAAGGAGATCGATGCGCGCTGCCTCTCGGAGATCGAGAAAGATCTGGCGGTGGCCGAGGCCGCCCCCTTCCCGCGCCCCGAGTCCTGCGTCGAAGATGTCTATGCGTCATCCAGGTCCGAGCAGGAAGACGAGCCGGTCCCGGCGCCCCGCGCCGCGCGGAGACGCTGATGGCCGAGCCGGTGACCTACCTCGAGGCGATCCGCCAGGGACTTTGGGAAGAGATGGAGCGGGACGAGCGGGTCTTCATGCTGGGAGAAGACATCGGGGTCTACGGCGGCGCCTTCAAGGTCACCAAAGGGTTTCTGGAGCGCTTCGGCAAGGACCGCGTCATCGACACTCCCATCGCCGAGTCGGGGATCGTCGGTGCCGCCATCGGCGCCTCGCTCATGGGAATGCGCCCCGTGGCCGAGATGCAATTCATCGATTTCATCGCCTGCGCCTTCAACCAGATCACCAATTTCGCCGCCAAGAGCCGCTGGCGCTACGGCGCCGGGGTGCCCATCGTCATCCGCGGCCCCTCGGGCGGGGGCGTGCGAGGCGGGCCGTTCCATTCCCAGAACCCGGAGATGTATTACGTGCACACGCCGGGGTTGAAGGTGGTGGCCCCCGGCACCACCCACGACGCCAAGGGACTCATCAAGGCCGCCATCCGCGACGAAGACCCGGTGATCTACCTCGAGCACAAGTATCTCTACAGGCTGCCGCGCATCAAGGAGGTCCTGCCCGAGGAGGACTATGTGGTGCCCATCGGCAAGGCCGCGGTGCGGCGCCAAGGGGCGGACATTTCCCTCATCACCTACGGCGCCATGCAGCTGCACTGCCTGGACGCCGCCGAGGCGCTGGACAAGGAAGGGGTGAGCGCCGAGGTGGTGGACTTGCGCACGCTGCTGCCTCTGGATGCGGACGCCATCGAGGCCACCGCGAAGAAGACGGGGAAGGTCCTCATCGTCCACGAGGACACCCGAACCGGCGGCGTTGCCGGGGAAATCACCGCCCTGATCAACGAGCGGGCCTTCGAGTACCTGGACGGACCGGTGCTGCGGGTCACCTCCCCCGACGCCCCGGTTCCCTACAGTGCGCCCCTGGAGGATTACTTCCTGCCCAATGCTGCGAAGGTATTGGACGCCGCGAGAAAGCTGGCGGCCTATTAAGTAGATCTTGCCCTTTCACCGGTCGGCCGGAGGGCGGCCGCAGGTGAAGGGCAGGACTGACCTGGTGGCGCGTCAAGAGCCGGAAAAAGTTCGGGCTGCTCTAAAGGAGTCGCGATGAAAGTCGACGTGATCATGCCGCAGATGGGAGAGAGCATCCAGGAAGGGACCGTCGTCCGTTGGATCAAGAAGGTGGGCGAGAGGGTGAAGCGGGACGAGCCGATCCTGGAGATCTCCACCGACAAGGTGGATGCCGAGATTCCCTCCCCTGCCGCGGGCGTCTTATCCGAGATCAAGGTCGAGGAAGGAAAGACCGTCGAGATCAAGACGGTGCTCGCGGTCATCGAGACGGAAGGTGAAGCCGGCGCGACCGCTTCGCCTCCCGCCCCGGCACTGGCGACGGCAGCCACTCCGGCCAAGGCAGCGGCCGGCCCCGCACCGGCTCCCTCCCGCGCTCCCGAGCCGGCGCGCCCCGCGGCACCCGCCGCCGCTGCGGCGCCCCCTCCCGTTCCCGTTCCACCCCGGGCGCCCGCCGGCACCCTGGAGGAAAGAATCCGCACCCGCTCCTCACCCCTGGTGCGCCGCATGGCGAGGGAGCACAACGTGGACATCGCCGCTCTCGCCGGCAGCGGCATCTCGGGACGCGTCACCAAGAAGGATTTCCTGGCCTATCTGGAAGGCGGGGGTCCCCGCGGCGCGGCGGCGACGGCCCCCTCCGTCTCTCCCGCCATCGCCTTCAAGCCGGGAGAGCGGACGAGGGTGGAGCCGCTCTCGGTCATGCGCAAGAAGATCTCCGAGCACATGGTGGCCAGCAAGCGGACCTCGGCGCACGTGCACTCTTTCTTCGAGGTGGACTACAGCGCGGTGGACCGGATTCGCAGGGAGAAGAAGGACGCTTTTCTGGACCGGCACGGCGAGGCCTTCCCGACCCTCAACGCCTTGGTGGACGGCGACCATCTGATCACCAGGATGGACATCAACCTGGGAGTGGCCGTGGCGCTGGATTGGGGCCTCATCGTCCCGGTCATCAAGAACGCCGAGGATCTGAGCCTCGCGGGGCTGGCCAAGGCCACGGTGGATCTGGCGGAGCGCGCCCGGTCCAAGAAGCTCCTCCCCGACGAGGTCCAGGGCGGCACGTTCACCATCACCAACCCCGGCGTGTTCGGTAGCCTGTTCGGGACCCCCATCATCAATCAGCCCCAGCTCGCCATCCTGGGTGTGGGAATCATCGAGAAGCGCCTGAAAGTGGTGGAGGAAGCCATCGCCATCCGGACAATGGGGTATCTCGCCATCGGCTTCGATCACCGAATCATCGATGGTTCATGTCTCACATCAAGAAGACCCTGGAGAACTTCGACCCGCTTCTGGTCTGAGCTGGCATGCGAACCCTCACCGCTTCCGCCGAGCGCGCCTGCGCCACTGCCACCCCGGCGCCGATGCTTCGGGTCCAATGGCTCGATCGGGTTCCGTACGCCGAGGCTCTGCGATTGCAGGACGATCTGGTCCGGCGGCGGCAGGCCGCAGAGGCGGACGACACGCTGCTCCTTCTGGAGCACCCCCCGGTGGTCACGCTGGGTCGCGGCGCCCATCCCGAACACCTGCTGTTCGCCGGCGACGAGCTGCGGCGCCGGGGCGTGGAAGTCTTCGAGGCCGGCCGGGGTGGCGACGTCACCTATCACGGACCTGGCCAGCTCGTGGGCTATCCGATCCTGCTGCTCCCGCCGGCCGGCAGGGACCTGCACCGGCTGCTGAGGAGCGTGGAGGAGGTCCTGATCGCTGTGGCCGCCGATTTCGGGATCGAGGCGGAGCGGGTGGAGGGGCTCACCGGCGTCTGGGTGGGGCGCGAAAAGCTGGCCGCCATCGGCATGCGGGTCGCGCGCTGGGTCACCTCCCACGGATTCGCTTTGAACGTCTCCACGGACCTCTCCGGGTTCGACCTCATCGTCCCCTGCGGGATCCGCGGACGAGGCGTGACCTCCCTCGCGCGCCTGCTGGGGAGAGGCGTGAGCCTGGAGGAGACCTGCCTCTCCGTGACCCGCCATTTCAGCCGGGTGTTTCAGATGCCCGTGCGGGGACCCGAAGATGTCCGGATTTGAGCGACCCGTCAAGCGGCCTCCTACGCGCCGGCGGTTTCCGGAGCATCCGATGTCGCGGCCCGCGCTGCGCTCCCCCAAGCCTCCCTGGCTGAAGATCCGGATCCAGACCAACGACAACTACAAGGCGGTGCGGCGGACCATGGAGACCCTGCACCTGCACACCGTCTGCGAGGAGGCCGCCTGCCCCAACATCTATGAGTGCTGGGGCGAGCGGACGGCCACTTTCATGATCCTGGGGGATGTGTGCACGCGGCGCTGCGGCTTCTGCGCCGTGATGACCGGCACGCCCCGCGGCGTGGACCCCGAAGAGCCGGCCCACCTGGCCGAGGCAGTGGAAAGGATGGGCCTGGCCCACGTCGTGATCACTTCGGTGGACCGGGACGATCTTGCCGACGGCGGCGCCGCCCATTTCGCGGCGGTAATCGGTGCAGTGAAAGCCCGAGTTCCGGGATGCGCCGTGGAGATCCTGACGCCCGACTTCCGCGGCGCCGCGGAAGCTCTGGAGGTTGTGCTCTCCGCCGCTCCCGACGTCTTCGCCCACAACATCGAGACGGTGCCACGACTGTATCGCGCCGTCCGCCCGGGCTCCGTCTACCGGCATTCTCTGGCGCTGCTGGAGAGGGCCAAGGAGAGAGGCGCCCCCCTGACCAAGTCGGGCCTCATGCTGGGGCTGGGCGAGTCCCGCGAGGAAATCCGCGCGGTCCTGGGCGATCTGCGCAGCTCCCGGGTGGACATCCTCACCCTCGGCCAGTATCTGCAACCCACCTCGGGCCACCTGCCCGTGTCGCGCTATGTCCCGCCCGCCGAGTTCGAGGAGATTCGACGCGAGGCTCTTCCTCTGGGGTTCAGGCATGTGGAGGCGGGCCCGCTGGTGCGCTCCTCTTACCACGCCTCCCGCCACGCACGTCTAGCATCCCCGACGGGAACTTCTTCGTGAGCGGCGTGTCCCTGCCGCTGCTGCTCGGCTTCCTGCTCGGGCTGCGGCACGCCTTTGAGCCGGATCATCTGGCGGCCGTGGCGGCGCTGCTGGGGAAGGGATCTCCCCCTGGCAGATTCAAGGCCGCGCGGGTCGGGGCCTGGTGGGGCGCCGGGCATGCCGCCGCACTGCTGCTCGCCGGATCGGGCATCATCTTATTGGGCTGGCGCGTTCCCGCGGGGCTGGACGCGCTGCTGGAGCTGGGCGTGGCGGCGCTGCTGGTCGTCCTGGGAGGGCGGCTTCTGCTGCGCCTCCTGCGGCGCGACCGGGCCCACCTGCATCTCCATGAGCACGACGGGCTGGTGCATGCCCACCTGCATTTTCACTCTTCCTCCGAGCACGGGCCGAGCGCCCACCGTCATCATTTAATAGAGGCGTTGATCGGACCCGGACGCCGTCCCTTTCTGGTGGGGATGGTTCACGGCCTCTCCGGCACCGGCGCCGCCACGCTCCTGGTCCTGGCCGCCTCCCCCTCCGCCGGCTCCGCCCTGACGGCGCTCGCGCTGTTCGCCGCGGGAGCTTTGACCGGCATGGCCGCGCTGAGCTGGCTGCTGGGATTGCCCCTATCCGCCGCCGAGCGCCGATCCGCCGGGATCCACCTGGGGCTCCAGGTTGCTTCCGGTCTCGCGTGCCTGCTGCTTGGACTGAGCCTGGCGGGCCGAACCCTTCAATTCTTCTAGCGCCCGCGCACGAAGCATCCGCCCTATTGATGTGTGGTCCACGAAGGTGAGGGGAAATTCTGAGGGAAGGCTGGAACCTCCGCCGGAACATCACCGACAAATCCATTCCCAGGTGTGATAGGTTGGTGCACTTCTCCCTCTTGGGGTATCCGATGCCTTCCAGATCCTTCTGGGGCTGGATTGTGGCCGCCTCCTGCGCCGCCGCCCTCGGCTCCCCGTGCTCCGGCCAGCCCCTCTTCCCCGCGCCGGTCTTCGACACTTCGGATCCCAACTTCCCGGCTCTTGGCGATCTCAACGGAGATGGAAAGAAAGATCTCGTGACGCTCGGCAGTGGGACGGTTTCGGTTCGCCTCGGGAACGGTGACGGCACTTTCCTTCCAGAGACCCGACCGAGTGCCGGAAGCTCCTCAAAAAACTGGGTCATTATCGACGATCTCAACGGTGACGGGCGGAAGGATCTGGCCATCGCCACAAGCTCCTTCTCAGTCACGACCCTATTGGGCAACGGCAACGGGACCTTCGGACCACCTTCGTTCCCCCTCGCCGGTGCTGCCCAAGTTGCCCTGGTGGCGTGCGATTTCAACGGTGACGGGAAGAGGGATTTGGTGACGGCCAACTACAACGGCGACAACATCTCTCTGCTCCCGGGAAACGGCGATGGAACCTTCGGCTCCCCAACGCTGCTTCCCGCGGGTGACCAACCGGCCGGTATCGCCGTTGGCGATCTCAATTCCGACGGACATCCCGATCTGGCAGTCCCGAGTTTTTTCTCCGCCAACGTCTCCATCTTTCTGGGAAATGGGAGCGGCTTCGCGCCGGGGACTTTCCTCGCTGTGGGGAGCGGGCCCAAGGCCGTGATCCTGGCCGACTTCAATGCCGACGGAAAGCTCGATCTAGCCGTCGCGAACCAGAACTCGGATGACCTCTCTATACGGCTGGGCCAGGGGAACGGGACCTTTGGTCCGGAAACCCGGATGACGGCGGTCGACAGCCCCATTGCTCTGGTCCTCGGAAACTTCGATGGCGATTCCATCAAGGACCTCGTAGTCTTGAGCTTCACGACCGGGAACATCGGGCTCTTCTCCGGAAACCCGGATGGGACTTTTGATCCTCTGGTGCAATTCCCTTCCCAGCAGTCGTCGGGGTCGAATTCCCTGGCCGCGGCCGAGCTTAACGGGGATGGGAAGGACGATCTGGTGGCGTCCAACGGGGGGCCCGCCTCTATGGTCGCGGTTTTCCTGGCGCGGGGTGACGGTACGTTCCTCCTGGCGACCGGAATTCCGATAGGCGACGCGTCGGTTGGGAGCCACGTGGCGGTTGGGAATTTCAACGGCGATTCCTACCCCGACCTCGTGGCATCTCTTTACACCAAGAACAAAGTGTCTTTGTTGCTGGGGCACGGCGACGGAACTTTCACTGCTGCGGCGACCTTCGAGGTGGGCTTCTACCCACAGTCCTTCGCCATCGCGGACTTCAACGGCGACACCAAGGCGGACCTGGCCGTACCCAATGAAGGAAGCGACACGGTCTCCGTGCTTCTGGGTAACGGCCTGGGCGGGTTTGCTCCCCAGACCGAGTTCGCGACGGGGGATGCGCCCTGGCAGGTCGCAGTCGCGGACTTCAATGCCGATGGAAAGATCGACCTCGCCGTCAGCAACCAGTTCACGGACAACGTCTCGGTGCTCCTGGGAAACGGCAACGGCTCTTTCGCCCCGCACGTGACCTATCCCGTTGGCGCGCTGCCGCGGGGAATCGTCGCGGGAGATTTTGACGGTGACGGAAAGCAGGATCTCGCGACAGCAAACCGCACCGGCGGCGACATCTCCTTCCTGTCAGGCAATGGAGATGGAACTTTTCAGCCGGCGGCATCGATCAGCCTCGGCTTCAACGTCGGACGACCGAGTCCCCTCCTCTCCGCCGATTTCAACTCGGACGGCAAACTGGATCTGGCCGTCGGCGGCGACTCCACCAGCGCCGTGTGGGTCGTTCTCGGCAATGGCGACGGGACGTTCCAAGCCAGTTCGGTGGGAGATTTCAACGGCGACGGGGTAACGGACATCGTAACTACCGAGTACTTCACCGACAGCGTCTCCGTGGTCTTGGGCGTGGGCGACGGGAGCTTTACTCCACGGAGCATGTTCCAAGGAGGCCCCTCCGTTGTCTCCGTCGCGGCAGCGGATTTCAACGGCGATGGCTGGCAGGATCTCGTCACGGCCGATGATGGATCCAGCTCCCTCTTCCTCCTTCTCAACCAGGCCCCTTTTCCCGGTGTCTGCAACGATGCCGATGGGGACGGATTCGGGTTTCCCGGGGATCCCTCCTGCCCGCGCGGGGCAGTCAGCGACTGCAACGATGCCGCCGCCGCCATTTTCCCGGGCGCCGTCGAGACTTGCGACGGCGTAGACAACAACTGCGACTTTCTTGACGGACACGACCAGGATCTCGACACCTTCACGACCTGCACCGGGGACTGCAACGACACGAGGAGGAGCATTCATCCAGGAGCGAGAGAGTTCTGCAACGGGATCGACGAAGACTGCAATGGAACGGTGGACGTGCCCGGCGAAGATGGAACGCCTCCGCCGGTTTCAACGTCACGTACAACGTCTACCGGGGCGATCTGCCCGCCGCGGGATTCTCCTACAATCAGACCTGCTTCCAGTCCTCCCTCACTCAGCCCTCGACGAACGACGGTCAGGTCCCGGCGTTGGGTCACGGATTTCATTACCTGGTCACGGGCCGGAACAGCTGCGGGGAGGGGACGCTGGGCTCCTCCTCGGGCGGCTCCCTCCGCCCCAACCCCCTTCCCTGTCCCTGAACAGCGGGCTGAGCTGAGCCGGTGCCGCCCGTTTGGATTACCCGCCCCGCTTGGCGGGAGTGAGGCAGCAACGGTATACTCTGCGCCTCGCGCCTCCCGGTTCGCTTCGGAGCAGCCTCGCATGGGCGATCCAACGACGGTCTTGGCCGTCACCGACGATCTGGTCTTCCGCTCGCGCATTGAATTAGCCCTGCGGAATGCCGGTATCGCAGTGCACTTCGTCGCCGGCGAGGGTTTGGCGGCGGGATTGCGCGAGGCTCGTCCCTCTCTGGTCCTCATCGACTATGCGCGCTGCGGTGAGGCGGCATGGGCCGCGCTCGAGGCGATCAAGCGCGACGAGACTGCCGGGCGCGTTCCGGTGGTGGCCTACGGCCCGCATATGGACCTGACCGCACGGGACCGGGCCAAGGCTGCAGGAGCCGACGAGGTGGTGGCCAACTCTCAGATCGCCTCGGAGCTCGTCGAGATCGTCCGGCGCCAGGCACGCAGCGCTCCTGCTCCCCTCACGCTCCGGCTGGGACACAGCCCCGATCCCGACGACGCCTTCATGTTCTATCCGATCGCCTGCGGCGGGATCGACACGGAAGGGCTGCGCTTCGAGCCGGTTCTCCAGGACATCGAGACTCTCAATCGGATGGCGCTGGAGGGACTCCTGGAGATCACCGCCGCTTCGGTACACGCGTACGGTCACCTGGCGGATCGCTACGCCATTCTTCCCTGCGGGGGAAGCTTCGGCGACGGGTACGGGCCGCTGCTGGTGAGCCGGCAACCGCTGAACCAGGGCGATCTCAAGGGATGCGTCATCGCCATTCCGGGAACCCTCACCTCGGCCTATCTGGCGCTGCGCCTGTTCGCCGGGGCGGTGAACGCCGCCGTCGTGCCCTTTGATCAGATCCCCTCGCATCTCCGTGCGGGAAAAGCCGACGCGGGACTCCTGATCCACGAAGCCCAGCTCACCTATGCCGACTCGGGCCTGCACAAGGTGGCGGACCTGGGTGAGTGGTGGAAGCGCGAAACCGGCCTTCCCCTGCCGCTCGGTGTCAACCTGGTCCGCAAGGATCTGGGAGAGGAACGCTGCCGCCAGGTGGCCCGGCTGCTGCGCGCGGCCATCGAGCACTCCCTCGCGCACCGCGAGGCGGCGCTCACCTACGCCCTGCAGTTCGGGCGGGGGCTGAGGAGGGACCTCGCCGATCGTTTCGTGGGGATGTACGTGAACGACCTGACGCGGGAGGCGGGCTCCGCGGGGCGGCGCGCCATCGCCGAGTTTCTGGAGCGGGGCCACCGCATGGGCATCCTGCCGCACCGGGTCGCACCGGAGTTCGTGACTTACTGACACTCCCGTGGCCAACCACCCGCTCCCCCTTCCTTCCACGGAACCCGCTCCGCAAGAGGAGTCCGACTGCCTCCTCGTCCGCGAGGCGCTCCCGGGACGGCTCCGCCTGCGCGGCCAGGACCGCGCCGATTTTCTCCACCGCCTCTCCACCAATGACATCCTTGGCCTGGCTCCAGGGCAGGGGAATTTCAGCGCCCTTCTCAACACCCGCGGTCGACTGGTGGAGCTGCTCCAGGTCCTGGTGGATGAAGCGGAGATTCTCCTCCTCACCTCCTCGGGCAACGCCGAGAATATTCGTGCCTGGCTCGACCGGTACCTGTTTCGCGAAGCGGTGGATCTGGAGGAAGCGCGATCCCTGGCCTGCCTCGGGCTGTACGGCCCGCAGGCTCCCTTCGCCCTCTCCGAGGCCGCCGGCGGCGCCTGGGACCAGCTGCCGCTCGGTCATCACCGCTCTGCCGAGATTGCCGGAGCCTCTCTCAAGGTGGCGCGGAGCTGGCCGTTGGCCGGCGCCGGATTCCTTCTGCTGGGAAGCGAGGACGAGGTGGACGCCGTGGCCGGGGCCCTGGTCGCCCGGGGAGCGCGACCGATGGGGGCTGCGATGCTCGAGAGATTTCGGGTGGAGGCCGCGGTCCCCGCCCTCGGGCGGGAGTTGAGCGAGGATTTCAATCCTTGGGAGGCGTCTCTGGATGGCGCCATCAGCCTGACCAAGGGGTGCTACCTGGGACAGGAAGTCGTGGCCCGCCTTCACACCTACCGGAAAGTGCAGCGGCGCCTGGTGGGCATCGAGCTCCAAGGCAGCGAGCCGCCTGACTCCCCCGCGCCGATCTTCTCAGGCAGCGAGGAGATCGGGGTCCTCACCAGCTCGGCGCCGGCGCCTCGCCCCGGCAAGCCGCTCGGCCTCGGAGTCCTCAAGATCGCCCATTGCCAGGCGGGAGAGGAAGTCCAGATCGGCCGGGACGAAGCGCTGATCCCGGGCCGGGTGCGCGACACCATCCCGCCGCTCGCCGCCACCCTCGCCGGGTCCTTCTGAGGTTGTCCGGTTCACGAATCGGCCGCAATCAACGGGAAGGCAGCGGTCTTCGGGCACGCATCTCCGCCTCCTGTTCGCCACTTTAGTCCTGTTCCTGGGAGCCGCGGAAGCTGTCTTGTGGCTCCTGGGGTTGCCCGAGAAGCACCGTCCCCACTCCCACCCCCCACAGTTCTGGGCTTTTCCCGACACCGATTACCTGTACCTCAATCTTCCCTCCAGCCGGATCCGCTTCGTTTACGACGGGGATCCCCGCGGCTATTTCGGGCCGGGAAACCAGGTGGACCATCACACCAACTCCCTCGGGTTTCGTGGTGGAGAGTTTTCACAGGAGAAGCCGCGGGACACCGTGAGGTTTCTTTTCCTGGGAGATTCCTTCACCTTCGGCGAAGGGGTGCGTGATGAAGACACCCTTCCCGAGGAGTTCCGGCGGGTCGAGCTGAACAGGAACGCCTTTCCGGGGAAGCAGGTGGAGGCCCTCAACCTCGGCGTGGGGGGGTTCAACACGGCGCAGGAGGCCGCACTCCTTCGGGATCGGGGGATCGCTCTCCGGCCGGACCGGATCATCGTCGACTACTCGCTCAACGACGCGGAGCCGGCGCTGTTCTTCCGCAACAGGTCGGGCGGGATCGAACGCCGCGATCGGGAGCTCGAAGTGCCGGAGTACCTCGGTTCCCCCGCGACCCCCACCCCTCTGAGCTTCCTGCGTCTCACCTCTCTCGCCTACCGGGCCTACTGGAACCTCGCCGCCACCCGCCGCACGGTCGAGTACTACAAGGATCTTTATCGAGCGGGAAGCCCCGGCTGGGACCAGACCCGCGCCGCCCTGAGCGACATCGCCGCGACGGCTCGCAGCGGCGGCGCCAAGGTCACGGTAATGATCTTTCCGGTCCTGTTTCATCTGAATTCCGGCTACCCGTTCCTCGATCTGCATGCGAAGGTGAGGGACGCGGCGCACGCGGCGGGGCTGGAGTGTCTGGACCTGTATCCCGTGTACCGCGGTTATTCGGGCCCGGAGCTCTGGGTCCACCCCACCGACCAGCACCCCAACGAGGTGGCGCTGAGGCTTGCGGCGCGCCGCCTGGCGGACTTCCTGGCCACCGACCGGAAGTCCCGGTAATTCACCCCAGCGAGGCCTCGGCGATGATCTCGTGCAGCTTCGCCAGTCCGTCGGTCAGCGCCGCCGGACCCGGCTGGAGGATCAGCGCCGATTTGATCTCGTAAAGCTTTCCTCGGCGCACCGCGGGAATTTGGTCCCAGCCGGGCCGCCCGCGGATGGTGTCGAAGCGCACCTTCCGGCCGCACCAGGAGCCGATGATCACTTCGGGCGCACGCCGGACGACCTCCGCGGCGGCTACGATCCTTCCCCGAGCTTCCCCGTGCCGGCGCAGCTCGGGGAATACGTCTTCTCCACCTGCTACTTCGATCAGCTCGCTCACCCAGCGGATGCCCGAGATCAGGGGATCGGGCCATTCTTCGAAGAAGACTCTCGGCCGGCGCAGCAGGGCCTCGCCTTTCTCGCGAACCTTCTCCACTCCTTCCTGGAGCTCCTGCACCAGCGTTTGGGCCGCCTCGGCCCTCCCCACCATTCCCCCCAAGACTCGCACCATCCGGTAGATCTCCTCCACGCTGCGCTGGTTGAAGGTCACGACCCAGAGGCCCCGCCGGATGAGATCCTTGGCGATGTCCGCCTGGAGGTCTGAGAAGCCGAGGACCAGGTCCGGATTCAGCCTCAGGATTTTCTCGAAGTTCGCCTGAATGAAGGCCGAGACCCTGGGCTTGCGGCGGGCCTCCGGGGGCCTCACCGTGTAGCCGGAAACCCCCACTACCAGGTCTCCCGCCCCGATCCTGTAGAGGACCTCCGTAGTCTCTTCGGTCAGACAGACAATTCTGGAGGGGTAGTCGGTATTCAAATTCCACTCCGAGGGGCGTCCCAGCCGGCCCTTTCCACGGAAATCCCGTAGCGGCATTCCTACGGGTAGGAATATACGCGAAATCCCCTCCCCGGAAACGATTCCTCCCGCGCAGGGGGAGCAGCCTCCGGGATCTGATCCCGCCGGCCCGGGTGAAGCCTCCGCGAAAGGGCTTGCAAGCGAAGCGTTTCACCGTATTATTACGCCATTCTCGTTGGGCTTGAGGCCTCCATTGCTCGCCCAGACGGCCCTGGCCGAGGGTGGGGTGGGGGGTGTTTTCAACTTTTTTTGGGAAAAACGCAGAAGGCCGCAACCCCTGAATCCAATCCCGTAAAGAGAGGGGCCTCGGGGAGCCGCCGCGGCGCGGATTCGTCCCGATCCGAACCCGGCGGCTGATCCGGAGGCGCTTGCGGGACTCACAGGAGGCAGATCTTGAGTCATAAACTCTCCACCCGCGCCCGCAACAAGATCCTCCTTCTCGCCGTCGCACTCCTTCCCCTGGTCGTCACCGCTTCTCTCCAAAGCTGGGCCCTGAAGCCCGAGAGCCATCCCGATTTACAAATCGTCGACCGGCGGGACGTCGATCCCGACGCGCTGAGCTACTTCAGCCGCCACGTCGCCCGGCTGCACGATCGCCCGCTGGGACTGAACCCTTTGGGCGAGTCGTTCAAGCGGGCGATGCCGTCTCTCGAAAGGCGCGAGGGTCTCCTCTACACGCCCGCCGGCTTCGTGGATCTGAAGAATCCTGCGGGTCTGGACTTTCTTCCGGCAGGGTTCAGGGGACGTAAGGATCTCCGCACCGGCACCGGGCGCGACGTGCTCCTGGTCCAGGTCGGCAAAGCGGCACTCCAGGCGCGCGGGATCGAATCCATCGAGCAGGAGCTTCGTACCCTGGGAGTCGCGGTAGTCAGCAGCATTCCGGAACGGGGTCTCGTGCTGGTGGGTGCCCCGCAGGCTCTCAAGGCCGCCCGCGGCGCCGGTTTCGTCGAAGCGTCCACGATCTACCCCGCGGGTTTCAAGGTGGATTCCCATCTGGGCACCACCCCGCTCATCAACAAGCTGCGCGCCGCCTCCCGGGAATTGGAGCTGGTGGCGGAGATCTGGCCGGGATTTTCACGCGATGAGGTGATGGCCGAGGTCCGGTCGGTCTTGGGCGCGGACCTGGTGGCTCCCTACGGCACTACCGACGGGACGCTGCGACTGCGCGCCCTTCCTGAAAAGATCGCCGCCGTGGCGGAGATTCCGGGCATCCGTCATATCCAGGAGGATCTGGAGTTCCTGCTCGCCAGCGCCGAGGTGCACACCACGGCGCAGGTGGGAGAGGTGGAGCACACCGGTGGAGCCACTCCCTATTGGGACATGGGAGTGGACGGCGGCGGGCTGGGGCTGGGCTCCGCCGTGCCTCCCCAGATCGTCGCCGTGACCGACAATGGCCTCTCCACCGACACCGTCTCCTTCGCCCACAGCAACACGCCGCTGACCCAGGCCCAGATCGCCGCTCTCATCACCTCGGCGGCGCACCGAAAGATCGCCTCGTAACAGCTCGTCGGCCCTCACACTCCAGGGAACGACCTGGGAGAGTCGTGCGACGGGCTGCTCTCCGGCTCCAACACCCACGGCAACGTGGTAGCCGGGATTATCGCCGGCTCCGCTTCGCCGTTGGGCGCCTATGCCACCATCGCGCCGCTGCCGGGCTACGTCCGCACCAACATCAACATGGACGGGATTGCCCGGGGAGCCCGGCTGGTGGTCCAGGATGCCGGGAGTGAGTCTGACTGCCTCGCCGTCGAGGTGATCGAGCACGGCGGCAACGTCAATCCGGGGAGCCTCACCGATCGCATGGTGGCCGCCCGGGACGCCGGGGCGCGCCTGCACGTGATGCCCTTCGCGGTGCCTAATTTCTCCCCCCAGAGCGGCGGCAATCAAGGGTCCTACACCACCGAATCGAGCCAGATCGACACCTTCCTGGCGAACAACCTCGATTACATGGTGTTCAGCCCCGTGGGGAACTCCGGCTTCAGCCTCATCAACGGCCGGGACGTCATAACCGACCTGTTCGATGGCATCTCGAACTCCCAGAGCGATCCTCAGTGC
>QHVQ01000074.1:430-10844 GCA_003222305.1 Acidobacteriota bacterium | reverse complement strand
AACTCGGGTTTCTAGGCCGCCCCCCACGGAAGGCTTGACGAGGGCTTCCGGGACCTGCTGGCGCTCCACCAGAACCGTGGCCGTGGCCTGGTACAGATCCGGCAGGAAAGTCACGATCCCCGCCGCCCCCGTGAGGCAGGCCGCGAAGGCGGCCATCCCCAGCCATTTCCTGCGCCGCCACAGGTCCGCGGCCGACTCCCAACCGCCCCTATCCGAATCGCCGGTCATCATGGCTTGTCCAACCCTTGTGATTCGCTCCGGCCGGCCGCAGCGTTTTCGTGTCGGCCCCGCGGGGATCTGGTCTCCCGAGGGTCAACTCCGAAGCTGGAGGAGGGCTCTGAGTGGCGCGCCCTCCCGCCGGGATGGGGGAAGCGGCGAAGCCACCGCCTCCACTGAGGTACAGTCCACTTCCACCGCCACGCTTCGTCTCAGCAGCTCCACGGAGAGGACCAGCAGGCCTTTCGTGGGCCTGGCCCGCACCAGGATCCCTTCCAGATCCTTGAGCGCGCCGCGCGTGATTCGCATGCGCTGGCCTTCCCGCAGGAAGGCGTAGGGGAGCACCGGGGCGCCGGCCTCCAGCACCCTCCGGATCGCCTCGATTTCCGCCTCGGGAACGACTCCGAGCCGGTCCCACCGCTCTCCGAGGATGCGCACCAGGCCTCTCGCCTTGCGGACCTCCAGGAAGCTTTCCTTGTCCACCGCACAATGGAGGAAAAGGTAGCCCGGGAACAGCGGTCCCCCCGAACGACGGCGCACACCCCCCAGCGCCGACCAGGCAGAAACGCTGGGCAGAAAGACTTCGAATCCCTTCGCCGCCAGCTGGTCGCCCACCAGCCGCTCACAGTGGCTGCGTGTCCAGAGGACATGCCACGGGGAGCCCTGCCGCCCGCAGCTCAGCGTAGCGGCTCCCCCCGGCTCCGTGGGTTCGGCAAGATGAGAAACGACGTCTTCAATCAAGGCTTCGCCCCCTTCGCTTCAACCGACCTTCCCAGGCTGAACGACATTCCTTCGCCATCGCTTGGGCACCGGGAAATGGCGCACGACGTTTCCCTTTCAGAAACCACGCCGCGCCCCGGCCATTGCGGCCGGCGGCCCGAGGAGAATCGAGTCGCCGGCAAAAACGTAGCCAAGATACGTCACGAGGCGCGTGGCCTCAATCGGTGGTCTTCCCGATATTCTATGGGGGTCTTACCTGCAGTCCCTGGGCTTCCCGCGGGGGTGCTGGAAGCCTCTGGGGGAGTACGCTTGGAAGCACCTCATTCGGCGCCCTGTGGGGGTCAGCGGATCCCGAGGTGCTTCGGGGCCGGGAGGGTACGTCGCGGCATGCAGCCGCCGCCTCAGGCGGGTCAAGAACCAATCATCGCCGCAGGGGGTGGACCGCCTGCATCTCATCCCCGATATGCTTCAGCGCATCGCGGCACTCGGATTTTGAATAATAGGCGTCGGCCCCGCATTCGAGGGCCGCGCGCCTGTAGGTCTGCTCCCCCTGAAGGGAGACCACCAAGACCTTGATCTCCGAGTGTCTTGATTTGATCAGCCGGGTTGCTTCCAAGCCGTTGATGCGCGTCAGGGCGATGTCGACCAGGATCAGGTCGGGATGACGCTCTTCTGAAATCAGGATGGCTTCTTCTCCATTGGCTGCTTCCCACACCACGGCGACGGCGCTCTCCGCCTGCAAGAACCGCTTGACCAAAGTACGGAACAGGGGATCGTCGTCGGCCACGAGAACATTCATCGGCTCTCCTCTCGGCAGCGGCCCGGCAAAAGCGAGCCCTGGGACATGGCGAATCTCCACCCTCGATCCGCAAAGTCGCAGATCGTGCTATGCACCGTTTCCTTGCCACTCGTGAAACCGGCCCGGGTCACGAGCGCGACCCGGTCAATTCAGGGGGGCTCTCACCGGCGCCCGCGGCGAGGACGCGAGCGCCGGTGAGGGCATTGCCTCCCCGTGTCGACGCTTGTGCCGGAGGAGTTGCGACCGCGGGGAGGGCTCGGAAATTTGCTTTCCGAAGCTCGTGGCTTAACGTTACGCCCGTGCCGGCGAGCCTGCAATGCGAGAAATCCCTGAAATGGGGTGGGTAAAAAACCTTAGGGAGGGGAATTCGCCTCGATGACCCATGGACCCGCACGTCAAGCCTCGACGAGCCCGCGCCGGATGGCGTAGCGCACGAGCCCCGCCGTGTCGTGAATGTCCAGCTTCGCCTTGATTCGCGATCGGTGGGTCTCGGCTGTCTTGTAGCTGATGCCCAGGAGTTGGGCGACCTCGCGCGTGGTTTTTCCCTGCGCGACGAGCTGGAGCACCTGGCGTTCCCGGTCGCTCAAGAGATCCGGAGCGATGCTCGCCTTGGCCATGTACGCGCGGACCACCACATCCGAAATCCCCGGGCTCAGATAGACTCGATGTTCGGAAACTTCGTGAATGGCTCGCACCAGGTCTTCCAGAGCCCGGGATTTCAGGACGTATCCGCTCACGCCGTCCCGCATGGCCTCGAGGACATATTGGTCTTCGTCGTGCACCGTCAACAGGATCACTTCCGTGGTGGGCAAAATCTTTCGAATCTTCCGCGCCGTCTCGAGGCCATTGGTGACGGGCATGGACAGGTCCATGATCACCACCTCAGGGTGGAGCTCCTTCACGAGGCGGAGCGCCTCACGCCCGTCGGAAGCACCCCCCACCACCTCGAATCCTGCCTGCTCCAACAGGGCATTCAGGCCCTGGCGCACCATCAACTGATCTTCGGCGATGAGGATTCGCAGTGGCATCGCTCCTCTCCGCGGCGATGGCTGACTCCCCGGGCAGCCGGAGGAACTTAATGCACGAGCCGTCGGGGGTGTTCCTGATGATCCATACGTTATTGTCGGATGTGTGGGAATCGGGGGAAAACCGCGTATCGGGTGCGGGAAAAACCTGTAAGGCTCCGGCCGTAGGGGCTTGGTGGGCGTCGATCCAGAGGGGCGCAGTGGGATGCGGGCCGGCGCTTTCTGATAATCTCCCGTTCCAGGGTAGCTTGGTTTTCTTCCGACAAGATTATCTCCGCTCTCGGCGATGGCATGAAGGTATTGCCGCCGAAGCCTCTGAGGTAGGAGAGGGGCAAATGTCAGGCCCCGCGGGTCATCTCGCTGGCGGCTGCCGCCAAGGGGTCGCCGAGCCCGTGGGCCGCGCTGCCCACCAACTCCGATGGACGGCCGCGATCCTGTGCCTGGGGACCATCCTCCCCGCTTCCGAGGTCAGCGCTCTGGAGCGGCTGCAGAGGAAGTTCGACCTGGAGCGCGGGCTCCCCTTCTCCGAGGTCAATTCGGTCAAGCAGGACACCCGCGGCTTCCTCTGGATTGCCACCGGCGGTGGCCTGTTTCGGTATGACGGCGTCGAGCTGCGGCCGTGGCCCCGTGACTCCTTTCGCTCTCTGGTCAGGGGCCTAGCCGCCGGACCGGACGGAGAAGTCATGTTTCTCGGCTACACCGGGACCCTGCATGAGGTAGCCGGCGATGGGATCAGGCCTGTGGAGGGGCCCGGAGGGAAGCCCCTCGTCGCGGTGGGGCCGCCCATTTGGGACGCCGAGGGCAACTTCTGGGTGGCGACCGCTGACCGGCTCTGGTTCAAACCACCCGGCGGGGAGTGGCGCGAGTTCCCTCTGGCACGCCTGGCACCCCAAGACTCCCATTTTCTGGTGAAGGCGAAAGACGGCAGGCCGATCGTGATCACGGACAACGCGATCTGGCGGATCGATCGCGGGCTCGACGCCGTCCGCATCGCCTCGATGCGCGGTATCCAGAGCGCGCTGGTTCGTGCGGATGGATCGGCGGTGCTTCTCCTGATGGGTCGCGTGGTGGAGGTGAAGGGGGGGGAGACCCGCGAGTTGTTCCGCGTTCGTGGGCGCCCCATCGACATGGTCCAGCGTGGCCGCACGCTCTGGGTCGGAACCGATACCTATCTGGTCGCCTGGACGCCCGGGCAGCCGCCGGAAATCCTCGGCCCGGAGCAAAACGTTCCCAGCGGCGGCCCCCTTCTCGTGGATCGGGAGGAGAGCCTCTGGGTCGGCACCTACCGGGGCTTGCTGCAGTTTCCGGCGCCGGACACCGTGGCGTGGGGCAGGGCCGAGCGGATGGCCACGAACGGCGCGCGGCGCCTGGTACCGGCGCCAGAAGGGATCTGGGTGGACTCGTGGGCCGGCCTGACGCTCTTGCGCCGGCTGGGTGGCGCATGGCGACCGGAGCCCGTTCCCGGCACCGGCACCAGCGCCGTCTGTGTCGGGACCGACGGGACGATGTGGGCGGGATACAGCGGTCACTTCCTCGAGCACCGGGACGGCCGTTTCTTCACACATCCCCAAGCCGATCTGCAATACGTTCTGGACTGCGCCTCCGGCGGCCAGGGGAGGGTCTGGTTGTTCAGCAATTGCGGCCTGACCGTGGCAGGCGGCACGCCGGACCGATCCGGGCCCCGGCTCGTCGCCGGCCCGTCGGCCGCGCGACCGGCGGGGGCGGACGCGCGCCTGCTCGAAGATTCGAGTGGACGGCTCTGGGTGGCGGTCGAGGAGGAGGTCTGTCACGCCGACGCCCGCGAGGTCGCCTCGGGTCGACCGGCAAGCTGGGTTTGCTCGCGAGCCGAAGGCGCCGGGCGAATCATCGGCCTGAGCGAGATTTCCCCGGGGACCCTCTGGGCCGCCACGCTCGAAGCCGGGGTTTATCATCTCAGGCAGCCCGATCATTGGGAGCCCATCCCCAGCTTGCGGATGCTGCCGACCCGGGTCGTCCGGCGACTGCGTCCCTCCCCGTCGGGCGGCGCCTGGGTGATCAGCTACGGCACCATCCTCCGCGCGGTGGAGCGGCCCGGCACTACAGCAGGGTGGCAGATCGTCGAGCGGCCGTCCCCGTGGCACGGCTTGATGATCAGCGACGCGGAGGACATTCTGGAGGAGACTTCCGGAGACCTCTGGATCACGACGCTGGCGGGAGTGGTGCACATTCCTGCGGAGGTGCGCCGAGCCGTCCCGCCCGTGCCGGCGGTGGAGCTGGTGGATGTCTTGGTGGACGGGGAGCCGCTCGCCTGGCGGAAGGGGGTCTCCCTACCCTATCGCCGGAACCGGATCGAGCTGCGCTTTGCCGGACTCTCCTACCGCGACCCCGCCCTGCTGCGGTACCAGGTGCGCCTGAGTCCCGACGCCTCCTGGCAGGACGCTTCCGGTCGGCCGCACTTCCAGTTCGTGGATCTTCCACCGGGGACCTACCGCGCGGAGGTTCGAGCCTCCCTGGACGGAAGCCGCTGGTCGGAGGCCACCGCGGGCCTCGCCTTCACGGTGCTCCCCCCCTTCTGGCGAACCGCCTGGTTCGTCTCTCTCGCGGCCTTGACGGTCGCTGCGGGCGCCTATGCTCTCTACCGTTACCGCCTGGCGCAACTGCTGCGCCTCGAGCGGGTGCGCACGCGCATCGCCGCCGACCTGCACGACGACATCGGAGCGAGCCTGTCGCGCATCGCCCTCCAGAGCGAGCTGCTCCGAAGACCTGCGGCCCTGCACCCCCTGGACGGCGAACGGCTGCTTTCGGAGATCGGTGAATCGGCGCGCTCTCTGGTCGACTCCATGAGCGACATCGTCTGGTCGATTGACCCGAGACGTGACGACCTGGCCAGTGTCATCGCCCGCGTGCGCCAGTTCGCCCTGGACCTGATGGAGCCGAAAGGCATCGCCCTCGACCTGCACAACCCGCCAGGCGCGGAGAAGGTGCGGCTGTCGCCCGAGCAGCGCCGACACCTCTATCTGGTCCTCAAGGAGGCGGTGAACAACATCGTGAAGCACGCGGCATGCCGCAAGGTCCGGATCTCGCTGGGTCACGAGGGGGACCAGCTGCATGCGGAGGTGCAGGACGACGGATGCGGCTTCCAGGTTTCCAAAACCGGGGCCGCATCGCCCAGGGGGCGGGGCGGTCATGGCCTGCCCAACATGCGCTCCCGAGCCGACCAGATGGGCGGGACGCTGGAGGTCCGCTCCACCCCGGGCCAGGGCACGGTCCTGAGTCTCACCCTGCCCATCCGGCGCGCCGACGCATGATCATGCTCTGCCCGCCGGAGCCAAGATGAGGTAATTTTACGGGCATGGAACAGCTCCGACCGATCCGCGTCGCCATTGTGGAGGACGACACCGCCCTGCGCGAGGGATTGAGGATGCTCATCGCCGGCACTCCAGGCTACCGCCTGACCGGCGCCTTCGAATCGGTAGAAGCCTCCCTCGAACCCCTGTCGGCCGACGGCCCCGACGTGCTGCTCCTGGACATCAACCTGCCCGGCATGCTCGGCTCGCAGGCCGCCGGAGTGCTCAGGGAGCGTCTCCCGCGCATGCAGATTCTGATGCTGACCATCTATGCCGAGCAGGACCGGGTCTTCGAGTCGATCTGCAACGGCGCCTGCGGCTACCTTCTGAAGAAGACGCCCCCGGCCCGGTTGCTGGAGGCGATTCGCGAGGCGCATGAGGGGGGCTCGCCCATGTCGCCGGAAATCGCCCGCAAAGTCGTCACCCTGTTCCGCAAGACCCACGAGCCGGCAGACCCTCAGGAAAGGCTTACCCCCGCCGAGGTGCGCCTGCTGCGGCTCCTCTCCGAGGGGCACAGCTACCAATCGGCCGGAGAGGAGCTGCACATCAGCGTCAATACGGTACGCAACTACATCCGCAACATCTACGAGAAGCTGCGCGTCCACTCCAAGTCCGAGGCGGTGACCAAGGCGTTGCGCACCGGCCTCATCTCCTGAATCGGCTCCCGACCGGCCCCCCGACCCTCCTCTAAAAAAACAGCACGTTCATGCTCTCCCTGGCGGATGGGAACCGCAGTAGCTTTGCGGGCATGCGGAGCGTCGTGCCGGAACCGGCGCCCTCCATGACGAATTCGACGCACCCATTCAGAGGCTCAAGCCATGCGCAACTCCGCTCCCCTTAGCCTCCTGGCGCTGCTTTCCGCACTGGCCGCGCCGGTCCTGCTGTCCGCCGCCACCCCTCCCGTACTCGTCAATTACCAGGGTGTACTGCGCGATGCGACGGACAAGCCCCGCAACGGCACCTTCGACATGACGTTCCACTTCTTCGACGCCGTCACGGCCGGCAACGAGATTCTTGTCGACGCCCACACAGGGGGTGGAGGAGTCGTGGTGACCGGCGGGCTGTTCAACGTGCAGCTCGGGGGTGGCACGGTGACCGACGGCTCCGGGCCGGGCAGCTACGCTTCCCTCGCGGAACTGTTCCGGGACTACGCGGGGGTGTGGATGGAGGTGCAGGTCGGGGCCGAGACGCTCACCCCGCGCATCCGAGTCCAGGCCGAGCCGTACGCCTTGAACGCCTCGAACCTCGAAGGGAAGAACGCTTCCAGCTTTCTTGACACTTCCGCCACCGGGCAGACAAAAGGCGGGCACCTGACGGTGAACAACGGCATCGACGCGTCGGCCGGCTCCGGGTTCGGGATCAACGCCAGCGGGGGTCAGGCCGGCGGGGCGTTCGGTGCGGGAGGTGCCTTCGCCTACGTCGCCGACACCGGCGTGATCAACACCGGCATCCGCGCCCAGGGGAACGACGCGGGCGGCTGGTTCCGGGACAACAACGGCTCCGGGCAGGCCTACCTCGCCTCCGGGGACTACGGCGTCGACGCCTCGGGCAACTCGGCCGGGGGCTACTTCCACACCGCGATGGGCAGCGGATTCGCCCGGGCGGGGAGCGGCAACGTCGGCGTCTATGGAAACGGCAGTCTTTCCGGCGGCGAGTTCCAGAGCGCCGACGGCACCTCGACCAGTTACACTGGGTATCCGGGATACGGCATCTATTCCATCGGGGATGCTGGCGGCGGATCCTTCTATCCGACCTCCGGGGCCTCCCAGGTCTTTCTCGGCACGCCCAGTTATGCCATCGACGCCGTCGGCAACAGCTCGAGCGGCAGCAAAGCCGGCCGGTTTCGCGACGTCAGCACGGGATCGGTGGTGTATCTCGGCGATTCGAGCAATCCGATTCTGGCAATCGGCGCAGCGGGCGGCGTCTTCAACAGCAACCAGGGCGGCTCCGTCGCCAACATCGCGGTCGGCCACTGGGGTCTCTACGCTCGCGGCGACTACTGCGGCGGCGGCTGTGGCGGGGGAGGCCAGTTCCAGGACAGTCTCGGCGGCGCCACCACCTATGTCGCCTACAGTGATGTGGGGATCGAGACCCATGCCGCCGGCTCCGGAGGATCGTTCTACAACACCAACGGCACCGCCACGGCGCTCGCCATCCCCGGTGGCATCGGCCTGTCGTCCAACGGATCCAAGAACTTCGTCCAGAACCATCCGGAGGACCCGAGCGCGATCATCGCCTACACCTCCCTGGAGGGGGACGAGGCGGGAACCTACACGCGCGGGACCGCCCGGCTGATCAATGGCGAGGCCCGTGTCCCCCTCGGCGAGACCTTCCAGTGGGTCACCAACCCCGACATCGGTCTGACCGCCCACCTTACGCCGGTGGGTGAGTGGACCGACCTCTACGTCGCTTCCATGAGCACGAAGGAGCTCGTCGTCCGCAGCCGCGATGCGACCACCGCACCCGACGCCGCCTTCTTCTATGTCGTGTTCGGATTGAGGGAAGGCTTCGAGAGTGCGCCGGTGGTGCGCGAGAAGGAGCACGAGATGCCGATTCCGGCCAACGCCTCGGGCGAGAACCTGTTCTCGCACAGGCCCGAGCTCAAGCGGTTCACGGCGCTCTCCCGCTTCCGAGCGATGAGGAAGACGGTCAGCGGCAAGGACGAGCCTCCCGACCTGAGCGCGTCGGAGGCATTGAAGTCGAAGATCCATGTCTTCGACCCCGTCCGCGATGGCGATGCCTTCCGGGCGCCCGTGCCCACTCCACCCGCCGGCCCATTGCACGCCTTGAGAAGCGGACCCCAAGATGCGCAGGAAAATGCGAGCCTGTCTCCCATTTCTCCTCCCCATCCCGCTCCCTCGGTCTCCCCGGCCGATGGGGGAGATCACCAGAAGGGGAACCCACAGGCCTCTCACCCGTTCCCGCCCGACACCTCGCCGGTGAGCGTGGAAGGGACGGTACGCACGGGAGACGTCGTGACGGTCACCACCGGACACGACGGCCAGCTCGTTCTGGCCGCCCAGCTGCACGACAAAGGGGTGGTCGGGATCATCGGCGGCTCGCCTGACGCGTCGTGGACCAGCCGCGCCCCCCTCGCCCTTTCCGGCACCCTCACCCTCTGCAACGTGGACGCCACGGAGAGGGCGATTTCCGTCGGGGACCTCCTGATGCCCTCTGCGACACCCGGGCACGCGGTGCGGGCGGAAGAGACCCCGATTCCCGGCACGGTCATCGCCAAGGCTCTGGAAGCCTTGGACTCGGGAACGGGGACGATTCGCGTCCTCGTCCTGAGCCGGTGAGGTGAGACGATGAAGAGAATCTCCTGTCTCCTCTTGGTGCTGGGGTCGGTCGTCGGGTCCGCCCTGGGCCAGACCAGCGCCAGCTACAAGCTGAAGGAATCGACGCTGAATGCCGGAGGCGATCCCCAGAACGGCTCATTCGCCGCCTCCGCAAATTACCTGATCAAGCTGGACGCCATCGGGCAAGGTCTGAGCGGCGCCGGACTTTCCAGCTCCAGCTTCCACCTGGACGCCGGGTTCGTGGCGGATTATCCGCCTCCGAAAGAGGTCCTGAACCTCCACTGGACGGACCCGGCGACGCTGGTCTGGGATCCGGAAAAGTCGGTGGGAGCCTACGAGCTTTATCGGGACCTGCTGAGCACGCTGCCGGGGGGATTCGGCTCCTGCTTCCAGTCGGCCATCGTCAACGAAACCTGGACCGATGCCACGACCCCATCCGCCGGAACCGGACTCTTCTACCTAGTGACCGCCAGGAACCTCCTCGCCGAGGAGGGGACGAAGGGGTTCCAGTGGAACAACGTCGAGCGGTCGAACTTGTCGCCGTGCCCCTAGGCGCTTCCCGGAGGCTAATCCGATGTTGCCACGCCGTCTTGTCTTCTGCCTCTTTGCTGGCTTGTTGACCGCTTCCGCCAACGCCGCGACTCCGCCCGCGCTCGTCAACTATCAGGGAGTCCTGCGCGATGCGACGGACAAGCCGCGCAACGGCACCTTTGACATGACGTTTCATTTTTTCGACGCCGTCACCGCCGGCAACGAGATCCTGGTGGATGCGCACACGGGGGGCGGAGGAGTCGTGGTGACCGGCGGGCTGTTCAACGTCCAGCTCGGGGGAGGCCTGGTGACCGACGGCACCGGGCCCGGAACCTACACTTCCCTCGCGCAGGTGTTCCGCGACTACGCGGCGGTGTGGATGGAGGTCCAGGTTGGCGCCGAGACCCTCGCTCCGCGCATCCGCGTGCAGGCGGAACCCTACGCCTTGAACGCCTCGAACCTGGAAGGGAAGAGCGCTTCCAGCTTCCTGGACACGTC
>QHVQ01000074.1:0-242 GCA_003222305.1 Acidobacteriota bacterium | reverse complement strand
CTCGCCTCCGGCGAGTACGGCATCGACGCGTCGGGCAACTGGGCCGGGGGCCACTTCAGCAATCCGACGGGCGACAGTATCGCGCTCCTGGCGGCTTTCGGAGTCAGAGGCGTAGAGGGCTTCGGCAGCGACGCGGGTGGCTACTTCCAGGATAACCTTGCCTCCCCCACAGCCACCGCACTTGCCGGCTCTCCTGGTTACGGCATCAAGGGTTACGGCAATTCCGCCGGGGGCTATTTCAA
>QHVQ01000186.1 GCA_003222305.1 Acidobacteriota bacterium | reverse complement strand
CTGCGCCATGGGGGGCTGGGGCAGGGACGGCGTGGGGGCCGAGAGAACGTCTTCCGCCTGTCCCTGACGGAAGATGATCCTACGGTGAACTGGTCCAAGGAGATTTGTTGAGCCTTCCCGGTCGGATTCGGGGGCGGTGAGAGTTCTGCCCCGGTAAAGGTCGTCCCGGCCGAGCAGATATCCGAGCGGACTCGGCGGGGCCAGCCTCGGGGTAATGGAAGGGAATGGGAAAGGGTAATTGGGGGCATGAGCCGTCCCCCGGAAAAGCGCTAGACTAAAGAATTGGGAGAAAGCATATCCTTATAATAAGGTGGGGTTTGCAGCGGGGGGATCCGACCCATAAAACTCGGTGGACCACTACACCCAGACATGGTTGGCCTCTCAATTTGAGGCAGAGATGACGCAGGGGGCGAATGTGCCTAACTTCATGAGCTAGCGAGCTTTCGCCAAGCAGTTTGGACCAGCAGGCATGACTGGGCCACTGAATGGGACACAAAATTTGCCAGGAAAATTAGAAGGATCCGAGTTAGCTCCCCCCTCTAACAGTCGGGAGGATCGGCACGCCTGTCGCCCTCCGTTTCCGAAATGTCCTGCCCTTAGGGGCTTGTAATTGAGCACGTAGGCTCACACGAAGCCGAGAAAAGGAGGAATCGAATGTCGAAGAAGCTGCTCACCATTTTGGCTACAGCGGCCGTGATCGTACTCTCCCTGAGTGGAAACTGGGTTTCGAAAGCCAGGGGAGCGAGCTCCAGCTACGCACCAGTGCTCGATCCAGCGAACTTCGTCACGGTGATCGACAATCCCTATTTCCCGCTCCCTGTAGGGAGAACGCTGGTCTACCAGGGGACAAAGGACGGGCAAACCCAGATTGATACGGTGACGGTCACCAATCAGACAAAGGTCATCCTGGGAATTACCACAACGGTGGTTAGCGATGTGGCCACACACGATGGGACACTGCTCGAAAAGACGTTCGATTACTATGCTCAGGACAAGCAGGGCACCGTCTGGTACCTTGGCGAGGACACGACCGCTTATTCGGCTAACGGGAAGACTGACACCTCTGGATCATTTCAGGCCGGCGTCCATGGCGCCCAGCCTGGAATCATCATGGAGGCAAATCCTCAGATTCCGGACGCCTATCGACAGGAATTCTTTCTCGGTCAAGCCGAGGACACTGCCTGGGTTGTCGAGGTGGGTGGAACCGTCACCGTGCCGTACGGAAAGCTTCGGAATACGCTGGTGACACTCGAGGCAACGCGGATAGAGCCCGGTTCATACGACCAGAAGATCTACGCGCGGGGTATTGGAATCGTGCTTGAGCAGGCTTTGACCGGTACGCCTGAGACTGCTGAGCTTATCAGCGTCACGGGGCCGTAGAAACCTATAGAGCAGTGTGCACTTAGCCGGCGGGTCTCTGGTTGACAGGGGCCTGCCGGTGGGTTCCCCGGATATCCCCTAGAAAACGTCGAGTCTTGGCCTGTACCCCGTTCGGAGGATTGGCGGTCTTCGCGGTCTTCGCGTCGCCGAGAGAGCCGCCGAGCAGGGAGGGATTCGTTTCCTGCCAGGGCGGCGGCTTTCTCCAACTCTCTCCCATTTCCAGAGAGCCGCCCAGGCCACTCCTGGAGCTTGGAGAGCCTTGCGAGTGGTTTGTGGGCGGGTATCCTTCCGGAGTGCGCTTAAGCGGCAGCATACCCCTACCCTATGGTCCCGGGGACAAGATTTGCCCCTCTTGGAGAGGGATGGTATGAGAGGAGGGAGTGCTCCAGGGAGGAGCGCCACTTTCACAGGAGGAAGCCAATGCAAGTGGATGTAGTTCGAGCGTGGAAGGACCCCGGTTACCGGGCTGGACTTGGAGCAGGGGAGTTCGCTCTCATCCCGCCGAATCCCGCGGGCGCGGTCGAATTGAGTGATGCGCAACTGAAGGAAGCCACTGGCCTATCGGCTGCTCCCGTGACCACCAATCTCGCCTGCACTATGTACACCTTCAATCGCTTCCGTTGCTGCCCGTAGTTGCAAGCAATCCGGGATTCTTGGGGCGGGTAGGCTTTTCCAAGTCTACCCGCTTTCTTTGTTCCACGGATACAATCCTTCCTTCGAAGGAAAGAGCGCAAGACGAAGGTAACAGCGCCAGAGGGGTCACTCCGGATTGGGCGAAACGGCTCGACCAAGGACAATGAAACCGCGAAATAGTGCTACACTCAAGGGACACGGGGAAAGCCAATGCTAGAGACATCAACCAGCGAAGAGACCATTCGACGCATCGTCCGGGAAGAGATCGCATCGGCCCTGAAGAGCGATCCTGCCGGGAAGAAGGCGGCGATCATCGCCTCGAAAGGGACGCTCGATTGGGCCTATCCCCCGTTGATTCTCTGCACGGCCGCGGCGGCGGCAGGAATGGAAACCGCGATTTTCTTCACCTTCCTACGGATTGAACATCGTGCACAAGGATTTCGAGTCGAAGCTGAAGGTCTCGCCGGTGGCCAATCCCGGGATGCCGATGCCTGTTCCGATGCCTGATCTGGTCAATGCGCTTCCCGGCATGCAGGGGATGGCGACCATGATGATGAAATCGATGTTCAAGAAGAAGAACGTTGCGTCAATCCGGGAGCTTCTCGAAGTCGCGCGAGAGTCGGGGGTGCGACTGACCGCCTGCCAGATGACGATGGATGTCTTCGGCTACGAAGCCGGTGATTTCATCCCCGGGGTCGAATTCGGCGGCGCGGCGGCTTTCCTCTCCCATGCGCGGCGCGCGCATCTGACACTGTTCATCTGAGCCGCTGCAAGAGAAGTACTGCATCGGAGGAGGATCGATGGCCGACATCAAGGAAGATCGTTTGCTCGACGCGTCGGGGCTTTCCTGCCCGATGCCGGTGGTGAAAGCGGCGAAGGAGATGAAGTCGCTGCAGCCCGGCCAGGTCCTGAAGATCGTGGCAACCGACCGGGGCTCGCTGGCCGACATTCCCGCTTGGGCCGAAGACACCGGAAACGAGCTGCTGGAGTCGAAGACGGAAGGCTCGAGTTATCTGTTCCTGGTTCGCAAAGGGGCCCCATGAACCTTTCCGTCGGCGATCTCCGCGCGCGATTGATGTCGGACGAGGGCGTCTTCCTCCTCGACGTGCGCCCTTCGAAGGAGTTCGCGGCGTGGCGGATCGAGGGGAAGCGTCCCCTCGAGACGCTCAACGTCCCCTATACTCGGATGCTCGCGGACGCGGAGGACGACATTCCCGCCGCCGCGGCCGCCTACGTCCGGAAGAATTTCGAGGGGAAAATTCCACGCGGGTCGCTGGTGGTGACCGTTTGCGCGAAGGGACGTACCTCGGCTTTCGTTGCCGAGGGATTGCGATCCTGGGGGTACGAAGCCGTCAATCTCCAGGGAGGAATGCTGGCGTGGGGAAATCACTACGAATCGGCCCTTGTGGTCGAGGAGCCCGACTTCGCCGTGATCCAGGTGGCCAGGCCCGCCCGCGGATGCCTGAGCTGGATCGTGATTTCAGGTGATGAAGCGGTGGTGATCGACCCCCTGCGCAACCCCGCTCCCTACCTCGAGACTTTTCGAAATAGGGGGGCGCGGGTCTCGGCCGTCATCGACACCCACGCGCATGCTGATCACATCAGCGGAGGACGGGTGCTTGCCGTGGAGCTGAAGGCGCCTTACTACCTTCACCCTTACGACGCGATCCATCCGATGGATATGCTCCCGGGGAAGTTGGAGTTCAATTTCCTGCAGGAGGGATCCTCCCTCTCGCTCGGTCGATCCCGCTTCGAGATCCTGCACGTTCCCGGCCACACGCTCGGGGCGGTGGCGCTGCTTCTGGACCGTCGATTCCTCTTCGCGGGAGACACGCTCTTCGTCGACTCGATCTCGCGGCCCGATCTCGGCGGAAGGGCGGAGGAGTGGACGCCGCTGCATCACGCCTCTCTCCGCCGGCTCCTGGCGATCGAAGGGGAGGTCCTTGTATTCCCTGGACATTTCAGCTCTGCCGCCGAGAGCGATTCGCGGGGCGCCTATGTCTGCTCTCTCCGGGTGCTTCGGTCTCGCAACGAAGGGGCGAAGATGGCGCTGGGGGATCCGGCCGCCTTTGCCACTTACATCAAGTCGAGCCTTCCCTTCTTCCCGCCCCAATACGTCGACATCAAGAGAATCAACACGGGGCTGCTCGAGGTCGACGAAGATCGCGCCTCCGAGCTGGAGCTGGGGAAGAATGTCTGCGCCCTCTCGGCCGCCAAATCGACATCCTGATC
>QHVQ01000185.1 GCA_003222305.1 Acidobacteriota bacterium | reverse complement strand
AACCCAGCGAGCGAAGCGTCTCCACCATCGCTTCGCTGTCCGGGGAGGCACCCTGGGCAGCATTCTCCGTGGAGGCGCGGAGGGGATCGCCGTAAGCTTCGTACGAGGCGATGGGTGGGAGCTTGCTTCCCCCTAGAAAACTCGGGTCCAGCGCGGAACGCAGGCTCCGGCCCGGCAGATCCTTCGCGGGAGGGAGTCCCAGCAGATCCAGAATGGTGGGGAGAATGTCGAAGAGGCTCGCCGTGGGCAGAGGGCCGGGCTTCACATGGTTGCCCCAGAGGACGAGGAGACCGAAGGGAGCATGCCAGAGCCCCGGCTGCTGCGAGATGAACGGCGGGACGTCCCGAGGTCGGGCCGCCCCGGTCAGGAAACCATGGTCGCTGAGAACAATCACCGTAGTCTCGGGCGAGATGTTCCGGAGAATCTCACCGAGCAGCCGATCCTGCAGGCGATAAAAGCCTGCCACGGCGTCGGAGTATTTTCGGAAGCGCTCAGGGGAGACTCCGGTCATGCGGGGAGAAGACAGGTGGGCGTATCGGTGGTTGATTTCGTCTATGCCCTGAAAGTAGACGGCAAAAAGATCCGGCTGTTTGCGTCGCAGCAGGTCCAGGGTAATTCGCCGATAGTTCTCGGTGCTGGCCAGGACCCGTATGAGGGTGGCTAGCGACTCCAGGTCCTCTCCGCGCTCCCCGCTGCGGGCCTCCGGGGTGCGCGCGGCAGCCAGCTCTGCGGCGGTGACAAGCACCAGCGGCGAAAGATCCCCAGGCCTGATGTCCTTCTCGCCTATCAGGCTCGGCTGGATTTCCTGAAAATAGCCTTCGGGAAAAGTTTCTCCTCCCCCCGGCTTCGCCCCCTCCAGAAAGCTGAACGTTGAGTAGGAAACCCGGTCCGACACCAGAATGCCCCGAATCGGCTCCGCCGGCCAAGTAGCCCACCAGGCCACGACTTCCGAGGTGAGCCCGGCGTCCGTTGCGATATTCCAAAAGGCCTTCACCTTCCGAAAGTCGCTGGAAATGGGCCTCATCTGTCCGCTCTTGAGATCCACGACAAGAAAATCGTTGATTCCATGCAGGTCGGGCGACTTTCCGGTGGCGACGGTGGTCCAGAGCAGCGGTGAGAGGGGAGGGTTGTTGGTGCGAATCTTACCGTAGGCCCCTTCCCGGCGAAGTCGGGCAAGATTGGGGAGCTCGCCGCGCCGGATCATGGGGAGGGCGAAATCCCAGTCCGCCCCATCGACTCCGATCACGACGAGTCTCTCGGTCGAGGGCTTCCGGAGCGCTCGAAGCCGCTGGGAGGAGAAGGAGGCCAGGATCTCGGGCCGCACTCTCCCGGGGCCCACCTTTAGGCTGCCCTGCACGAGCCCCCAGCGCGCCAGGCTCTTCTCCAGGGTTGCCCGCGGGGCCGCCGGAAGCGTATCGCGCAGGAGCTGATAGGCGTCCGCCCATTTGGCCGTGCGCCGCAACGCTGCCTCGGTCTCATGCCGAATCCAATCCACGGCGCCGGCGCCTCCCGCCTCCCGATGGGCCCGAAGTACCTTCTCTTCATCCAGCTCCACCCCGAGCTCGTAAGGCAGCGAGACCTTGATGCGATCGCGGGAGACTACCCCCACCTCGCCCTGAAGGGTCACGGGACGGCGCGGGTAGGTTTCCACACTCTCCCACAAAGGGATTCGCCAGTGGAGGCCCGGCCCAAGGAGTTGAGGGTCGGAGCGCCCCACCCGGTTCTGCAGTACCGCAAGGTTTCCGGAAGGGACGAATCGCAGGAGACAGGAGCAGATCAGCCCTACGATCAGGAGGCCGAGAGGGAGCCGTCCGATGCGCGCAAGGCTCATGCGAGGGATTTGTTGAGGCGCTTCAGGCTCTGGGAGCGATGGGCGTGACAAATGGCGACCGCCAGAGCATCGGCGGCATCCAGAGAAGCAGGGGCGGCGGAGCGACTCAGGAGGAGGGAAACCATCCGCGCCACCTGTTGCTTCTCCGCGTTTCCGTGTCCGGCCACCGCGAGCTTAACTTCCCGGGGGGAGTACTCGAAGACTGGGAGCCCTGCCCGGATCACGGGAAGCAGCGCTGCGGCCCTTGCCTGACCGAGTTGGAGCATGCTGCGCACGTTTCGATGATAGAAAGGATTCTCGACGGCGACTTCCTGGGGAGAGAGGCGTCGGACGATTTCGGTCAGGGTGTCGTAGATTTCGGAGATCCGAGAGAGGAAGGGGTGCCGGCGTCCTGGACGGATGGCGCCGCATTCGATCTCCCGAATCCTCCCGGCTTTCTCATCCACGATGCCATAGCCGGTTGCGAACGATCCGGGATCGATCCCGAGGATGCGCAACGAGTTTCCTTCGTCAGGAGGCCTGGCGGTCGATTTCTTCGTCCGCGATGTCGAAGTTGGCGTAGGCGTGCTGCACGTCCTCTTGGTCCTCCAAGGCCTCCATCATATTCAAGAGGCTCCGTGCCTTCTGCCCTTCCACGGTAGCGATCGGAACCTTTCGTCTTTCCAAAGCCTCCCTCACTCGATGGTAGGACTCGGGCGCGGTGAGCACTTCGTAGCTCTCACCGTCGTCCCTCAGATCCTCGCCCCCGGCCTCGAGGACGATTTCCATCAACTCATCCTCGGTGAGCTGTCCCTTGTCCACCACCAGATATCCCTTCTTCTCGAACATCCAGGCCACCGAATTCTGCTCTCCAAGATTTCCGCCATACTTGCCGAAGAGGTGCCGAATCTCCGGCAACGTGCGGTTCTTGTTGTCCGTCATGGCCTGGACATAGATCGCCACGCCCCCGGGCCCATATCCCTCGTAGGTGACTTCTTCGATTTGCGTCCCGGGGAGCTCCCCGGTCCCTTTTTGGATGGCCCGCTTAATGTTGTCTGAAGGCATATTGGCGGCCCGGGCAGCATCCACGGCGCTGCGCAGGCGAGGGTTTCCGTCCAGATCGCCTCCCCCGATGCGGGCTGCCACAGTTATTTCCTTGATGAGCTTGGTGAACACTCGGCCACGCTTGGCGTCCACTGCGCCCTTGGTGTGCCGGATCTTGTGCCACTTGGAATGACCGGACATCGAATTCTCCCCCGCTCAGCACTAGTTTTAATGATAGCACACCCTTCTGCAGATCCTGCATGCGACTCGAACCGCCGAAAACAACGGGGCCCGCATGGTTCTCATGCGGGCCCCATAAACTTCCCGGCAACGGCCTACTCTTCCACACAGTCACCCGTGCAGTACCATCGGCGCTGGAGGGCTTAACTTCCGTGTTCGGAATGGGAACGGGTGTGACCCCTCCGCTAGAATCACCGGGAAATTACTAAAAGGTGTACCTGACTCCTACTCCAAGTGAGAACCCACCGAAGCGAATGTCCCCTCCCTGGATAAGAATGACGTCCTGAACATCATCCACACTAGCATTGGTGATGTACACGTTGGAGGTGTCGTGAATCGCGCCGTCCAGGGTGCGGCACGTCGGCGCGCCGTTGACGCATCCATAGTCGAGGATGCCTGAATAGATCTGGTTCTGCCCGTCAATCCGGATCTTGACCTTGCTCTGGGCCCAAAGGTACCTCGCATCGATGAAGAGCGAAACATGATCGGTGAAGTAGTAATCCACGCCACCCACCAGGTGCACCTCGGGCGCCGAATTCACGGTGGCCGCCAGGCCAGTGATAGGGGTCCCGCCAACGGAAGTGGCGGTCGGAAAAGTTTTGATCGCCCGCGCCCCTGAACGGATGTTGGCCACCACCAGGCCATTGGTGAAGTTCTGGACATCCTGGAAGTTCCGCATGGTGACCACCCTGTTGTCCCCGGTGGCATCGGAAGCCGACATGATTATCGGTGTGCCGATATCCGATTTGGACGTATCGAGGCTGGTGAAGATATATCCGACCCCGGCGCCCACATAGGGATCGAAGGGGCTCTCCGGTCGAAACCGCACCAAACCAGAGATTTCGACCGGGACTTCCGTCAACTGTCCCACCGGGACAAAGCCATAACTGGGATTTGTTGGACCGGTCATCTGTTCGCAGACTGTGACATTGCAGTCCACACCGACAGGGGATGGATTGGGAAAGACCTGAGTCAGGCTTATGGGTAGATGTCGATCTTCCGAATAGAACTCAATGTTCCCCACCGGGCCGTTGAAGTAACTCCCGCCAATCTGCAGGGAAAACCAGCGTGTCACTCCGAAACTAGCGTTGAAGTCCATTTTGAAGCCGTCCTGGATGGTCGGCTGGTTCAACTCGTTGGCGTCCGGGCGCGGGTCGGAGAAGAGAATCGACGGGAGAGCCCCCTGCTGTGCTGCGCTCAGCGGGGCGTAGGCAGTCGTGGAATTGCTGCGAATGTCGTCAATGGTAGACCAGTAGGAGATTCCTCCGCCGATTTGCCACTTCCTGCGTGTGTCTTCAGCAGCGGCCCACGACGAAACGAGGAGCAGGCTAAGTCCGATCGTGAGCTTCCCGAGATTCCTCATGATGCGTCTGAATCCCCAACACCTATCGAAAATCGACAGCCAATCCACCGGAAAGGTACGATCAAGTCTTCCCGGCGTCAATCAACTGAAGTCGTTCTGTGCTGCATGAATACAGCGTCGACTGATCCAGTGAATTGAGTTTGCGATCGCCAAAGAGCTACGGCGGGCCTAGATTTTTATGGTCAAGCCTCACGACCGATTAGTACCAGTCAGCTGAGTGAGTTACCCCACTTACACCTCTGGCCTATCAACCTCGTGGTCTACAAGGAGTCTTTAGTCCACCCGAAGGTGGAAGGGATACCTCATCTTGAGGGGGGCTTCGCGCTTAGATGCATTCAGCGCTTATCCTTTCCGAACATAGCTACCCAGCGGTGCCCCTGGCGGGACAACTGGTACACTAGAGGTCCGTCCATCCCGGTCCTCTCGTACTAAGGATAGATCCCGACGTTCTAAACCCAGCTCACGTACCGCTTTAATGGGCGAACAGCCCAACCCTTGGAACCTGCTTCAGCTCCAGGATGCGATGAGCCGACATCGAGGTGCCAAACCCTCCCGTCGATGTGAACTCTTGGGGAGGATAAGCCTGTTATCCCCGGCGTACCTTTTATCCGTTGAGCGACGGCCCTTCCATGCGGGACCGCCGGATCACTAAGCCCTGCTTTCGCACCTGCTCGACTTGTAGGTCTCGCAGTCAAGCTCCCTTATGCCTTTGCACTCTACGGCTGGTTTCCAAACAGCCTGAGGGAACCTTCGGGCGCCTCCGTTACAATTTAGGAGGCGACCGCCCCAGTCAAACTACCCACCTAACAGTGTCCCCGGGCCGGATCACGGTCCTGGGTTAGAATCTCAGAGCCATAAGGGTGGTATTTCACCGTTGGCTCCACGCAGGCTGACGCCCACGCTTCAAAGCCTCCCACCTATCCTACACATACAGCACCAAAATTCACTGCTAGGCTATAGTAAAGGTGCACGGGGTCTTTCCGTCTAGTTGCGGGTAACCGGCATCTTCACCGGTGCTACAGATTCGCTGAGCCCCTCGTCGAGACAGCGCCCATCTCGTTACGCCATTCGTGCAGGTCGGAACTTACCCGACAAGGAATTTCGCTACCTTAGGACCGTTATAGTTACGGCCGCCATTCACCGGGGCTTCAGTTCAGAGCTTCTCCGTCTTGCGACGGATGACCCCTTGCTTTAACCTTCCGGCATTGGGCAGGCGTCAGTCCCTATACGTCGTTTTCGACTTTGCAGGGACCTGTGTTTTTAGTAAACAGTCGTATGGGCCCTTTCACTGCGGCCCCGGAAAGCTTCCTCTGATTGAAGTCACTCTCCGAGGCACCCCTTCTCCCGAAGTTACGGGGCTAGATTGCCGAGTTCCTTAACGAGGGTTCTCTCAAGCGCCTTGGGATATTCTCCCCATCTACCTGTGTCGGTTTGCGGTACGGTCACCCCGGGAACTAGCTAGAGGTTTTTCTCGGCGGCATGGAATCGACAAGTTGGTTTGCCCGAAGGCGCACTTCCCCGCTTTCCTCAGAGTTGAATGGCTCCCCGGATTTGCCTGGGGAACCCTCCTATGATTGCGGCCGGGCATTTCCAGTCGCCCGTATGCCTATCCTTCCGCGTCACCCCTTCGCTTAAAGCGCTCCCGAGGTGGTGCAGGAATATTGACCTGACTGTCCATCGCCTACGCCTTTCGGCCTCGGCTTAGGGACCGACTAACCCTGAGCGGATTAACCTTCCTCAGGAAACCTTAGACTTTCGGCGGGGCGGGTTCTCGCCGCCCTTATCGCTACTTGTGCCGGCAGGGTCTCTTCCATGCGGTCCACCACTCCTTACGGTATGGCTTCAGCTCCCCATGGAATGCTCCCCTACCACCCTAAGGATCCGAAGATCCTCATGATCCGCAGCTTCGGTATCGACCTTGAGCCCCGGTGAATTGTCGGCGCGGAACCACTTGACCAGTGAGCTGTTACGCTTTCTTTAAAGGATGGCTGCTTCTAAGCCAACCTCCTGGTTGTCTGTGTGTTTCCACATCCTTTACCACTTAGGTCGAATTGAGGGACCTTAGCTGGCGGTCTGGGTTCTTTCCCTTTTGACTGTGAAGCTTATCCCCCACAGTCTGACTCCCGCACTATGGGTTCACGGAATTCGCAGTTTGGTTGGATTCAGTAACCTGGTAAGGCCCCTAGTCCATCCAGTTCTCTACCTCCGTGAACAAACGTACGAGGCTAGCCCTAAAGCTATTTCGGGGAGAACGAGCTATAACGGAATTTGATTGGCCTTTCACCCCTACCCTCAGCTCATCCAAGCTGTTTTCAACCAACACTGGTTCGGGCCTCCACATATTGTTACATATGCTTCGCCCTGGCCAAGGGTAGATCATCCCGCTTCGCGTTTAGTCCGTGCAACTGATCGCCCATTTAAGACTCGCTTTCGCTTCGGCTCGCTTAACGCTTCGCCTCGCTGCACAAACTAACTAGCCGGCTCATTATGCAAAAGGCACGCGGTCGGGCGTGATCTTCCGAAGAAGACCATAGCCCTTCCACTGCTTGTAGACACACGGTTTCAGGTACTATTTCACTCCCCTAAAAGGGGATCTTTTCACCTTTCCCTCACGGTACTAGTTCACTATCGGTCGCAGGTTGGTATTTAGCCTTGGAAGATGGTCCTCCCGGATTCCCACAGGATTTCCCGTGTCCCGTGGTACTTGGGAAGCAGGCTTGGAGCCGGAGAATTTTTACCTACAGGGCTATTACCTCGTATCGCTGACCTTTCCAGGTCATTCGGTTAACCCACCGGTTTGTAACTCCACGGTTCCGTCGTGACGGAACCACGCCCGCCCCCACAACCCCGGACGTACAACGCTCACGAGCTTCTACATACGCCCGGTTTAGGCTGTTCCCCGTTCGCTCGCCGCTACTAGGGGAATCGCGGTTGCTTTCTTTTCCTGGGGGTACTGAGATGGTTCACTTCCCCCCGTTGGCTTACCGCTCCCTATTTTATTCAGGAACGGAAGTCACGATATTACTCGTGACAGGTTGCCCCATTCGGAGATCCCCGGGTCAACGCCTGCTTGCGGCTCACCGAGGCTTATCGCAGCTTACCACGTCCTTCGTCGCCCTCCTGCGCCAAGGCATCCACCGTGTGCCCTTAGTAGCTTGACCATAAAAGTCTAGACACGCCAAGCGCCACTTTGCGCAATCGCAACACTAACCGGATATCAATTGTCAAAGAACCAGCGAATCCATCGGGATCCTGTCTGCCGGAAGCTTGTTCCGCCAGACAGCATCTCGATAAGCGGTGGAGAATACCGGGATCGAACCGGTGACCTCCTGGTTGCAAACCAGGCGCTCTCCCAGCTGAGCTAATTCCCCTCAAAGCCTGGACCCAGCGGCC
>QHVQ01000058.1:10686-21749 GCA_003222305.1 Acidobacteriota bacterium | reverse complement strand
GATCGACGTGGAAGGGCAGGATTTCAGTGGCCACAGTGTGTCTTTCACCGCCAACGTCCCGGTGACCTTCACCACCACGCCAGATTCCGACAGCGACGGCGTGCCCGATGCCACGGACAACTGTCCGCTGGTCTTCAACCCGAGCCAGCTGGACACCTTCCCCATCGGGGGGAATGGAGTGGGTGACTGCTGCGATCCGACCACTCCGGGTTACCCCGCCTGCAGTCCGTAAGGGGCTGGCGGAGCGGCTTCCCGAGGGGTTCCCGGAGGCAATCTCCGGGAGCCCCTTTTGCTTTCCATGGGGTAAGGCAAAGCTCCGCGGTTGCAAAGGTTTGACAGGGGCTCGAGCGCTTTCCTAGAATGGCGCCGCCCCGGAGCAAGTGAGAAGCGACATCGGCCCTCGCGGATAGGTCTGTAAGGGGAGACTCGTGGGACGTCTCGAGGACTTGAAAAACCGGTGGGATCGGGAGCCCTCTTCCCGAGCCTTCCTGCCGCTGGCCGAAGAGTACCGACGCCTGGGTCGTCTGGCGGAGGCGGAGAGAGTCTGTCGGGAAGGCCTGCAGCGCTACCCCCATTACCATTCGGCTCGCGTGCTGCTAGGCCGCGCGCTGCTGGAATTGGATCGGCCAGAAGAAGCGGGCGCCGAGTTCAGGGCCGTGCTGGAAGTGGAGCCCCAGAACCTGCTGGCGGGAAGGCTGCTGGCCGGGATTTATCGCAATCAGGGTCGCTGGTCGGAGGCCCTGGAGACGTTTCGACGACTTCAAAGTTTCTACCCCGATGATTCAGAGGTCCGCGCCCAGGTTTATCAGTTGGAGCGCGGGCCGGACGACGAGTCGGGACCCCATCCCCTCAACCCCCCCGAGGCGGCTCCAGCGTGCGGGGATGCCCTCTCCACCAACACCCTTGCGGAGATCTATCTAGGACAGGGACTGGTGGATCGTGCCGTGGCCGTTTATGAGAACATGCTCCGCGCCGATCCCGATAACCGGGGTGTGCGCGGGCGAATCGCCGAGATCCTGGGCCGCGAGGCCGAGCGTGGAGTGCCGGATAAAGAGCGCGGGCGCGAGGTGACCGGGGGAACAAGGCTCCCGGCGCCGGTGACCAAGGTTCAGCGTCGCGTGATTCAAGAGCTGCAGGACTGGTTGATCGGTATCCAGAGGGGATGATATGTTTAAGGAAGTCCTGGAGGGATTGATAGCTCGGGTACAGGAAGCACAGGGCGCCGCCATGATCGGCGTCGACGGGATTCCCATCGCGGAGATTCCCATCCGCGCCGGCATCGACCTCGAAAAGATCGCGGCAGAGTGTACTTCTCTCATCAAGACCGCAGTGGCCACGGGACGCGCCCTGGATCATGGTATGCCGCAGGAGCTGGTTCTCAGGTGTGAGGAAGCCCAGACGCTGCTGCGCTCCGTGACTCCCGAGTACTATTTGTGTCTCGTACTGGATCCACAGGCCTGGACCGGAAGGGCGCGCTACGAGTTGCAAAAGGCCTCCTGGAGGCTCGAAGGCGAGCTGGGCTAATTCCGCAAGGGACCTGCACGGCCCAGGGCCCGCATCAAGGAGGGTCCTGAGTCTATGCCCCGCAGCCAGGTCTGCGGGGCAGGCGTTTAGGGTGGCTGAAACGGGAGGCCTTCCTTGGACAAGGAAATTCTGGAATTGATCGATTTGATCTCCAACAGCAACTTTGTCGAGTTTGAGCTGGAAAGGGAAGGGTTCAAGATTAAGCTGGTCAAGGCCGATCCTCGGCCGCCGGCGCTCGCCCCCGCTCATGCGGTTTTGCCTGTCCCCTCCTTCCCAGCCCCGACATCCGCATCGGTGTCGTCGCCCGCAATGGTCCCTGCGCCCTCTCCCTCCTCCATCAAGCTCCATGAGATCAAGTCACCTCTGGTGGGCACTTTTTACCGCGCCCCGAGTCCGGAGGCGCCCTCGTTCACCGAAGTGGGCCAGACGGTCAAAGCGGGGCAGGTCCTGTGCATCGTAGAAGCCATGAAACTCATGAATGAGATCGAATCGGATTTGGATGGGGTGGTGGAAGAGATTCTGGTCTCCAATGGCCAGCCTGTGGAATACAACGAAGTGCTCTTCCGGGTTCGCCCCGCCGCCGGATAGGGTCGCCGTGTTCAAGAAAATCCTCATTGCGAACCGCGGCGAGATAGCGCTGCGCATCCTCTGGGCCTGCCGGGAGCTCGGCATCTCCACGGTAGCGGTCCACTCCGAGGCGGACGCCGACGCTCTCCACGTGCGCTACGCCGACGAAGACGTATGCATCGGGCCGCCCGCGAGCCGCGAAAGCTATCTAAACCTCAGCAGTGTCATCGCCGCCGCGGAAATTACCGACGCCGACGCCATCCATCCCGGCTACGGTTTTCTGGCGGAGAACGCTCATTTCGCGGAGGTCTGCGAAGCCTGCAACATCAAATTCATCGGCCCCAGCCCGGCAGTCATCCGCCAGATGGGGGACAAGTCCAAGGCACGGGAATCCATGGAGGCGGCCGGAGTGCCGTGTGTCCCCGGCAGTCGGGGAACCCTCGGGAGCGAGGTGGAAGCGATGGCTCTGGCGCGCAAGATCGGCTATCCGGTCATCATCAAAGCCGCCGCTGGAGGCGGCGGCCGGGGCATGCGCATCGCACGGAGCGAAGAGGAGCTGCGGGTTGCAATCCAGACCGCCATGAATGAGGCCAAGAAAGCCTTCGACGTCTCCGATGTCTACTTGGAGAAGTACATCGCAGATCCTCGACACGTGGAGTTCCAGATGCTGGGGGACGAGCGGGGAAACGTGGTGCACCTGGGGGAACGCGAATGCTCCATCCAGCGAAGGCATCAGAAGCTGGTGGAGGAGTCTCCGTGCACGGCCCTTTCCCCCAAGCTCCGCAAGCGCATGGCGGAGGCGGCCCTGGCGGGCGCGCGGGCGGCCAACTATCAGAACGCGGGCACCATCGAGTTTCTCCTCGCTCCCGATGGCAAGTTTTACTTCATCGAGATGAACACCCGAATTCAAGTGGAGCACCCGGTTACCGAGATGGTCACGGGACTGGACCTTATCAAGGAGCAGATCCGGATCGCAGCGGGGGAGCCCCTGGGATATACGCAGGACGACATCCGCTTTTTCGGGCACGCCATCGAGTGCCGCGTCAATGCCGAGGACTCCGAGTCCTTCGTCCCGTCCCCGGGCCGGATCACCAACTTCAACATCTCCGGTGGACCCGGAGTACGGATTGACACCGCCGCTCACGCGGACGGGATCATTTCGCCTTACTACGACTCCCTGGTGGCCAAGGTCATTACCCACGGGAATAGTCGCCAGGAAGCGATCTCCCGGATGCGGCGGCTTCTGGATTTGATGGTGGTGGAGGGCATCAAGACCACCATTCCAGTGCTGCGGCGCATCATCAGCGACACGGATTTCCTGCAGGGAAGGATTTCCACCCACTACCTGGAGCGCCTCCTGGCCGGCGGCAAGCCGGTGGCGGCACACTCCTAGGGGGAGCCTTTCCGGTGCGCCTCCCCGTCGCAGACCAGATCTACCTCGTGGGGTTCATGGGTGCCGGGAAGACCACTTCCGGAGCCGAGCTGGCCAGGCTGCTCGGATGGCAGTTCGTGGACCTGGACGAGGTGATTTGCCGCCGGGAAGGGAAGGGCCTCCCCGAGATCTTTCGCGAATCGGGGGAGCCTCACTTTCGCCGGGTGGAGCGCGAAGTCCTAGCCTCCCTCATCTCCATCCCCAGAATCGTGGTGGCCACGGGCGGTGGAACCTACGTGGCGGAAGAGAACCGAAACCTGGTGGAAGCCGCAGGATGGTCGGTGTGGCTCAGGGTAGGCCTGGGGGAGGCGTTGCGACGCTGCGAGGGCGGAGCTGGCCGTCCGCTGTGGGGTGGCCGGCCCGAAATCGAGGGGCTTTACCGATTCCGGCAGGAGTTTTACCGATGCGCCCGCGTGCATGTGGATACCGAGAGTGGTCCCCCCACTGAAGTGGCGCAAAGGATCTTGGAGTCGCTCAAGAAGCAAGGCTTCAGCCCAAGGTGAAGGAGCCCCATCGGTCGTGCGAACTCTCATCCTGAGCGATCTGCATTCCAACCTGGAAGCTACCCAGAGCTGCCTGGAGGCGGCCCGTGAGTTGGGGTACGACCGCGTGGCGATACTCGGAGACCTGGTGGGTTACGGCGGGAGTCCGGACGAAGTAGTGAAGGTGGTCCAGGCGCTCGACCCTGCTGTCATCATCCGAGGAAACCACGATCGCGTCGTCGCAGGAATCGAGCAGGGAGAGGATTTCAACCTGCTTGCGCTCCAGGCCGCCCTGGTGAACCGCAGGCTTCTGTCGGCCGAGAGCAGAGATTACTTGGCGAATCTTCCGCCGGGGCCGAGGCCGCTGGGTGAATCCTGTCTCGTGGCCCACGGTACGCCGCTGGACGAAGATGAGTACCTGGTGGATCCTGATGCGGCGGCCCTTCTCTTCCGGGGGCTGGATTTCTTCCTCTGCTTCTTCGGCCACACTCACCTGCCGTGTGTCTTTCGCAAGACCAGGGAGACCGTGAGCGGTCTGCTGCCGGTCCCAGGTGGGACCCGGATTCCCCTGCGGGACGGCGAACGCTACCTGATCAATCCGGGATCCGTGGGCCAGCCTCGAGACGAAGATCCCCGCGCGGCCTTTCTGATTCTGGATGAAACCCAGCGGCAGGTCGTTTTTCACCGGGTCAGCTACCCTGTCCCGAAGGCCCAACTCCGCATCCTGGAAGCAGGACTGCCGCCCCTCCTCGCCCAGAGACTTCAGCGAGGGATTTGAAGGACCTTCGTCCAGGCCGGCCTCGCACAAGCCAAGAGATCCTAGCTGGGTTCAGCCCGCCCACCATCCGCAAGCGAAGAAGGCCATGAGCAGTCCGCCCAGTGGGAGACAGAGAGCCAGGTAGCCCGCCAGGGCGCTGGAGTCTCGGCGCAGGAGGAACCCCATCCACGCGAAGACCGGGAAAGCCATGAGCGCCAGCCTTCCGAACGACCAGAGAGTCGATCCCAGCGGCACCATAACACACAGGAGGGCATAGGTCCCCCAGGAGCGGGGAGTCTTCCGGAGCACTGGCACCAGAGCAACCAGGAACAGGAGGGCAAGACAGAATTCCAGAATGGAGTTGTGGGCTCCATGAAGGCTGGGCGAGGATTCGAAGAACCGCTTGAACGCCTTCCACGGTCCGGAAAGGCTCCCGCGCCAACGCTCCTGACGCGTCTCCCAGATCAGCGGGTCCGAGAAAAGGAAACCGCAGCAAGCGCTAAAAGCTGCAACACCCGCTGGAAACCCGAGCAACGCCAGCGCTCCCCGCCAGCCCCCTCGGCGCTCTTTGACCTCCCACGCCAAGGCTGGGGCCACCAAGAGTCCTGTGGGCCGGGCCAGGGCGCAGAAGAATCCACACAAGCCAAGCCAGCCCCAGCGCCTTCGCCGGGCGAGCAGAAATCCCCCGAGCGTCAAAGCCAGGGCCACGGACTCGCAGTAGACCGCTGAGAAGAATAGAGAGAATGGGAACCCGAGCAGAACCCAAACTGCTGCGCCGGCGGCATGATCGTCCCACTCTTCTCTGACCAGAAGATAGAGAAGGGTCAGGGCCGTCAGAAGCGCCATATTCGAGAGCAGGATTCCCGCGGCCACCTCCGGCACACCCAGTCTCTCCAAGATCGTCAGTAGCAGGGGGTAGAGAGGGAAGAATCCGGCTGTATCGCCCGGCCGATAGCCCGCCGAGTAGGTCGCGAGCGAGCGGTCCGCCGCGTAGCCCTCCCTCGCGATGAGGAGGTACCACTCCGAATCCCACCTCGCCCAAATCTCGAGTGGGAGCGCTGCAGGGGTGTGAGCCAACAGATTCCCGGGCATGCGCTCCCGCGCCGATCCCAGCAAGGCCAGGGCCAGGATTCCTACTGCCCACAATCCCGCGCGGCTGAGGAGAAACGGGAGAAGGATTCGTCGTAACCAGATCTTTCCGCTCACCTGTGCCTCAGCGGCTCAGGAGCGGCAGTGCGTGCATGGACCAGGCCGCGCAGATGCTGAGAAAGAGCGTCCAAGGTGAACGCCATGGGGACCGCACAAAGACAGACGGGCACCATGAGGAATCGATTGCCGTAATGGCTTGTAGCCCACCAGCGATAGGTGCTGAAGAACAAGAAGAGGAACTCGCCCAGCCCCAGGATCAACAATCCCTCCCAGCGATGTTTCTTGAGGAGAGGGAGCCATCCCGGCAGGGCGAGGAGGAGGAGGGGGGAGGTCGTCAGAAGGCCGACGCGCGGATCGATCAGCTGCGCTCGGATGCCTTCCCAAACCGGGAGATCGAAGAAGGCCCGGTGGGAAACGGTGGTGACCGTGCCGTCCTGCAGGACAAGAGTCCGATCGTACCCCGTGGTGGTCGGGGAGCCAAACATGGCCAGATTGAGTATGGTCCACGCCGCCATTCCAGGGAGGAGCCCGGCACCGGCCGCCAGCGCGCCGATTCGGGGACGCCGGAAGCAGAGGAATGTCACCACCAGGGCTGCCACGAACAGGTTGGTCACCTTTGCAAGGACGGAGACTCCCAGGAGGATGCCACCCGGGAAGGGGCGCCCCCCGAAGATCAGAAGGATTCCCGCCAGGACCAGGAGGGTAGAAAAGAGATCCGGTGAGTAGTTGTAGGCGTAGCCCCGCAGGAAGGAACCGGCGAACACCAACACCGTTGCCGCGGTGGCGGTGGGAGGCCCCACAAAGCGCCGGCAGAGCGCCCACACCACCGTCAGGAGAAGCAATCCGACCAGGGCGTTGAAAACGAGGAAGCCCGCTATCCCAAAGAGGGCATAGAAGGGGACCGAGAGGACGGACATGAGAACCGGGTGTTTTGGAAAACACTCGCCGCGCCGTCCGAGCGCCACCTGCTTTTGGTGCACGGCAAGGCCTCCGCGGAGCTGGTTTTCAAGGTTCATATCCCCGTCCACCCAGAGAGAAACTGCGGTCGAGGCATAGTAAGGACAGTCGCCAATGAGGAAGGCTCCAGAACGAATGTCGCGTCCCCAAAGCGCCAGAAGGAGTCCCCCCATGGCCAGACCCAGGAGGAGGGGTAGGCCGGTGACTGGCAGCAGTGCCCTGCGAACCCGCTCCACGACTCCCGATTCCGCTCCCACCCTGTCCTCCGGAATGCCCCTTAGTGGTGACCAGTCAATAATCTAGAACTGCTTCAATAAATTGTCAATTATCACTGTACGCATATTCATTTTGTACTTATGACCTTGACAAAATTTGTACCATGACACTATATTCTAGGCTGCCGACTTGGTGTGTAAGTGTTTTCCAGGAAAAGACTTATCTCACCATCGGCGCCGGGTCGAGCCCGAAGTTCCCTTCCGGCAGACTCGAAGAAATCACGACTGGCCCCAAAGCTTCCGGGCGAGCTCCCGCCCTGGCTTCCGATGGACTTCCGAGGGAATTGAGGATGGCGGTCAAGCTCGGAGAGATGTTGATCAAGGCAAACCTCCTGACACCGAAAAAGCTTCAGGAGGCCCTCGAGTACCAGAAAGCCAACGGCGGGAAGTTGGGCTTCAACCTGGTAAAGCTGGGCCTCGTGAAAGAAGAGGAGATTACTCGCGTTCTTTCGCAGCAGCACGGCGTACCCTCCATCAACCTGCGCACCATGGATCTGGACGATGGGGTGGTGAAGCTTATCCCCTCCGAAGTGGCCCAGAAGTACCTGATCCTGCCCGTCTCCCGCACGGGTGCCACCCTCACCGTCGCCATGGTGGATCCCACCAACGTCTTCGCCATGGACGACATCAAGTTCATGACCGGCTACAACGTAGAACCGGTGGTCGCCTCGGAGGTGGCCATCAAAGAGGCCATCGACAAGTACTACGGATCCATCCATGCCCTGGAACTCAAGAAGGTCATGGACGAGATGGCAGAGACGGACGATCCCGCCGCCCTGGAGGTGCTGGAAGACACGGAGGATGTGGACCTGGCGAAGCTGGAGGCATCCACCGAGGAGGCCCCGGTGGTGCGCCTGGTGAACCTGATCCTCACCGACTCCATCAAGCGAGGGGCCTCGGACATCCACGTGGAACCGTATGAAAAGGACTTTCGAGTCCGTTTTCGTATCGACGGCGTTCTGTACGAGATCATGAACCCACCCATGAAGCTCAAGGACGCCATCACCTCCCGCCTGAAGATCATGGCCAAGCTGGACATTTCTGAAAAGCGCCTGCCCCAGGATGGTCGCATCAAAATCAAGATCAAGCTCCAAGGCAAGAACAAAGAGATGGACTACCGCGTTTCAGTGCTGCCGACCCTCTTCGGCGAGAAGATCGTTATGCGGCTCCTGGACAAAGAGAATCTCATGCTGGACATGACCCGGTTGGGGTTCGAGCAGGAGTCCTTGAGCAAGTTCGAAAAGGCCATCTTCAAGCCCTACGGCATGGTGCTGGTCACCGGTCCCACGGGCTCCGGCAAGACCAACACCCTCTACTCCTCCATCAGCCGCGTGAACACCCCTGAGACGAACATCATCACCGCCGAGGATCCCGTGGAGTTCAACCTCCACGGCATTAATCAGGTGCAGATGAAGGAGCAGATCGGACTCAACTTTGCCGCGGCGCTGCGATCGTTCCTGCGCCAGGACCCCAACATCATCTTGGTGGGAGAGATCCGAGACTTCGAGACGGCGGAAATCGCCGTCAAAGCCGCCCTTACCGGGCACCTGGTCCTCTCCACGCTGCACACCAACGATGCCCCCTCCACCATCAACCGCCTCATGAACATGGGTATCGAGCCTTACCTGGTGGCCACCTCCGTGCACCTCATTTGCGCCCAGCGGCTGGTGCGACGGCTCTGCAAAGAATGCAAGGAGGAGGTCCAGATGCCCGTGCAGGCCCTCACGGATATCGGCTACACCCCAGACGAGGCGGGCCGGGTAAAGCTATTCAAGGGGCGCGGCTGCCCCGTCTGCAACAACACCGGCTACAAAGGGCGCGTGGGGCTTTATGAGGTCATGGAGATTACCGATGAGCTTCGGGAGATGATTCTCTGCGGCGCGTCCTCCCTGGAGTTGAAGAACAAGGCGTTGGAGCTAGGAATGATCTCTCTCCGGAAGAGCGGACTCAGGAAGATTCGCGACGGGCTAACAACGGTGGAGGAGGTGGTCCGGGAAACGGTGCTGTAGAGCCAGCGCCACCCGGGACCTTCGTCCCACGAGGAGAACAACACATGGCCGTGACCCTTCACCAACTTCTGAAGACGCTGGTCGAGCAGGGTGGCACCGACCTCCACCTCACCACCAACTCTCCGCCCCAGATCCGAGTGGATGGAAAGTTGATGCCCCTGCAACTCCCTCCGCTCACGGCTCCCGAGACCAAAACGCTCGCCTACTCGGTCCTTACCGACCAGCAAAAGCACCGCTTTGAGGAGAACATGGAGCTGGACTTCTCCTTCGGCGTGCGAGGGCTGGCCCGCTTCCGCGCCAACTTCTTCAACCAGCGCGGCGCAGTGGCGGCCGCCTTCCGGGCCATTCCCTGGGAGATCAAAGGCTTCGACGAGCTGGGTCTTCCCGACGTAATGCGCAAGCTCTGCGAAAAGCCACGTGGCCTCGTCCTGGTCACGGGACCCACGGGCTCGGGGAAATCAACCACCCTGGCCGCGATGATCGACAAAGTCAACACCGATCGGGCCGAACACATCGTGACCATCGAGGATCCCGTTGAGTACCTTCACTCTCACAAGCGCTGCATCGTCAATCAGCGTGAGCTGTTTGCGGACACCCATTCCTTCGCCAACGCACTGAGGTCGGTGCTTCGACAGGATCCGGACGTGGTGCTCATCGGAGAGATGCGCGATCTGGAGACTATCGAGTCCGCCCTGCGCATCGCCGAGACCGGACACCTCACTTTTGCCACGCTGCACACCAACTCGGCGGTACAGACCGTCAACCGCATCATCGACGTCTTTCCGGCGCACCAGCAGGCGCAGATCCGAGCCCAGCTCTCCTTCGTGCTGGAGGGCATCATCTGCCAGTCCCTCCTCCCTCGGGCCAACGGCAAGGGTCGGGCCCTGGCGATGGAGATCCTGATACCTAACTCTGCCATCCGTAACCTGGTGCGGGAGGACAAGGTGCACCAGATCTATTCCATGATGCAGACCGGCCAGCTTCTCTATGGCATGCAGACCTTTAACCAGTCGCTGGCCACGCTCTATTTCAAGAAGCAGATATCCCTGTCCACCGCCCTCTCCCGCTCGTCGAATCCCGACGAACTGCAGGAGATGATCAATCGCGGGGCAGGGCTCATCTACACCAACCCGCCGTCGGGCCAGGGCCGGATCGCGCGGAAATAACCGGGCGCAAGGAGACACACCATGCCGACTTATTCCTGGAAGGGCAAGGGCAAGGGCGGGAGGATCCAGCAAGGCGTCATCTCCGCTGACAGCAAGGATGCGGTGGTGGCCATGCTGCGCAAGCAGCAAGTTCTCGTGACGGGGGTGACCGAGAAGGGGAAGGAAATCTCCCTGCCTAAGATGGGGGGAGGGGTGAGTCAGAAGGAAATCGCCATTTTCACCCGCCAGTTCTCGGTGATGATCGACGCGGGCCTCCCGCTGGTCCAGTGCCTGGAGATCCTAGGCGGCCAGCAGAAGAATCGGTCCTTCCAGAAGGTCCTGTTTGGGGTCCGCCAGGACGTGGAGTCGGGTTCCACTCTGGCAGACGCCCTGCGCAAGCACCCGAAGGTATTCAATGATCTTTTCTGCAACATGATTGCCGCGGGAGAGGCGGGCGGCATCCTGGATACCATTCTCCAGAGGATGTCGTCCTACATTGAAAAGCGGGTCAAACTGCAGGCGGCCGTTCGCTCCGCCATGATCTATCCCTCCGCGGTCATCACCATCGCCGTGGGGGTGGTGATCATCATCCTCTGGAAGGTCATTCCCACCTTCGCGGCCCTTTTCGAGGGACTGGGGGCTCAGTTGCCCCTCCCCACCCGGATCACCATCGCCGTGAGCAAGTTCCTGGGCCGGTATATGTGGCTCCTGGTTCTGCTGGCCGGTGGAGCGGCTTTCGGGCTCTTCCAATATCACAAGACATTCC
>QHVQ01000058.1:0-10634 GCA_003222305.1 Acidobacteriota bacterium | reverse complement strand
TCTGTCGCACCCTGGGCACGCTGCTCACGTCCGGGGTCCCCATCCTGGACGGCCTGGAGATCACCGCGCGCACTTCCGGGAACTCCATCGTAGAAGACGCCATCATGGCCACCCGGAAGAGCATCGAGGAGGGGAAAACGATCGCCCAGCCCCTGGAAGACACCGATGTGTTTCCGCCGATGGTCATCCAAATGATCAGCGTAGGAGAGCAGACAGGTGCCCTGGACACCATGCTGAGCAAGATTGCAGACTTCTACGAAGACGAGGTGGACGAGGCGGTGGAAAACCTGATGTCGCTGCTGGAGCCGGTCATGATTGTCTTCCTGGGAGTCATGATCGGTGGCATCGTCATTTCCATGTACATGCCGATGTTTAGCTTGATCGGCAAGATTTCCTGAGGACCGGAGGAGGAGGCCGTCTTCATGGTGCAAGGCGAGACGCGAGGGCCGGTAGTCAGCTTGATGACCTTTCGGGTCGTGGTGATCACGACGTTGCTGATCTCCACGTTCATTATCGAGCTGGTGTTTCGACCGGAGGTGCCGCTGCGTCCCTTCTACCTGCTGGGCGCTTGCACCTACCTCCTGACCCTCCTCTACGCCGGGCTCTACCGGTTCATGAAGGAAAAGCCCACCTTCGTGGCCCTGCAGCTCTGTGGCGACCTGGGCATCGTGACCGGGCTGGTTTACGCCACGGGGGGCTCCGAGAGCCCCCTCTCCTTCCTCTACCTCATCGTGATCATCACCGCCTCCATTCTCTTGTTCCGGCGCGGCGGCTTCTTCATGGCCATCGGGGCGTGGGTGCTGTACGCATTCCTGCTGGAGGCCCTCTACTTCGGTGTCTTGCCCGTCTATCCACGAGGAGATCTGACGGGAATCGACCTCTCGGAGCACCGGGTCCTGTACTTGCTCTTCTCGCACCTCTTCTCTTTCCTGACGGTGGCCTATCTGACCTCCCACATGTCGGAGATGCTCCGGAAGGCCGGCGAGAACCTCGAGGCCCGGGAGAACGATCTGGCGGAGCTGAGGGCCTTCAACGAGGACATCATCAGCTCGATCAACAGCGGCCTCATCACGACGACCGTATCGGGCCGGATCACCTTCACCAACCGGGCCGCCTGCGAAATCACCGGCCACCCGCCGTCCCACCTGGCGGGCATGCGCATTGAGGAGCTGTTGGCCGAGGGCGAGAGTTTCCTGACGGAGGTGCGTCAAGCCCTCGAGCGGGCCAACCGTTATCGCTTCGAGAGGGAGTTTGGCGCCCGGGGAGGGGAGACTCTCTTCCTCGGATTCACCGCTTCCGTGCTGCGGAACAAGGAAGGAGTGCCGCTGGGATTCACCTTCATCTTTCAGGACCTGACTGACATTCGGGCCCTGGAGGAAGAGGTAGGTCTGAAGAAGCGGATGGCGGCCCTGGGAGAAATGGCGGCGGGAATGGCGCACGAACTGAGGAATCCTCTGGCCTCCATCAGTGGCTCGGTGCAGTTCCTCCGGCGGGACCTCCCTGAAGGGTCATCGCAGGCTGAACTCATGGAGATCATTCTCAACGAATCCCGGAGACTGGACCAGACCATTCGAGATTTCCTTCTCTTTGCCAAGCCCGGCCCCTTCACGCCCGAGCAGGTGGATCTCGCAGCGCTGCTCTCCGACTCCTTGAAGCTTCTCCAGAACAGCGAAGAGTTCCACCCGTCCCACAAGCTCCGCGCGCAGTTCCATCCTGAACGGATTCCGGTGACGGTGGACGCGAACCGGATGCGACAGGTGTTCTGGAATCTTTCCAAGAACGCCCTGAAGGCCATGCCCGAAGGGGGCACGCTGACCGTGAAGGCCCTGGGAGAGATCGACGGCCAGGCATTGGTCAGCTTCGCGGATGAGGGGATGGGAATGGCCGAATCGGAGGTGACGAAGAACTTCCAGCCCTTCCACGGCTCCTTTCGTCAAAGCACTGGGCTGGGACTGGCTATCGTCTACCGCATTGTCCAGGAGCACCAGGGAAGAATTCGCGTGAAGAGCCGGCACGGGTCCGGAACTGAAATCCAGATCCTGTTGCCCAAAGCGCAGGCGGTGCCTCGCCGGGCCGCGCAGGGGGAGACTTGGACCGGATACTAATCGTGGATGATGAGAAGGGGATGCGCGACCTCCTCTCCATCATGTTGAAAAATGAAGGATACAAGGTGGATGCTGCGGAGTCGGCCACGCGCGCCCGTGACCTCATCTCCCGAGGGACTTACGACTTGGTGATCTCCGATATCGCCATGCCTGACGGCTCCGGGGTGGACGTGCTCCGGACCGCCCGGGAGATCCAGCCGGATTGCATCGTCATCCTGATCACCGCCTATGCTTCCACGGAATCGGCCATCGAGGCCCTCAAGCTCGGCGCCTATGACTACATCATCAAGCCGTTCGACGTGGAGGAACTGCGCATCGTTCTGAAGAATGCCTTGGAAAAGCGTCAGTTGGAAAGGGAGAACACCCTCCTCAAACGGGAGTTAAAGGAGACCTCGCGGTTCGACGATCTGGTCGGAGAAAGTTCGGCCATGGAGCAGGTGAAAGCCCTGCTGGATCGGGTAGCGCCCACCAATAGCACGGTCCTGATCTGGGGCGAGTCGGGTACCGGCAAGGAGCTGGCGGCCCGTGCCATCCACGGGCGCAGCCCCCGACGGGCGAAGCAGTTTGTTTCCATCAACTGCGGCGCTCTCCCCGACGAGCTCTTGGAATCTGAGCTCTTCGGCCACGTGAAGGGTTCCTTTACCGGAGCTGTGGCCACCAAGAAAGGACTGTTCGAGGTGGCCGACGGCGGAACCATCTTTCTGGACGAGATCGGCGATACCTCCGCGGCCATGCAGATCAAACTCCTGCGGGTTCTCCAGGAGAGGCAGATTCGCCGGGTGGGAGGAACGGAGCAGCTGGAGGTGGACGTCCGGATCATCACGGCCACCAACCAGGACCTGGAAACCATGGTACGCGAGAAGCGTTTCCGCGAGGATCTTTATTACCGTATCAATGTCATCGCTGTCCAGATGCCGCCCCTTAGGGAGAAGCGGGAGGACATTCCCTTCCTGGCGAACCACTTCCTGGCCAAATATAATAAAATCATGGGGAAGAAAATCCGGGAGATCTCCCCGGAAGCCATGCGGCATCTCACGGAATATGGCTGGCCAGGAAATGTTCGCGAGTTGGAGAATGTCATCGAGCGCGCCGTCGCCCTGGAAGGAACCGAAAGAATCCTGCCCGCCAGCTTCAACCGGGAGGTAGCTTCCCGTGCCGACTCCGGACAGGGGCTCCCGGTCGTGCTCACCGACGGCGGCATCGACTTGGAGACTCAGCTGGAGCAGCTCCGGGAGCGTCTCATGAGCGAGGCTCTGGCGCGTACCCATGGCGTCCAGACGCGCGCTGCAGAGCTGTTGGGGATGAGTTTTCGCTCCTTCCGCTACTTCGCCAAGAAGTACAACCTGATGGAGGGCCGGGAGCCCAAGGAAGGCTTCGGCCAGTAGGAACGACGCATGGGCGTCCCCTCCCACGCGGCGACGCTGCCGAGCCGCCGCAGCGGCCTCCTCTTCCTGGCGCTGGCGGTGGCCCTCTTTTTCTATCCGGTGCTCCTGGGGGAAGGGGTCTTCTACTTCCGGGACATCAGCCTCAATCATTACCCGACACGAATCTATGCCAGCGCCGAGATCAAGGCCGGGCACTTTCCGCTGTGGAACCCGTATCTCTCGGGTGGAATGCCGCTGGCCGCCGATCCCAACAACCTGATCCTTCATCCCATCACGCTGTTGTTTCTCGCGCTCCCGGTCCCGGCGGCCTTCACGGCTGCCATCCTGCTGCAATTCCTCTTGGCCGCATGGGGGATGCTCCTTTGGGGAGAGGCGGAGGGGCTCCAAAGAAAGTCGGCATTGATGTCGGCGCTGGCTTTCACCTTCTCGGGGCCGCTGGCCTCCTGCGGCTCTCTCCTGAATCTCCTCTCTTCGTGGGCCTGGGTCCCGCTGGCGCTTTTTGCCTTGGCCCGGCACCGCCGCACTGGCAGTCGCATCGCGCTGGCGGGCTACGCAGTTTTCTTGGCAGTACAGCTGCTCGCCGGAGATCCGGTGGCGGCAGGCACCACGGTGATGGTGGGCTTGATCCTGACGGTGGCGGAAGAGCCGGGGCTCAGGCGCCCGGAGGCTCGACGCCTGCTGGCGCCACTGGCAGGAGCGCTCCTGGCTTGCGGGCTCGCGCTGGTCGCGATCCTCCCGGCCCGAGAGATGCTCTCTGTCTCTTCCAGGGCCAAGGGGATTCCCTACCGGGAGGCTCTGACCTGGTCGGTTTCACCCATCAGAACCTTGGAGATGGTCGTTCCCTCCCTCTACGGTGATCCCACCGCGTTGAAGCCTTCCTCTTATTGGGGTGGGATGATCTTCGAGAAGGGATACCCCTTCCTGTTGAGTCTCTACCTGGGGGTGGTGCCGGTGCTCCTGGCCCTGGCGGCCCTTCTCCGGCGGCCCAGGGGGAAGACGGTGGCTCTGGGATGCTTCACGGTTTTCGCCGTGCTCGCCTCCCTGGGGGGAACAGGGGCTGTCTATCCGCTTCTCTATCGCTACGTGCCGCTGGTCGATTCCTTGCGCTATCCGTCGCGCTTCATGCTCTGCGGGTCGCTGGGGATTGCTTTGCTCGCAGGGATGGGGATGGAACGCCTGGGGCGATTCCAGGAAGAATCGCTGGCCGACCGGACCGGGATGCGCCTGGCGATCGTCGCGTCGCTTCTGGTCGGAACGCTTGCCCTCGGCGCCGCATCGATTCCAGGTCTTCTTCCGAGGCTGGCGCACGAGGGGCTCGGCCTTCCCGCCAGCATGGGAGCCGAGACTCTGACGCAAATCGCTGCGGCGCTGCGAACGAGCTTTGTGCGCTGCGGAGTGCTGGCTACCGCCTTCGGAGCGTTGCTGCGGGCGGCGCGCCGGGGATGGTTGCGCACCCCCTGGTGCCTTTCCCTGATTCTCTTGGGAGCGGGCGGCGATCTGCTGAGCGCCAATCTCCACTTGAATCCTGTGGTGGACGCAACGTTTTACCACGCCCACCCCCCGGCGGCAGACCTGGTGGAGCGGGACCGGGTGGTGGAGCGCGTTTATGCCGAACCGAGGCCCCCGGGCTTCGCCGTCCTGGCGGCGAGCGACTCGGCCTGGTGGGGATATTACTGGGACGAGATTTCCTGCCGTGTGGCTACCTGCCTTCCCTGGAGAATCCCGATGACATTCGACCGGAGCACCGATCTCCTCAGTCCTGCGTCGCTGAACACTCTCGGGGAAGCCATGAAAAGCCTGGACGCGGTCCGCGTGAGAAAGCTCTGCGATCTGGCGTCGGTCGGCCTCCTCCAGACCTACCGGGATCTGTCCGATCCCGCGCTCTCGCCTGTGGGACGGCTTACGCGGCAGACCAGCGTCCCGCTTCGACTCTATCGGAACCGGAACCCGCTGCCTCGTGCCTATATGGTCTCGAGGGCCGTCCCGGCGAGAGGAAGCTCCCTGCAATCACTGACGCGCGACGATTGGGATCCCAGGGACAGCGTGATCTTGGATGGGATTCCCGGCCCGTGCGGCAGCCCGCACGCAGCCGGATCGGTGGAATGGCTGGCCCAGGAGCCCGGGCGCCTCGAGCTTCAGGTTGCCGCCGCAATCACCGGATGGGTGGTAATCACCGACAACCACTACCCAGGCTGGATCGCGGAGATGGATGGCGCAAGGGTTCCGATTCTCCGTGCCAACTTTCTCTTTCGTGCCGTGGAGGTTCCACCGGGCGATCACCGACTGACTCTTCACTACGCTCCGCGCGCCTGGATCTACGGGGGAATCGGGACAGTCTGCACCATTCTCCTGATGAGCTTTTGGGTCCTTGCAGGCAGGCGGGGGAGATCGTGAGCTTGCCCGGTGGCCCGGCCTCGGCGACCGCCAGTCGAGACAGGCTCCTCACGGCGCTTCTTCTGCTGGCCACCGGGGCCGCCGCCTTTCAGCCAGTGAAGAATTATGATCTCTGGTGGCACCTGGCCACAGGGCGTCTCATGGTGGCTGAAGGACGCATCCCTTGGAGCGATCCGTTTTCGTTCACGCGCGCCGGTGCTGGGTGGCTCGACCACGAGTGGCTCTTCCAGCTCGCGACCTACCTAGGATACCGCATCGCAGACTGGCGGTTTCTGGCCCTCGGAACCGTGGCCGTGGGGCTTGCGACCATGGTTCTTCTGCGCCAGTGCGTGCTCGCCCGCGCCGGGAATGCCCCCGCGATCTGGCTGCTCCTGGCACTCTCCGTGGCCGGAGCGCGCTTCCGGTTCGATCCTCGTCCGGAAATGGTCAGCTACCTATTGCTCGTCGCACTCTGCGCCTTACTGCAGTTCAGCCGGGCGCCCGGAAGATCTCCCCTCGCCTGGTGTCTCTTCCCGCTCTTCGCCCTCTGGGCGAATTCTCATCCCGCCGCGCTCCTTGGCGCCGCCGCTCTGGTCCTTTGGCTCGCTGGAGAACGGATTCAGGATCGCCTGCGGGGCAACAAGGTCACGCATGCCTCCCTCCGGGAGAAGGTGGCTCTCGCTTCACCTTTGGCCCTCCTTCTGAATCCCGGCGGTTGGCGTCTGCTGCGGGTGCCGCTAGAGATCCGGCATATCGTCACCTCCGGTCATGCGCCGAACCAGGAATGGCTGCCTCCGACCTTTTCCGACTTCGGCCTGTTCTACACGACGGCGATGCTTTCGGGACTGGTCCTGCTGGGATCGATCTATCCACTCCTGAGCGCGTCGTTTCCATCCCTGCGCCCGACGGAGGGAGCTTCCTTCCCGGGAGCCGGAGAGCGTCCTGCCGGGGCGGCATCGTCCCTCCGTCTCGGCCTAGGACAGGTCGACTGGCCACCCGTGCTGGTCGTCGCCCTCGCGACGTGGATGGGATTCCAGCAGCTCCGGAACATCGGCTTCTTTTTTCTTCTCCTGCCCCTGGCCCTGGGACAGCCGCTGGCCTGTCTGACCCAGCGCGGAAGAATCCCCGCATCCGTAACGCGTTTTCTGGGAGGCGCCATGCTGACGCTGCTGACCCTGGTCTTCCTGCGCGCCGCGCCCGGCTGGAACAAGGCGGCATACTTGGAGCGCGTGGCGCCTGTCAGCGCGGTCCGCTTCTTGGAGCAATACGGAGTGGGAAGGCGCCTTTTCAACGACGTGAAGTTCGGCGGCTATCTAATCTGGGCGAGATACCCTGAGCACCCGGTGTTCATCGATGGGCGTAACGAAGTCTACGAGCCTCTCCTCGCTGAGATATTTCAGGCCCTGAGCTCCTGGGAACGGTGGGAGGGGATGCTCAAAAGACACCAGATCGACGCAGCCATGCTCCGTCGCGGTCAGTTGCAGGCCGTGGAATACAATTCCCCAGGACCGGCCCGACGCATGGAGATGCGTGCGTTCTCGGCCGCCTATTTCCAGACGTCCCGCTGGGCCCTGGTGTACTGGGATGATCAGGCGCTGGTTTTCGTCCGGCGGGACGATCCAACTTACTCACGGCTGCTGGAGAGGGAATATAGAATCGTGAATCCGGACGATTCCGCCCACCTGCTCCAAGCCATCCGTCAGGGTCGGGTCGGACTCGAGGAAGCCCTCCGGGAGGTGGATCGGAAACTCGCGGAGGACCCGGCCTGCCTGACCGCCCATTCTCTCCGCCGGCAGATCGCCGCCCTCAAGGCTCCTCATCCTTCCTGATCTGCTTTCACCGGCGCCCCATCGCAGTGGGTGCAAACGGGTATTGCCCGCTTCCAGAACGGGGTGGTGGGACTCAAAAGCGGGCCTAGTCATTCCTGCATTGCAGCCGGATGGTTCCGCGAGGGCGAGTTGGCGGAGGCCGGTGAAATCTCTCGAGTCATTCTGCTGACTTGGCATTCAGTGCGTAGACCACCATCTCTCCCGAGAGCACGACGGGCGGCTCGAGCTGGCGCGTCAGAGCGACGAAGGCGCTCCGGCTGCCCGGGTCGGTCCATGGCGCCACCGGATAATCCCTTCCGAGCCGTCGTATTTCCGCCACGTGGACGAGCAAATGCGTAAATCCCATCCTCACGAGCAGGACCCTGATCGCCTCGGGGGAGGCCTGGGTTCGCAGCAGCGTGGCGAGGGCGCTGCGATCGTGTTGCGAGCTGGTTTCGAAACGACGCGGAAAGAGGAAGCCCCGCGGCTCGGCGACGAGCAGAACCCGGGCGCCCTCGGGGAGGCCAGCGCACGCCAAAAAGCCGGGATACGGGTCGGAAACCACCAGCGCCGGATACACCACCGATGGCGGACCGACCACCGAGAATCCGCCCAGCTGCCGGAACATTCCGAGCGCGGCTGCGAGACCTGTTACAAGCGTCAGACCGATGGCCCCCAGTGACCCGAGGACTCCCATCCGCCACCGTCCGGAGACCGCCGCGGTCAGCAGCAGAGCCAACGCGGGCACGAGAAACCTGGGGAGCGCGCCGGTCAGGCTCCAGGCCAGTACCCCCGCCGATGCCGCCGCCACCAGGAGTAGAAGCGGAAGGCGCTTGCGGATCACCGTCGCCAGCAGGGCCGCTGCCAGCAGCGGTACGAGCAGCCAGGCGCGTTCGAGCAGGGAGGCCAGGGCGCGCCGAGCGAGATCGGAGACATTCGACGCAAGATGCAGGTTGCTGTTCGCATCGCGCCAGAGCGTCCCGATTCCCTCACCGTGCCATCCCAGGGGAGCGAACGGGTCGTGAAGCAGAAGGGCGTTCTTCAGCCACCAGGGTGCGGCGCCAATGGCCGCGGCCATGGCAAAGGCGGCCAGCGACGCGCCGGGCCTCCTCCGGCGGGCGGCGACGAGCGGCGCGAACATCACGACCCAAGAGAGTCCCTGAATCCGCGCGGCTGCAGCGACTCCCACCATCCAGCCCGCCGCCAGGCCGCTTTTCGGGCCGGCTCGGGCGGTGAGGGCGAGCGCCACGGAAGCCAGAACGCCGGAAACCGTCCAGGCCTCCGCTGCTGGGAATCCGGCGATGAGAGGCGCCACCGGCAGGTAAAGAACGCAGAGGCCGGCCAGGAAGGCCGGTGCACGGGAGGCGCCCAACCGGTTGGCAAGCCCCTGGGCGGTGACCGAGGCCGTGCAATAGCCGAGCAGATGGATGAGGGCCGGAGCCCGCACGGCTCCGACGGCCAGGGGCAACATATAGATCAACTGCGCCATCGGGGGAAACGTAGAGAACAGGTTGCCGGGATGAGCCCGGATCGCCCCGTCCTGCAGGGCCTGCCATGGAAGTCCCAGGTGATACACCCAGGCATCGTAGAAGAAAGGCGGGGCCAGGGCGACGACGATCAGCGGGAAGCCGCACAGCGCGAACCATAGGCCCTTTTTCGCCGAAGCCAGCAGCCCGGACCAACGACCCAGAGCCGCAGCCACCGCCGCCACCGCGAGCAGGGGGGCTGGCTCGAGCAGGCCCAATAGCCCCAGCAGCAGGACCACCATGCCGACCGACCAGGAACCCAGCCCCCAGGTCAGGGCGGGTCGGAGGGAAGGAGGGCACGGCATTCGCAGCAGCCGGCGGACGCGCTCCCCGGCGGCCAGTAGAATTGCGGTGAGAAGCAAGGCGGACGATGCTCCGAAGAGGAGCTCGACCCACACCGCTTTCATCGGTTTTCCTTCCCCAAAATCAGCCAGCGCCCACCGACCGCTCGCGCGGGTCCCTCTGGGAGCATAGTTTATTCGATGCGCTCGTAGGTATTTCTCATCCCTCCGGCCAACTCCGGGATGACTGCCGGCAAGATCCGGTCTCATGACTTGCTTGCCGGAGACCACGGTACCGTCAAATCGGTGTGTGCGGGCGGTCTCCCTGAGGAATCTTGTGGGGTCAATGTGAGGTGATCTGGCTGAGCGCGTGCTGACACTCATTGTCAGATCATGACTGTAAGAGGGCCTCCGACAGCCCTCCGCAAGTTCGGTGACCCGGCCGAGCTGGCCACGCCAAGTGCCCTTGCTGCCTGGGCTTCGGACGATTAGGGCCTGGCACCTCAGCCCTTGGCATCCCCATTGCTCTCTTCACCCTCCCGAAAGGAGGTGGAACGACATGAGAAACCAGAAAGGATTTACGCTGATCGAGCTGTTGATCGTCGTGGCGATCATCGGGATCATCGCGGCCATCGCGATTCCGAACCTGCTGAATGCCATCGACCGCGGCAAGCAGAAGCGCACCATGGCCGACATCCGGTCGCTGGGGACGGCGGTGGAGTCCTATGCGGTGGACAACAACTTCTACCCTGCGGTGACCCCGTTTGTGCAGCCGATCTACATCAAGACGGCTCCCACGTCGGACGGTTGGAACAAGGTGTGGGAGTATCAGGGTGACACCACCAACGGTGTGGCCTACACCCTGATCAGCCGGGGCAAGGACGGCATTGTCAGCGCGGTCACGGGCGGGCAGACCCCCGATTTCAACTGCGACATCCTGTTCGCCAATGGCCAGTTCTTCCAGTGGCCGCAGGGAACCCAGACCTAACCTGTGACATCCTGCGCTCAGCGGCGGTGCCGGTTTCTCCGGCACCGCCTTTTTTTGTTCACAACCCGCCTTCCAGAATCCTCTTTGGTCAATGCGGGTAATCCCCTGGGGCGCACTGTGACACCCAGCGTCACTGGCGACCGCACGAGAGTGCTGGAATCATTCCAT
>QHVQ01000057.1 GCA_003222305.1 Acidobacteriota bacterium | reverse complement strand
CGGCGGCTGCAGACCGACTACATCGACCTGTATTGGATGCACGCCTGGGACAAGCACACTCCCATCGACGAGACGATGCAGGCCCTGGACGACCTGGTCCGCTCGGGGAAGGTTCGCTACCTCGGATTCTCGGACACACCGGCCTGGAAGGTGGCGGAAGCGCAGGTGAGCGCGCGGCACGGCGGCCTCTCGCCGCTCATCGCCCTGCAGATCGAATACTCGCTGCTGGAGCGGACGGTGGAGGGGGAGCTGATCCCGATGGCCCGCGAGATGGGACTGGGGGTCACCCCCTGGTCGCCGCTGCGCTACGGCATTCTGACCGGCAAGTACACGCGGGAGAGCGCGGCCAAGGGCGAGGCGGCGCGCGGGGCCTGGGTCACCCTGTCCCTGACCGATCGGGCGTTCGCCGTCGTGGACGCGGTGAAGAAGGTTGCGGGTGAGCTCGACTCGACGCCGGCGCGGGTGGCCCTGGCGTGGGTGATGGGGAGGCCCGGCGTGACCTCGCCCATCCTGGGCGTGCGCAGCGTCGCGCAGCTCGAGGACAATCTGAAGGCGATGGAGGTGCGACTGGGTGCACAGCACCGCAAGGCGCTCGACGAGGTGTCGCAGCCGATGCTCAGTTTTCCGGCAGACTTCCTCACGCGGGCGGGGTCCTTCTCCCGGGGCGGCATGACCCTCAACGGCGAGACCTACGACGTGCTCCCCTACTTACCGACGAAGGAGAAGCCGGTTTATTGAGGGCAAAACCCGATCAAGGCGAAACGGCGGCAGGCTCGTCTCCGGTCGGTGATTCCCCCGGCCGGCCTCGTGGTGACGGGAGCTTGCCATTCCTTCCTTCTCCTGGTTAACTGAAGGCCTCGGTTGACCCGGATTCCTCTTTCGCCGGTTGGAAACATCGGCCGGCCCTGTGCGGAGGACCTCTCCGTGAAAACCGCCCCGAATCCGCTCCGGAGCTGCCCGACTCGCGGGCCCCGCTCCACTCCGATCCGATCTCCCCCTTCCTGAACCAACCCCGCGGATCACTCATCGCTCGGTGGTTCCCGCAAGTCTTAAGGAGCTTCTCATGAATGGAGCGAATCGATCCAATCTGTCGTGCGCCTTGGCGGCCCTCTTCATCACCTGGCTGGCCTTGCTCGCCTTTGCCGTCGTGCCTCCCGGGAGGCCGGCGCAGCGGGCCTGGCCGGCGGCCTCGGCTGCACGCCACCCCTGCACGCCGGAGTTCGACCAAGCGGCGGTGCCCGCCGTTCTGGGCACTGCGAATGCCTGCTCGGCGGCCGCGTCCGAGACGCCCTTTGTCGTCCCGGCCCGCAAGCCTCCCCGGCACGGATATTGTCGTTGTAGCTGCGGCTACCCATGTACCAGCAGCGCCGACTGCGGCGGGGTCTCCTGCGATCCGTTCATCACTTGTTGTTGACCGAGCGGGCGCGTCCGCGCGCCAAGCGCGCCGGCGCGCCCGGTGCTTGACACGCGCTGACGCTTGGGTCTAGGTTTCTGCCGTGCTCATACCTACCGAACCGATTGGCAGCATCCCGCGCCCCGAGGAGCTGATTCAGGGGATGCGCGACTTCGCCGCCGGCGGGTTGACGGAGACCGAGCTGGAAGCGCTCTACCAGCGGGCTCTCCGCGAGACCGTCGAGCAGTTCGAGGCTACCGGCTCTCCGGTCATCAGCGATGGGGAGCAGACCAAGCCCAGCTTCGCCACTTACCCGATCCATGGACTGACCAATCTCGCTCCCGACGGAGTCATCATTCAGTTCGCCGACGGCCATACGCGGCAGCTCCCTCGGCTCGTCTCCGGCCCATTTCGCTACCGCACCTACGCCGACTCCTACCTGACGCAGGCAAAGCGGCATGCGCACGTCCCCGTGAAGCAGGCGGTCATCTCCGCTTCGGCCTTGAGCCTCCTCTATCCGCCGGACGGCATTCCGGGCTATCCCCGGGAGGAGTTCCTGGAAGACCTGGTCGCGGAAGCGGAGGCCGACATCCGGCGCTGTCTGGAGAACGGCGCGGCCAATGTGCAGATCGACTTCACCGAGGGAAGGCTGGCGGTGAAGCTCGACCCCAGCAAGAACCTGCTGCACCGCTTCATCGCCCTCAACAACCGCGTCCTGGATCGATTCTCGGAGAACGACCGGTCGCGGCTCGGGGTCCATACCTGTCCGGGCGGCGACCGGGACTCGACTCACAGCGCCGACGTGGAGTACGCCGAGCTTCTCCCGAGCCTCTTCGACATGAAGGTGGGCCAATTCTATATTCAGCTCGCCAGCGAGAAGGACCGCCGCCACGTCCTGGGCATCATCCGGAAGCACGCGCTTCCGGGACAGCGGATCTTCGTCGGCGTGACGGACCCCATCAGCCCGAGGGTGGAGACGGCGGAGGAGGTGCGGGAGCGGGTGCTGGAGGCGGCGGAATTCATCCCGGCGGAACGGTTGGGCACCACCGATGACTGCGGCTTCGCCCCCTTCGGCGACGACACCTCCACCACCCGGCAGACCGCCTTTGCGAAGATCCGGGCGCGGGTGGTCGGCACGCAGCTTGCCGCGCTCGACCTGCGACTCTGATTCGACTCTTCACGCCCATCCTTGTTCCATTGTTGATCCAGGAGGATCTCGAGCCATGAAGAGAGTCCTGATCGGGGGAATCGTAGGCGGCATCGTCGTGGTGGGCGGCTGGCTGTTCGGAGGGTTGACCCTGGCGGGCATCGTCAAGCCCCCGGCGACATAGCGTCCGAGTCCGCAATCCGGTTCGCGCCGGCAGTGGCCAGCGTCGCGAAGGGTGGGCAGAGGCGGCAGTATGTCCCTGAGAGTGAAGCGAGTGTACGAACCTCCCGCGGCCGAAGACGGCGTGCGCGTTCTCGTCGATCGTCTGTGGCCGCGCGGGCTCACCAAAGAAGCGGCGGCTCTCGACGATTGGCTGAAGGAGATTGCTCCCTCGGACGGGCTGCGCAAGTGGTCGCACCACGATCCGGCCCGCTGGAAGAAGTTTCAGCAGCGCTACGCGGCCGAGCTGGACGAGCAGCCTGCCATCGTCTCCCGGCTGCGGGAGCTGGCTTCCCGGGGGACCGTCACGCTGCTGTACGGCGCCCGGAATCCTGAGATGAACAATGCCGTCGCGCTGAAACACTACCTGGAGCGCACCGGCACCGTGAGGAAATCCCGCAAGGCTCGCACATAACTCGGGCGCCGCTCTCCCGCGAACTGCAAGGATCGAAGTGCGATCCTAGCGCGGGCGATGCCGATGGCTCCGGATTCGATCGGAGGCGCGAAGACCTTCATAACTCCCCGAGTGTGCCTTGCTCCCGTGCTCGAGAGCGCGGTATAGTCGCGGCCTGCCATTTGCTGATTCCGCGTTCCTTCTTCCAGGAGTCCTGGGCATGGACCCACAGGAGTTTCGCGAGGCGGGACATCGAATTGTCGATCATCTTGCGGACTACCTGGAGCAGGTAGAGGAGCGGCCCCTCTTCGCCAACGTGGAGCCCCGCGTTCTGCGCGAGCTGTTCGACGAGCCGCTCCCTCAGGAACCCTCTTCCATCCACTCGGTCCTTCTGGAGCTGAACGAGAAGCTCCTCCCCTACTGCACCCAGGTCAACCATCCCGGTTACTTCGGGCTGATCACCCCTTCCCCCACTCCCGTGGGAATCCTGGGTGACTTCATCGCTTCCGCCCTGAACCAGAACCTGGGGGCCTACAGCATCGGCCCGTCGGCGGTCGCCATGGAGCGCCGGACCGTGCGCTGGCTCACCGATCTGGCGGGGTACGGCCCCGACGCCGGCGGCAATTTGACCAGCGGCGGGATGATGGCCAACTTCGTCGGATTGAAGCTGGCGCGCGATTGGGCGTCGGGAGACCGGGCGCAGCACGAAGGGGTGCGTGGGCCCTGGGCCGCCTACACCTCCGAGGAGCGGCACGTCTCGGTGGACAAAGCGGCGGACGCCGTGGGAATCGGGCGGGAGGGGCTGCGGGTGCTCCCCACCGATGAGCACTTCGAGATTCGCCTGGAGTCGCTGGAGGCTGCCCTCACGGAGGATCGACAGAAGGGGATCCGGCCGATGGCCATCATCGCCATGGGCGGGAGCACCAACACGGGTGCAGTGGACCCGCTCCCGAAGCTGCGAAAGATCGCCGACCGGGAGAAGCTGTGGCTGCACGTGGACGCCGCCTACGGGGGCGGCATGCTGCTCTCACAGAAGCACCCGGGAGTCCTTGAGGGGCTGAAGCTGGCCGATTCGGTGGTGATGGATCCCCACAAGTGGTTCTACGCGCCGCTCGACGCAGGCGCCATCCTGGTCAAGGACGCAGCGCGCCTCACCCGCTCCTTCGGGATCCAACCCGCCTACCTCACCGACCCGCTGGACAAGGAGAGTGAGCGGTACAACTACTACGTCCACAGCTTCGAGCAGTCGCGGCGCTTCCGCAGCTTGAAGGTGTGGATGGGGTTCAAGCGGTACGGAGCGCGGGAGATGGGACGCTGGATCGACGCCAACGTGGACCAGGCGCTGAGGCTCTATGAGCGTGCATCGGCGCATCCTGACTTCGAGCCGGCGGTGAAACCGCGAATGTCCGCCGTCTGCCTCCGGTATCACCCTGCCGGATTGGGAGAGGATCGACTGGCTCGCCTGCACGCTCAGGTGGCGCGCCGGATTGAGCAGGGCGGCCGGTTTTGGATCTCGACCACCCTGCTCAAGGGCAAGACCTGGTTCCGGGTCAATCCGGTCAATTTCCGGACGCGTCCGGAGCACCTGGACGAGCTGTTCGTCCTCCTCGCCCGCGAGTGCTCCGCAGTTCTCAAGAGCTCCTGAGCCCCCTGTCACTCCTTGCTCCAGGCGGGGAAACGCCCCGGCGTCCAGGGAGCACCCGCCACCTCGGCCTCGTCCTCCAGCTTCTTCAAATCCACCGTCACCAGCGTCCGCAGCTTCTCCAGCAGGTCGCCGAATTGGGAGGCGGCGATCTCGTAATTCCGCCGGTGGGTCTCGGTGGCTTCCGAGGTCGAGGACCAGTCGCCGGAGATCACTTGCTGCACGCGGCCGGAGATGGAGGGAGGCGTCGGCTCGTTGCGGCGCGCCCGCACCGGATCGCCGGAGAGGGCGACCTGCAGATCCTTGAGGCGATTCTCCAGGACCCGGGCCTCTTCGGAAAGACGCGGGTCCCCCCGAGGGGTGTCCAGCAGCGCCTGTTTGAGATGCTTGAGCCGCGTCTGGGCCTCCTCGGCGGCGGAGACGGCGCCTAAGACGGCCCGCTGCAACCGGGCGGTCTTCCGCTGGAAACCTTCCAGGGCTGCGCGATCCTTGGCCGGCAGCGTGGCGTTGCTCAGCGGGACGGCCTCGAAGGTCATGGGCCCGCCCAACGGCGTGACCTTCCCGTCGGCCCGCTTGGCAAGGGAGACCTTGTAAGTACCGGGGGCCGCCAGCGGCCCTCGCGGCAGATCCCGGAAGGGATCGTCATCCGATGGCGGGGTGAGGTTCGTGGGATCGGGCGGGGGAAAGCGCAGATCCCAGGCGACGCGATTGAAGCCCGCGGTCACCGGCCCCGTCAGGGTCCGGACCGGATTCCCGTCCTCGTCGGTGACGGTGAGGAGAATGGCCGGGTCCTCCTCGCGGTCCTCATGCTTCAAATCCTCCCACGAGGGATAGAAAACGTCCTCGCCCTTCTTGACCTTCTCCTTTTCCGCCTCCTGGCGCGTCTTCTTGCGAGTCTTGATCTCGTCTTTCAGGTAATAGGTGAAGACGGCGCCGAAGGGGGGATTGGGAGCGGCATAGAAGGCCTCCCCAAAGAAGGACTTCTCCCTCAATCCAAGCGGGTGTCGGGGGATGTACATCCAGGCCCGCCTCGCCGGGAAGAATTCGGCCTCCTTTTCCACCGCTTCCGCGCTCACCCAGCGTAGCGGCGTATAGTCGTCCAGGACATAAAAGCCGCGGCCGAAGGTGGCCAGCACCAGATCGTTTTCCCTCGGCTGGACTGCCAGATCCTTCACGGCGATGACCGGCAAGCCCCCTTTGAGCTGGATCCATTTCTTCCCGCCATCGGGGGTGAAGAAAACGCCGAACTCGGTCCCGGCAAAGAGCAGATCCGGTTTCACGCCGTCCTCCGCCACCGCGTAGACCGAGCCGCGCTGCGGCAGGTCTCCGGCGATCGAGGTCCAGGTTTTCCCGCGATCCTCGCTCTTGAGCAAGTAGGGCTTGAAGTCTCCCATCTTGTGGTTGTCGAAGGCGGCGTAGGCGGTGGACGCCTTCTGCCTTGAAGCGACGAGCCGGGAGACGTAGGTCATGTCCGGCACGCCGGGAAACTTCTCGGCCTTCCGCCAGGTCTTCCCTCCGTCCTCGCTCACCTGGATGACTCCGTCATCGGTGCCGGCGTAGAGGAGTCCTTCCGCCAGCGGCGACTCGGAGAGGGAGACGATGTTGCCGAAGAAGGAGGTGGAGGCGTTCTTGGCGATCGAGTCGACCCCCCATACCCTGCCCATCACCTTCAGCTTGTTACGGTCGAGCTGGCGCGTCAGATCGGGGCTCACCGGCGTCCAGGAGTCGCCCCGATCGTCACTACGAAACAGCCGCTGGGCAGCGAAGTAGAGACGCGTGGGTGAGTGGGGGCTGACGATGATCGGCGAGTCCCAGTTCCAGCGCAGCGGATCCTCGCCGGGCCCCGGCTGGGGTTGGATGTCAAGGGTCTCGCCGCTGCGCCGATCGAAGCGTACCAGCCCGCCGTGCTGGGACTCCGAGTAGACGATGTTGGGATCTTTGGGATCCACCTGGCTCCAGAAGCCGTCTCCCCCCACCGTTACGAACCAGTCGGCGTTGACGATGCCGTGCTCGGTGGCAGTGCGCGAGGGGCCGCCCAACGTCTGGTTGTCCTGGGTGCCGCCGTAGACGAAGTAGAAAGGCTCCGAATTGTCCACGGTCACCCGGTAGAATTGGGTCACGGGAAGGTTGGACTTGAACTCCCAGTTGGCGCCGCGATCGTAGGTTACGTACAACCCCCCGTCGCATCCCGCCATCAGGTGGTCGGTGTTGTCGGGATCGATCCAGAGGGCGTGGTTGTCGACGTGCTTGTACTTCTCCCCCACCTTGTGGAACGTCTTCCCACCGTCCTCCGTCACTTGCATGAACGTGTCCATGGAGTAGACGCGATCGGGATTCTTGGGGTCCGCGATGATCTCCGTGTAATACTGGGGACTGGTGGAGCCGTAGTCGCTCATCTTCTTCCAAGACCCGCCGCCGTCGGTGGAGCGGTAGAAGCCGCCGGCCTTGTTCCCCGCCTCGATGAGGGCGTACACCACCTCCGGTCGGGAGGGGGCGATGGCCAGAGCGATGCGCCCCATCTCTTCCTTCGGAAGACCCCCCTCCAGTTTTTTCCAGCTGGCTCCTCCGTCCGTCGACTTATGGATCGCCGACTCGGGACCGCCGTCGATCAGGGTCCAGACATGCCGTCGCCTCTGGTAGGCCGCGGCCAGGAGGACATCGGGATTGCGTGGATCCATCACCACGTCGGTGACGCCGGTGTTCTCGCTAATCTTGAGCACCTGCTTCCAGGTCTTGCCGCCGTCGGTGGTCTTGTAGAGGCCCCGGTCCCCTCCCGGCGACCAGAGGGGCCCCTGCGCCGCGACGTAGACCACGCTGGAATCGCGGGGATCGATCAGGACCTTGGCGATGTGCTCCGAGAGCTTGAGTCCCACGTTTTCCCAGCTCTTGCCTCCATCGATGGACTTGTAGAGGCCATCGCCGTAGCCGACGCTCCGCTGGCTGTTGTTCTCCCCGGTGCCGACCCAGACTGTCAGCGGGTTCTTGGGGTCCACCGTGATGCAGCCGATGGAATAAGACCCCTGGCTGTCGAACATCGGGCTCCAGATAATTCCCGCATTGAGGGTCTTCCAAACCCCTCCCGAAGCCGCCGCCACATACCAGGTGTTCCGGTCGGTCGGGTGGATTGCCAGATCGCCGATTCGGCCGGAGGTCACCGCCGGCCCGAGGTTCCGAAAGGCGAGCCCCGTGAAGGTGTCGGCCTTCAGGTGTGATTTGTCCTCCGACTTTTCCTGGGACTTGGAGCTCTTGGACGACTCTTCGCTGGCGGAGACGGGCAGTCCCAAGAGCGGACACAGCAGCAGGAAGCAGGAGGTCCTCAGGCTCATTCGCATCGCTTTTCCCCTTTGAGAGAGCCCTCATTCTAGCCGTGAGCGGGGAGGACCGCGAGCGGCTCAGGCAACGGGCCTTGCCGATGCCCCCGGGAAGCGAGTCGGCCTGCACGCTGCTGTCTCTATGCAGCGGCAGCTGAAATCTCACGGGATCGATGTCCCGCAGGCGGCGTATCTTGTTTTACGGAGACGGCGCTTCCGGGTCTCACCTCTCCTTGCTGGAGGGCGGAGATGTTCGAACAGTTGTCCTGCAGTCGGATCCGCGGGATGCAGCCCCGCGAAGCCTTCATCGCCCTGCTGTCGCTGCTCTTCCACGCCGCCGGCGTGGCGTCGCTCCTGGCGGCTTCCTGGCTGTCGCTGACGCCGATTCCCCTGCCGATTCTTCACCCGGTGCTGCTGACGCCCGTGATCTTCCCGCGCGCCGGCGCCCCCGCCCCGAAGCTGGGCAACGCTCCTCTCGCGGCCAAGTCGGAAGCCGCGAAGCCGCGGGAAGCGCGGGAAACGGAGCCCCTGATTCAGCCATCTCACGGGCCCGAGTCCCCCGCCGAGACGCAACCGGCATCCGGGTCCGCGACGCGCAGCGATGCGGCAGAAGTCGAAGGGGGACCCGGATCCCCCGAGGGACTCGTGGGCGGCTCGACGGAAGGCTTTCCAGGTGCGAACTGCGTCGGAGATGGGTGCGATCCTGAGGGGCCCCTCGGGGCCGGTCCCGGCTCCCCGGAAGGTGGGGAGGGAGCCCCCCCGGAGATTTACTTTCCAGGAATCAGCCAGGTCACGGAACCTGAGATCATCGCCGCCTCAAAGGTCTTGCCAAGATACCCGGAGCTGGCTCGCCGCTCCGGCGTGGAGGGGCAGGTAATCCTTCAGGCAGTCATCGGGAGCGAGGGACAGGTCGGCTCCGTCGTCGTCTTGAAGGAAACGCCGCCGCGGGTCGGCTTCGGAGAGTCCGCGGCAGAGGCCGTCACCCGATGGCGCTACCGCCCGGGGACGCTGCACGGGGCGCCCGTGGCCGTGAGGATGACCCTCACCGTGGTGTTCACCCTTTCCCATTGAGATCCCCCCAACCCCGCCCCGGCCCACCCCCTCTCACATCCTCCAGGGCCGGGGCGGGGGTTTTTGACTCCCCGACCCGCTCTCGCTAGACTTCAGGGCTGCATTCCAAATCGATCTTCAAGAAGGAGAGGCAAGATGAGGAATAGGCTTGCGCTGCTGGCGATTCTCGTACTGGCTCTGGCCGCCTTCTCGCCTGGGGCGCTGGCGGCGGGCAAAGGGAAGATCCCCAGCAAGACCGTTGCCGCGCCGGAGGAGGGGATCTGGCAGGTGAAGATCACCCCCGACCCGGACGCCGCCGCCAAGGGGGAGAAGGAATCGGAAGACCAGCTCCTCTTGAGGAAAGGAAGGTTTCATTCCCCCGGCTGCGACGCCTTCGGATTCGGTCCCGCACCTTATCGGACCGCGGGGGGCACCTGGATGTCGGACACCGAGAGCAAGACCGACGGGAGAATCCACTGGCACGGCGAGGTGAGCGGTGATTCGATTTCGGGCGAGATGGTCTGGACGAAAACGGATGGAACCGTGTTGAAGTATGGCTTCACCGGCTCCCGGGCATCGGCGCAGACCAGCCAGACCCAGTCCTCCGGAGGCAAACCCCGGAACTAGCGGAGCCATCGGACCGGCGGGTGTCGATCCGGCCGGACCCATTCTGATCGCGGGTGAAGTGAAGAAAATTCTCATTCCCGACCCTCCCGTCCCCGCGCTGGAAGTGCGGGACGTCACCAAGAATTACGGCGAGGTACAGGCACTCGCCGGGATCACCCTGTCCATTCCCCGGGGAGAGCTCTTCGGGCTTCTCGGCCCCAACGGTGCCGGCAAGTCCACTCTGATCAACATCGTCACCGGTCTGGTGCGGCGCTCGTCCGGCGAGGTGAAGGTTTTCGGCTTCGACGTGGAGCGGGACTACCGGGCCAGCCGATCGCTGGTGGGGGCGGTTCCCCAGGAGCTGGTCTACGATCACTTCTTTACGGTGCGCCAGACCCTCAAGATTCAGTCGGGATATTACGGTCTGACTCGGAACGACGTCTGGATGGAGGAGCTCCTGGAGCGGTTGAAGCTGAAGGAGCACGAGCACCAGACCATCCGCGAGCTTTCCGGCGGCATGAAGCGGCGGCTCCTGGTGGCCAAGGCCATGGTCCACAGACCGGCCATCCTGATCTTGGATGAGCCGACGGCGGGGGTGGATGTGGCGCTGCGCCGCTCGTTGTGGGATCTGGTACGGCAGGTTCATGCGGAGGGGACCACGGTGGTTCTCACCACCCACTATCTGGACGAGGCGGAGGAGCTGTGTGAGCGGGTCGGGATCATCGACCACGGTGTCTTCGTGGCGCTGGACCGCAAGGAGAGGCTCATGCAGCAGATTCACAACCGGCGCGTGACCTTGGATTTCGGCGCGAAGGTGGAGGGACTTCCCGAAGAGCTGGCCCGACTGGGTGGGACGCTCTCGGAGGACGGACTCCGGGCCACCTTGCTGGTGGACCGGAGCGACGGGTCCCTCCAGCGGCTGGTGGAAGCTTTGGGCCGTGGCAACCTGCCGCTGATGGATTTTCAAGTGGCGGGGGCGGGGCTGGAGGATGTCTTCCTGGAGCTTACCGCGGACTCTGCAAAGCCCGACGAGCGGCGCCCCGCAGCGGAGGCGCTGCGGTGAGTTTCCCGGAGGTCCCTTCCCTCCTGCCTGTCCCCTTCCGGACCCTCCTGTATCGGGAGGTGCACCGCTTCTTCATCGTCATCAACCAGACGCTGCTCGCCCCCGTGATCTCCGCCCTCCTCTACCTGTTCATCTTCGGCTTCTCGCTGGGCGATCGCTTCGGCTCGTTTCACGGCTACAACTATCTCCTCTTCCTGGTGCCGGGACTGGTCATGATGGGGCTGGTCAACAACTCGTTCCAGAATCCCTCCTCCTCTCTCATGATCTCGAAGTTCGAAGGGAACATCGTGGACATCCTGATGGCCCCCATCGGCCACGGCGAGATCATCCTGGGCTACATGCTGGGCGGCATGTTTCGGGGACTTCTGGTGGGCACCTGCATTCTGGTCGTCTCCTGCTTGTTCGCGATCCCCCCCTTCTCGCACCCCTTCTACCTCGTCGCAGTGGCGCTGCTGTCGTCCGGCCTCTTTTCCCTGCTGGGCATCGTGGCGGGGATCTGGGCGGAGAAGTTCGACGACCTGGCCATGTTTCCCACGTTCATCATCACGCCCCTCACCTATCTGGGTGGCGTGTTCTACTCCATCTCCATCCTGCCGCCACTGTGGCGCACGGTGTCCCTGCTGAACCCGCTCCTCTACATGATCAATGCACTGCGGTTCGGCTTCCTGGGCGTGTCCGACGTGAACCCCGGCTGGAGCCTGGCGGCCCTGGCGATTCTGGACGCGGCGCTCTTCGGGATCTGTCTCACCATGCTCCGCACCGGCTACCGGCTCAGAAAATAGGGGCCCCTCCATCTTGTCATCCAGCGCGGTAGATTTCTGGACCAGCCTGGGGCCGGCGCCCCAGCTGGTGATCATCCTTCTGGGGCTCATGTCGCTGGCCTCCATCGCCGTGGTGGTGGAACGGGGCCTGGGCATCTGGATGGCGGGGCGCGACACCCGCCGATTCGTCCCGCTGGCCTCGGCCGCGTTCGAAAGCGGCATCTTCGGCGAGGTGGCCCCCCTGATGGAGAAGTGCTCTTTGAGTCCGGAAGCGGAGCTGGTCCGAAAAAGCGGGGTCGATCTCGATACGCCCCCCGCCACCGATTGGGAGGCGAATCGGCAGCTTGTCCTGGCCCGCTGGAGTCTGGATCGCTACTTGGAAGGACTCAACCTGGATCTCCGTCGCGGGCTGCCCATCGTGGGGACCATTGCCGCCACCGCGCCGTTCGTGGGGCTGCTGGGAACGGTGCTGGGGATCATCCGAGCGTTCCAAGCACTGGGGAAGACGGGCACGGGGCTACCGGGAGTTTCGGCGGGGATCGCCGAGGCGCTGATCACCACCGCGATGGGACTGTTCGTGGCCATTCCCGCCACCTGGGCGTTCAATTTCATGACCAATCGGGTGGATGGCGTGGTCTATCACGCCCGCCGCTTCGCCACTCTTTTCCTGGAGTCCCTCGCGGCCACGGGCGGTCCTTCCACGCGCAAGCTCCTCGCAGAGAAGCATGAGGAGAACCCGGCGGCGGTCCACTTCTCCCGCTCCGCCATCAAGGCCGACATCAATGTCACGCCCCTGGTGGACGTGGTCCTGGTGCTGCTGATCATCTTCATGGTGATCACGCCGGCGCCGGAATCGGCCATCGATCTGGGGCTGGCCAAGGTCACCCAGGCGGAGGCGGGAACCGAGGAAGCCAACAAGCGGCAGGTGCTGGTCCGGATCACCGCCGACCACCGCGTTTACGTGAACGACGAGGCGGTGGCCGAGGAGTCGCTCAAGGAAAAGCTCGCTTCGGCCTTCAAGGGAAAGACCGACCAGCCCCTGTTCTTCGAGGCCGACTCCGCCGCCGACTATCCTCAGGTGGTTCAAATCCTGGACGAGGTCAGCTCCGCCGGTTACGCCAACATCTCCATCGTGAACCGGAAGCCCGCCACTCCCTGAAGCCTCGTCCCCCGCGCGCAGCTTTGATCCGGCTCCCTCCGGAGAAGGGCCTGGTAATCGATCGAGAAGCCGCGCTTCCGTTGTTTCAGGCCGATAACAGTTGATGGGCTCGGACGCGTTTCGGAACGGGATGGAGATCCCAGATGAGGCCCATCCAGGACAACGTCTTGAGGAGGTACAAAGTCAGGTCCACTTCCCACCAGTAGTGAGCCTGCGCCACGGCGCCGGGATAGTGGTGGTGGTTGTTGTGCCACCCTTCGCCGAAGGTGAGCAGCGCGAGCAGGAAGCTGTTGCGGCTCTCGTCTCCGGTGGCATAGCGGCGTTTGCCCATCTTGTGGGACAGGGAGTTGATGGTGCAGCTGGCATGGAACAGCACCAGCGTGGAGATGCAGAATCCCCAGCAGATCATCTGCGGACCGCTGGTACCCAGCCCCGGGAAGTGGACGCGCAGCCATCCGCCCAGGAAACCCATGGCCGCGATCATCCCGACCGGGATCAGCGTGTCGAAACGGTCCAGGAAATGAAGCTCGGGATAACGGGCCAGATCCGGGACCACATCCAGCCGCGTGGGGAAGTTGGCCTTGGAAGTGATCCAGCCGATGTGGCTCCAAAGGAAGCCATGCTGGACGGGGGAGTGAACGTCGTCCTCTTCATCGGAGCGCTGGTGGTGCAGCCGATGGTGCGCCGCCCACCAGAGCGGGCCCCGCTGTACGCAGGTGGCTCCCAGCAGGGCCAGCGCGAACTGCCCTATCCGCGAAGTCCGGAAGGAACGATGCGAGAAGTACCGGTGATAGAAGCCGGTGATGCAGAACATCCTTATCAGATAGAGGGCGAGGGCCACGCTGACGGCCGCCCAGCTCCAGCCCACCCAGATGACCGCCAGACAGGAGAGGTGGAGCACCAGGAAAGGCAGGGATCGGACCAGGTCAATCCTCTGGGGTCCGTGGAACAACTCGGCCGCTTCGGCGCCGGCGGAACTGTCGATCCAGCGCCTCACTCCCAGCAGGACTTGCGACGTCAGAGACTTTAGGGTCATCGGCTCTTTCCTCTCGGGGGCTAAAATAAGAGGGCGCTGCGGCCATGCCGGAGCGCCCTCTGGAAATCCTCGGCACATCCTCGCGGGCCCGTCACGGTGAAGCGGACGGACCCCGGCTCACGAGGCATAGTGTACATCCTAACGAGCCGCCTGTCTTGCGGGAATCGAAACTTTCGGGGAAGGGGAGCGTAAAAGCCGTCACTCCCATCTCTTACAACTTTGTTTT
>QHVQ01000181.1 GCA_003222305.1 Acidobacteriota bacterium | reverse complement strand
GCGTCGCCTTCAGCTTCTCCGCGGAGGTGAGGGTGAGCTTCAGGCACGCGTGTTTGGCGTTGTACCGGCACGCATCGACGTGGTCGCCGGGGAGGACCTTGCCGATGCCGACTTTCTCCCCGTCCCGAATCATATCCGTGTCCGGAACGATGAAGACCTCCACCTGGGTGGCGGCGGTCTGGACGACGACGGAGGGCGGGTTCTCGCGCACTCTGAGGACCCGCCCCTGGACGGTGTGGATCCCCGGGGGCTCTTTCAGCTCAACCTTCGGCTTCGACGGGGGCGTCTTCTTCTCCGAAGGGGAAGTCTGCGGCCCGGGTGTCCTCCCCTTCACCCCCTCCGCCCGGGTTGCGCCCAGGGCCACCCAAGCGGAGAGCAGCGAGAGCGCCAGGAGTCGAGTAACACGGACCGTACGCATGGGTGCCTCCATGACAGATTTCAGGCTGTCTCATTTTACCTTAACTAGAGCAGGGACCGGGCCATCTCCAGGAACCCGCGAGGAAGAAGGCCCAGGTAGAGGGTGAAGAAGAGACAGGCGGCCAGCGATAGAGTCTCGGAGACGGTCAGGGTCGGGCCGGGCTCCGCCGTCGAGGCCTCCTTCATGTACATATGAACGACTACCCTCAGGTAGTAGCAGGCCCCGATCACCGAGTTGAGGACTCCGACGATGGCCAGGAGGTAGAACCTGCCGTCCACCGCCGCTCGAAAGAGGAAGAATTTCCCGAGAAACCCCGCCATCGGGGGGATGCCGGTCAGGGAGAGCATGAAGGCGGTCATCAACGCCGCGAGGACCGGCTGGCGGCGGGCCAGGCCCGAATAATCGTAAAGCGAATATCCCTCTTCCTCTTCCGCCGCCCGCCTGCCGAGCAGGGAGACCACCGTGAAGGCTCCCAGATTCATGAAGATGTAGCCCGCCAGATAGTAGGCGATGGCGGAGAGGGCTCCCTGACGGCTGCCCCGGTCGGAGCTCACGATGACTCCCACCATCAGATAGCCGGCGTGGGCCACCGAGGAATAGGCCAGCATCCGCTTGATGTTCGTCTGGGCCAGCGCCACCACGTTTCCCACCGTCATCGTCGCGATGGCCAGGAGGGTCAGGATCGAGACCCAGCTCGCGACCACCCGGGGTCCCTGAAACCCGACCAGGAAGACCCGCAGGATCATGGCCAGGGCCGCCGTCTTCGTCCCGGCCGCCATGAACCCCGCCACCGGCGTGGGCGCTCCCTGGTACACGTCTGGGATCCAGAAGTGAAACGGGACGGCGCCGACCTTGAAGGCAAAGCCCACCAGGACCAGGCCCATGCCGACGAAGGCCCTCGAATCGATCGCCGCGTCCAACGGCACCGAGAAGACCCTGACGATCCCCTGGAGATCGATGCTCCGGGTCGCCCCGTACAGGAGGGCGACGCCGTAAAGAATGAAGGCCGTGGAGAAGGCGCCCAGGAGGAAGTACTTCAGCGCCGCCTCGACCGACTTCTCGCGATCCCGGGTGAACCCGGCGAGGGTGTAAAGCGAAAGGGAAAGGATCTCGAGCCCGAGGAAGATCACCAGGAGGTTTTCGCTCGACGCCATCAGGATCATGCCGAGGACCGATGTGAGAATCAGGACGAAATATTCTCCTAGATCCTTCCCCTCCCCTATCACGAAAGAGATCGACGCCAGGATCGTCACCGCCGCCGTGGCCAGAAAGAGCAGGGAGAAGAGGAGGGCGAACCGGTCCAGGACGAGAGCCCCGGAGACACGCCTCAGGAAGAGGCCCAGCTGGAGAAAACGGATCGTGATGGCGCCGGCCATCAGCGTGCCGACCAGCGCCAGGATCCCTGCTTCCCGGCCCGATTTCCGGAACAGCGACACCAGGAGCAGGACCGACGCCGCAGTCAGCGCCAGGACCAGGATCGGCGCCAGAGGCAACATGCCGTAGGGAAGAACGCGGATCATCCCAGATACCATAGAAGCGCCAGGGCGCCCAGGAAAAGAAAGAGGGCATAGTTCCGCACCGATCCGGTCTGGAAGAGCTTCAAGACCTGCGAGGCCACTTCGGTCCCGGTCCCGGTGGCGTTGACCGTCGCATCGACCACGGTCTTGTCAAACGCGTTGAAGGCCCCGCACAACCTCTCATACGGTCCGATGATGATCCGCTGGTAGAGCTCGTCGACGTAGTATTTGTTCAGGACGAGGCGGGCGAGGGTGGGGAAGCGCTCCACGACTCGTTCGGGCAGCTCGGGTTTTTGGAGGTAGAACCGGGCGGCCAGGAGGATTCCCGCGCCCACCGCGGCCAGGGCCAGGACCATCAGGCCCCCCTCCAGCCCCGGTTCGTGCGTCCCCGCCTTCTCCGCCGCCTCCCCGAACACCGGGGCGAGGTAGTGCTCGAAGGCGTTCAGGTCCGCTCCGAAGCTCAGGCTCTTCGGGATCCCCACCCAGCCCCCCACCACCGACAGCACCCCCAGCACCATCAACGGCACCGCCATCACCCGCGGCGACTCGTGCAGATGATGCGCCGCCGCCTCTCCATACCGCGCCTCCCCGTAAAACGCCCGCAGCAGCAGCCGGAACATGTAAAACGCCGTCATCCCCGCCGCCACCACCCCCACGCCCCACAGCACCTTCCCCCCCAGTCCCCACGGGTTCCCCTCCCCATACGCCTTCCACAAAATCTCATCCTTGCTGAAAAATCCCGAAAACCCCGGCACTCCCGTGATCGCCAGCGTCCCCAGCAGGAACGTCCCATACGTCACCGGCAGGTGCCGCCTCAGGCCCCCCATCCGCCTGAGGTCCTGCTCCCCCCCCAACGCGTGGATCACGCTCCCCGCTCCCAAAAATAAAAGCGCCTTGAAAAACGCGTGCGTCATCAAATGAAAGATGGCCGCCGAAAACGCCCCCACGCCCACCGCCACGAACATGGTTCCCAGCTGGCTCACCGCCGACAGGGCCCCCACCCACCCCCCCGCCACCAGCGCCGCGGGCCCCCTCACATACAGCGCCGAGCACCGACACACCATATACACCCCCGCCGTCACCATGGTCGCCGCGTGGATCAGCGCCGACACCGGCGTCGGCCCCGCCATCGCGTCCGGCAACCACACATACAGCGGCACCTGCGCGCTCTTCCCGCACGCCCCGATGAACAGCAGGATCCCAATCCCCGTCGCCACCTCCACCGGCACCCGCGAGACCCCCTCCATCACCCCCGCGATGCTCAACGTCCCAAACGCCGCGAAGATCCACACCATCCCCAGGAAAAAACCCAGGTCCCCCACCCGGTTCACCAAAAACGCCTTCTTCCCCGCCGAGGCCGCCACCTCCTTCTCGAACTCAAACCCAATCAGCAAATACGAGCACAGCCCCACCCCCTCCCACCCCACGAACATCACCGGAAACGACGACGCCAGCACCAACGTCAGCATCATCGC
>QHVQ01000182.1:6868-7928 GCA_003222305.1 Acidobacteriota bacterium | reverse complement strand
TGAAGGACGTGGCGCGCTTCCGCTGCAATCTCTTCATGGACCGGATCGGGATCGGCGGCGTTTTCCGGGTCATTCCGACCAAAATCCCCACCGTGGATGACCTGGGACTACCGAAGCACCTCCTCCACCTCTGCCAGCTGAGCAAGGGGCTGGTGCTGGTGACCGGGCCCACCGGCTCGGGCAAATCCACTACCCTCGCGGCCCTTGTCGACTGGATCAACAAGAACCGGACCGATCACATCATCACCATCGAGGATCCCATCGAGTTCGTTCACCCGAACCAGAAATGCCTGGTGAACCAGCGGGAAGTGGGAACTCATACCGACGGGTTCAAGCAGGCGCTGCGGGCGGCGCTGCGCGAGGACCCCGACATCGTCCTGGTGGGGGAGATGCGGGACCTGGACACAGTGGCCATTGCCATCGAGACGGCGGAGACGGGACACCTGGTCTTCGGGACGCTCCACACCAACACCGCCCCCTCCACCGTGGATCGGATCATCGACCAGTTCCCCGCGGACCGGCAGAGCCAGATCCGAACCATGCTCTCCGAGTCGCTCAAGGGAGTCATCTCCCAGACCCTCTGCAAGAGGAAGGGGGGCAGTCGGGTGGCGGCTCTGGAAATCCTTTACGTCAACTCCGCCATCAGCAACCTGATTCGCGAGGCCAAGACATTCCAGATTCCCTCCCTGATGCAGACCAACAAGGGGCTGGGGATGACCCTGTTAAACGACTCCCTGCTGGAGCTGGTGCAAAAGGGGTTGGTCGATCCCCAGGAAGCCCATTTCAAGTCGGTGGCCAAGTCCGAGTTCAGGTCGCTCATGGAGCGGCACAAGATCAAGATCGAAGCCGCTTGATCCCCGTGGGGGGCTCCGACTATTCTTCGCTTCCATGAGCGGTCTGCACGCCTTCCCTCTCCCGCCCCGCCGCGTTTTCCTCCGGAGGCTGGCTCGCACCGGCCTGCTGGCAGGCCTCATCATCGCTGGATCGCTTGGCCTGGGCGTCTTGGGCTATCACCATCTGGGGAGACTTCCCTGGATTGACTCGCTCTTGAACGCCTCGA
>QHVQ01000182.1:0-6807 GCA_003222305.1 Acidobacteriota bacterium | reverse complement strand
CTCTTCAGTGGGGTGGTCCTGTTGGCCAGTGTTGCCGTCATGATCACCCCCATCGTCCATCGTTTTCTGCATCGTTATCACCTCGATCTTGACGATCAGGGGCGCGACGACTGAGTCGCGGGGAACTTTTCGGGCCGTTGATCCTCTAACCGGATTGGGGTACTTTCCTCTCACGACCTGTCCGGAGGAGGGATGATGAAGCAGTCTGGCAAATCCCGGTCCTGCCTTCTGCTCTGCTTGCCCGTTGTCCTGTCGATCTCGGGGGCTGTGGCGGCGGAATCTACTCCAGCCTCGCACGTCACCCAGGTCACCCTCTATCGCGACGGAGCGCTGGTCAGCCGCGAAGCCCAGGTGACGCTCTCGCCGGGCGACCACCATGTGCTCCTGAAGGAGATCCCTTCCGTGGCCGACCCGAACTCGGTCCGGGTGACGGGAGCAGGCACGGCGGGAATGGTCATCGGCGGCGTGGAGGTTTCCCAGGATTTCCGCCCCGCGAATCTCACCCCCGAATACAAGGGCTTGGAGAAGGAGCTTCAGGATCTCACGGCGCAGATGAGTGGGCTCGACGACCGGCAGAAGTCGATCAACTCCATGAGAGAGATCGTGGCGGGCCTGAAGGCGAGCGCCGGTCAGGCGGCATCGAAGGATCTCCTCACCCGAGGCTTCGCCGTCGACTCCTGGCAAAAGGCGTTTCAGTTCCTCTCGGAGCGGCTGAACGGCCTGGCTGAGGAGGAACGCTCGATGGCGCCGAAACGCAAGGATCTGACCGAGAAGATCGACGTGACCCGCCAGAGGCTGAACCAGCTCGTGTCCCAGGGCGGGACGCAGCGGTGGTCCGCAACCGTGCTGGTCTCGGCCCCCCGGGGAGGTGAGATGACACTGAAGGCGATGTACCTGGCCCGCAGCGCTTCCTGGGTGCCACTCTACGATGCGCGACTCGATTCCGCCTCCGGAAGGGTAGAGATGATCTGGCAGGCTCAGGTCACGCAGAACACCGGCGAGGACTGGAAGGGTGTTGGAGTGACCCTCTCCACGACGCGGCCCGCTGCGGGGATCGATTTGCCGAAATTGGCAAGCGTCACACTCACTCCTGGTCCCATCGCCGTGGCGAGAAGGGGAAGGGTTGGAGCCATGGTGGATGGGGTTGATGAGGGAAAGCTCGAAGCAGACTCGATCAAGGAGATCGAGACAATCCCGGGAGGTCCTGAAAGTCAGTATCGCGCCGCCCAAGGGGGATTCGCGAGCGTTGGACAAGCCGAGGTGGCACTGATGCCTGTCGATATGGCCGAGGGTGGGGCACCTTCGAGCTGCCCGGCAAGCTGGACATCCCGAGTGACGCCCAACCTCACAAGCACCGGGTGGCGTCCCGCGACCTGGCGGGAAAGACCGAATACCATACCGTTCCGCGTCTGGTTCCCTCCGTCTTTCTCGTTTCGAAGGTCACGCTTACCGGAGATGTCCCGCTCCTCCCCGGCCGCGTCCAGCATTTCGTCGGACCGGACCTCGTGGGTGGCTCTTGGATGGTGGACCGCGCGGCCGGGGAGGAATTCCCTCTCTCCTTCGGTCCCGATGACCGACTCCTGGCGGAGCGCAAGTCGATCTGGAGGAAGGTGGATCAGAAGGGGAAGGACGACGAGGTCGATTATAAATTCCTGACCACGCTGGAAAACCACCTGGGACGCGATGCCATGGTCGAGCTCCAGGACCGCATTCCCGTCTCCGGCGACGAGCGGATCACGGTGACGCTGGACGAGAGGGACACCACCAGCGGACTCATTCGCAATCCCAACGAGCCCGGCATCCTGACCTGGAACGCCACCCTTCCGCAGGGCGGTAAGAAGGAAATCGTCCTACGCTATCGGGTTCGCGTCCCACGCGGCCTCCCCATCGCCGGAATGGAGTAAAATCCTGCCATCCCCGTAACGTGGAGGGGGGATGCTGCGAGCCCGCCCATTCATCATCCAAGTCTTCGCGCTTTTCCTGGCGGTCCTGGCGTCTGAACGCAACAGCTTCGCCGCCCCAGGGGGAGCCGCCCTTCCCCCAGAGAAGGCGGGTGAATTCGAAGCGGATTCCTGGCTTCAGCTGCAAACGCCTCACTTCCTGCTGTGCAGCCACGTTTCCGAGAAGACCACGCGCGATTTTGCCGACGACCTCGAGAACTTTCGAGAGACGCTGGCCCGGCTTTTTCCGCGGCTGGTCGCGAAATCGCCCGTTCCGGTGATGGTCTACCTCTTCAAGGATCCCATCGATTTTCAACCCTTCAGAAGGCGAGTCCAGGGCGCCCCGATCGAAGACCGAGGGTACTTCCATGCGGGAGCGGAGGGAAACTATCTCACCGTCGCGGACGCTTCGGGCCCGGGAGCCCGCCGAGTGATTCGGCACGAGTATGCGCACTTCTTCCTCCACAATAACTTCGCACGCATCCCCCTGTGGCTGGACGAGGGGATGGCGGATTTCCTCAGCGGGTTTCGGGTCTCCGAGCAGGGAGTGGAGATCGGCGTTCCAGTTCTGGAGCACCTGGCTTGGCTGTCGACGCACGCCCAAGCACCGCCCAGTCATATTTTCAGATTCAGCCAAGAGGCGCTGAAAAGCGATGCTCCCGGAGAGCGCGCGGCCTTCTATGCCCAGTCCTGGGCGCTGGTCCACTGTCTCATCCATGGGCAGCCGGCGAGTCTCGGCCTGCTGAGCGATTTTGTCCGGCGGTTGGGTCGCGGGGAGGGGACGGATCGCGCGCTTCAGGAGACCTACGGCAAAAGCGGCAAGGAGCTGGAGCGGGCTTCAGGTCGGTACACCGTCAAGAGTGAATTCCGCCCCATGCTCGTGGACCGAGCGGCGTCCGGGCCCGCGCTGCCCGCCGCGATCCGAGCCTTGGGGCCGGCCGGAGCCTTCCATCGACTGGGATGCTTGCTGCTTCAGCATGGTCCGAACCGTGCCGGCGACGCGGAGCGGTACTTCCGTGAGGGGATGGAGAAGGACCCTTCCTTCAGCGGAAACAGGTGGGGACTGGGAAGAGTGGAGCTGATGGCAGGGCGCAAGGCGGAAGCCCTTTCCCAGTTTTCCATGGCCTCGTCGCTCAGGCCCGAAGACGCCGCGGGACTGTACCTGTTCGCGGACCTGCTTTCGAGCCTTCCCGGCAGCGAAATCCCCGAAACGCTTCTTTCCCAGGTGGGAAAGGACATGCAAGGCGCACCCAGAACGGTCTTGCTGGAGCGACAGCTGCTGCACAGGGCCATCGCGGTCGACCCTGAGTTCGCCCCGGCCCTGGCCCTCTTGGGGAGCAGTTACCTCACGGCGGGGGGTGACCGATCAGAAGGAATCGCCTGCCTCGAAAAAGCTTTGGATATCGAGCCCACAAATACACGGGCGGCCGTCGATCTGGTAGGACTTTATTCTGTGGAGGGGAAGCCTGATCAGGCGGCCAAGGTGGTGGAGGCGCTACAAGACCGAAACATCGATCCCGAGATTCTCGACATCCTGCACAAAGAGGTCGACGAAGGGAAGCAGGAATGCACCGATTCGACCCGGCCGACCGGCACCGTCCAGGTACCCGGTGCGGAGAGCTGGGCCGGCACGAGCCTGAAGAGCGTTGAAGATCTCGTCGCGGACCCTGCAATGCGCAGGGCCGTCCAGGAGCGCTACGAGTCGATCATGGAGATGCCTACGGAATTCTGGGGCGAAGTGGTTCTCAATCAGGCCGTGGATCTCGCCAACCACTCTGAGTATCGGGCGGCCATCAAGCTCCTTGAAGGTCTCCTCCCCAGGGCCACCAAGCCTAAGCTGGCCGAGGCGACAAAGTCCACGCTGGCCCGCGTCAAGCAGGATGCGCAGGGTTGTCAGGCCCCGAAGCCGTAGCCCGGGGTGCCTAGGGGAGCGACGACGACGCGGTTCCGCTTGGCGCTTCCCCGTTGCCACCCCGGCCAAAGGCACTCAAGCCATACTTTCTCCGCAGCCCCGAAACGAGCAGAGCCAGGCGCTGCCGCGCGGTCTCCGATTGGTAGGCGAACCGGGCGTACTCTCTCCGGTAGCGGGCGGCGAGCGCTGGAAAGTCCCGCTCGAGGCGCGGCAGAAACCCCTTTAGGGCGGAATCCCTCAGGAAGAGGAATTGCGCCACGAAGTGGGTGGCGCCAGCTTCGGCGCTGGCCCTCACGAGTGCTTCCAAAGCGCGTGGCGAGTCGGTCAGGCCCGGCAGCACCGGCATGGCGAAGATCCCGGCGCGCAGTCCGGCTCTCGAGAGTGTCCGGAGGGTGGCCAGCCGCTTCTCCGGGGTCGGTGCCCGCGGCTCCAGCAGGCGGGCCATCCGCCGACTGAGGGTGATCAACGAGATGTTGATGACCAGGCGGCTGCGCGAGGCGATGGCCCCCAGCAGCTCCAGATCCCGCGTGATGAGAGCTGATTTGGTCGCGAGGACCTCAAGCAGGCCGCGAGTCACCCTGAACTCCTTCTCGGCAGGTTGGTACGGATCGGTGACGGTGCCGATGGCGATGGATTTTCCTTGCAGGCGGCGGACGGTCAGCTCTTTCGGCAGGATTGCAGGGGCGGCCCGCTTGACCAGAATCTTCTCCTCGAAATCCCGCCAGTCGTCCATCCCTAGGAATTCATGGCTGTATCGGGCGTAGCAGTAAGTGCAGCCGAACTCGCAGCCCCGGTAAGGATTGATCGTCCACTGAAAAGGCATCCGTTCACTGGTGCAGCGGTTCAGGACGGAGCGGCAGGGAAGCTCGAAAAAGCGAACCCCACGCCTCTCGCCCAGAGGCGATCCCGGTGCATTCCCGGGTCTTGCCGCTGGAGACGGCAGGTCCCATTGGGAGTGGAAGGAGAGCTGGCCGGACAATGGAGGCTCCTCTATTTCGCCATAGTTTCGCCTCCCGGGACGAAGCTGTCAAGGGAAAGTTATGGCTGGCGTTTAAGCCTCCCGCAGTGCGTTGATGATCTTGAGTCGGGCGGCGCGGGCGGCGGGGAAGAGGCCTCCGAACAGGCCGATGGCCACCGAGAAGACCATCCCTGACATGATGAGCCCCGCGCTGAGCTGGAAGTTGAAGAGGATCTCGGCAAAGGTGTTGAAGTTCTGCGTCCCCGTGGGGGCGGTCAGCACGAAGCTCACGATGAGGGTAGCCATGACGGCACCCACCGCCCCCCCCAGGATCCCCAGGGCCAGGGACTCCAGCATGAACGAGAGCAGGATGGATCGCCTCGGGAAGCCCAATGCCCGCAGTGTCGCCACCTCTCGGATGCGAGCCGACACCTGGGCGTACATGGTGTTCATGGCGCCGAAGGAGGCGCCGATAGCCATCAGGATTCCGACGAAGTAAGCCAGAAACTGGATGGGCTTCGCGGTCCCCATCTGATCCTCGTAGAACTTCTCTTCGGTCTTGGCGTCCATCTTGATCTGCTGGTTCCCCTTCACGGCCGCGATGAACTGGTCCCGGGCGGCGGCATCGGGCACCCGGACCCGCACGATGGAATAGCCCGCATTGCGCCGCGTCTGCCCCTGGACATCGTGAAGGTCCGCCCAGATCTCCGAGTCATAGGGCGATCCGTGGGCGTCGAAGATCCCCACCACACGCCACTTTTGCGACCCCGCCTGGATGGTATCTCCGACCTGGGTGCCGGCGAAGCGCTCCCGGGTCCGGCGCGACACAATGACCTCGTTGGTGCCGTCGTGATACATCCTCCCTTCGAGGATAGGGATCGGCGGCCGCAGCTTGAAGGCCACGGGCTCCACCCCGCGGACGATCACGTTGGTCTTCTTCCCGTCTTTGCGCGGGATGTTGATCAGAGCGACGATCTCCGGTGAGGCCAGGGGCTGACCCTGCTCGTCCCGGGCGATTCCGGGCAGCGTCCGGATGTTCTCGTACTGCTCCTTCTGGACGAAGCTTTGGACGTCGGATTGGGCACCTACCCGCATCACCATCAGGTTCAGTGGCGACACCGAGGTGTGGAAGGTCTTCTGCACTCCTTCCGCCAGGGACATGACCAGGAGAAACACCGTGACGACCAGCGCCACGCCGAGGACGGTCATGCCCGTGGAGACTTTACGCACGAACAGGCTGCGCAGGTTGTACTTGATGGGGATGGCCATGTCACACCACCTGCCTTAGTCCGTTCACGATGGAGATTCTCGAGGATCGGATGGCGGGCACGAAGCCGGAAAGCGTCCCGATGGCGACCGAGATCACCATAGCGGTCAAGACCGTGAGGGGCGCCACCCGGAAGTTGTAGGCGAAGGGAGCCACGGGGGAATGCTTCATCCCTTCCACCAGGAAGGCGGTGAAGGGGAAGGCAAAGACCACTCCGGCGAGCCCTCCCAGCAGCGACAGCACCAGCGCCTCGGAAAGCACCAGCCCGAGGACCTGGCCCCGCCGGAAGCCCAGCGCCCGGATGACGGCGATCTCGGTGACCCGCTCGCGGGCGCTCATGGCCATGGTGTTGGCCACGATGAGGATCACCGTGAACAGCACCACCATCGCGATGGACCGCACCAGGAGCTTCACGTTGCCCATCATCTCCAGGAACTGGAGGTTGAACTCCTTCTCGGGCATCGCCTTCACTGGGGCGTCGCTGTTTTCGAACATCTGGTTGATGGCTTCCGTGACCCGCGGGACGTCCTCAGGCGTCTTCACCCGGAGGAAGAAGATCCCGGTCATGGAGGCCTTGCCTGCCCAGGAGTTCTCCAGGTATTTGTTATTGAAGAAGAGGTTGGACTCGTCCCGTCCCTGGTAGACGCCGCGCAGCACTAGATCCAGATCCACCAGGACATAGGAGCCTTGGATATGGATTCGGTCGCCAATCTTCCAGTGGTAGCGATCG
>QHVQ01000184.1 GCA_003222305.1 Acidobacteriota bacterium | reverse complement strand
AGAAAGCTGAAAGAGGTTCCCGCCAGCACAGGAACCGCTGCTCCCAGCAGCACCACAATGAGGAAAGAGCCGATAAAACGGCCAATGATTCTCATGATCCTCTCCTTAACAACGGAAGAATCGGCTAGCCACGGACCTTGAGCAGGTTCTCAACTTCCTTGACCCCCTCGGTCATTCGAGCAGCCCTTTCGGCGCGTTCCTTCTCGGACCGTGCCGCCACCTCACCCTCCAGTTTGACGGTTCCCCATCGCGTCGAGACGTTGATGTCCGACGCCTTGACCCCCCTGGTGAACGCGAGGGCCGTTTTCACTGAGGCGGTCGTGGTTGCGTCCATAACCGCTTGTGAGAAGGTGCGGTCCACCTCCTCCGGATCCTTCACCGGCCCCGATCCCACTCGAAGCTCGTTACGAACTTGGCGAACACTCCGGACGTTTTTCGCGATTTCTCCGGCGAGATCCTTTTGGATGCCCGTCTTCACGACACCCTGGAGGGTGACCACCCAATTCTGTGTATCGACGTTAATCCTGAAGGAGTTGAGATGCGGGTTGAAAAGGTAGGC
>QHVQ01000183.1 GCA_003222305.1 Acidobacteriota bacterium | reverse complement strand
AGTAATGGTGGCGTCGTCGATGTTCTGGCCCAGTGTTCGATCCCGATCCTGAGCCACGTTGCTTTCGTGCGTACAGCCGGCCAAGGAGGGCACGGCAATCGCCAGCACCACTAAGGCCATGACCAGTTGCTTCCGCATTGGAACCCTCCTTTCATCATCTTCGAAAACACGGGTGAAATCGCACCAACCTCGGCGATGCAAAATCTGTTTTGGTGTGACTGGGTGCCGTCCGATCCAGCAACCATGATGCCAGCCCCAATCCGGGAAGCTAGCGATGTGTCCGAACTTTCTCTGGTTTGGAGGTTTACTTGGGGTCGGGTGGGATCCGATCTCCTGGCCATAGCCGTCCCGGAGAGACACGGTTGTCTCCTATCCTGGACACGGATGGCGATCGAATCTCTTGAATTTCACTTACCCATTAGGTGACCCTGCTGGCTTGAGTTTTCTCCATGACGTATTCCCGAGCGGGACGCGAGGCTATGTGGGCAAGACGTGAGTAGGGCCGGTCTGGAAGACAACGCTGAGCCAATGGGTACTACAGGTCTGGTCGCACCTTGCTTGACGAAAGGGGCATATTCCACTAGGCTGGCGTCACCGTGGCCTTCGATTGACAATCCCAACCGCAGGCAACGCGTCTTATCGAGGAGGTCCCGACGGAGTCTTAGTCCCTCCGCACGGGAACCAGGAAAACGGACGGTTGTGTCCGAATGTCGCAGGCAGAAAGAGGAGTGGACCGATGGCAACAGGCAAGGTGAAATGGTTCAACGCAGAAAAGGGTTTCGGTTTCATCAGTCCGGACGACGGCTCTAAGGATGTTTTCGTCCATCACTCGGCCATCATCGGACAGGGGTACAAGAGCCTGAGCGAAGGGCAGAGCGTCGAGTTCGAGATCGGCGAAGGCCAGAAAGGGCCAGCGGCCAAGAACGTCCGTCCACTCTGAAACTCGCCAGGCATGTGTCCCGTGGGTTCCCATGGTGGGAACTCCATCCTTCTCCCAGGAAGAGAACGACATGGGCAAAAAGCTGTTCGTAGGCAATCTGTCCTTCGACACGTCGGACAAGGACCTGCGGGAGTTGTTTTCCAGTGCGGGAACGTGCGTAAGCGCCACAATTCTCACCGACCGCGCGACCGGGCGTTCGCGAGGCTTCGGCTTCGTGGAGATGAGCTCGGATGATGAGGCGCAAAGTGCCATCGCCCGGCTCAACGACACCGAGCTTCAGGGGCGGAGAATCAGTGTGAGCGAAGCGCGCGAGCGGTCCGCCCAAGGTCCCTCAGGGAACCCTGGTCACTCGCGTTCGTTCGGGCCCGATCTCCCGCCATCCCGACCCCGGTTCCGGAAAGAGGGAGGGAGCCGTCGCGGCCTGCGCGGCCGGAAGCGCAGTCTCTGAGGACTGCGGACCGGAGGATCATCCTCCCTCGCGAGGAAAGGAACCATGGGAAGAAAGTCAAGACCATCCTTCAAGAAGCGACAGAAGGAAATGGCAAGGCAGCAAAAGCAGCTCGACAAGCAGGCGCAGCGGCGGGCTAGAAGCGAACAGCGGAGTAATGCATCCCCGAAGACAGGCGACGAGGACCCGGATATCGGAGGAATTCGTCCCGGACCTCAGCCCTTGCCGGACGAATGGCACTACCTTCCAGACAAGGATCGCCCCAAGAGCTCATCCGAAGAAGAGTCGTAACTTTCGGCGATCGGGGGTGTTCTCCGTTCCCGGCCGGAGTGTGGCGCGCTTTTTCCCGCCCCATTGTCAACCGCCATCGGTTGTTTCCCGGGGTGCGTGATTGAATTCGGCCCTCCTGGAGGGCTGCGACCGCCGTGGCAACCTCATGGACAGGGGGCCGTACTCTCGTCGCGTTGGCTGCTCCCGAAGCTGCCGGTCCCGCAGGAGTTTCTTGCCCTGGCAAGGAACCAGAAGCCCTCCGCTGGGAGCGGGTCCGCGCGACCATCGCTGTACGCGACACCCCCACCGGTCTGGAGGCAGGTGCTGGAGGAAAAGCTGAAGACGGGGCCGCCAGGCAGTGGACCCGATACCAGATCAAAACTGGTTTCGGGCCCCGCCAGGAGGTCCTGACTGTCCCAGGTCAGCTCCGTTGAGCTCGCTGTGTTGACGGCCAGCCCGGTCACCTCCAACGGCACAGACCAGACGAGAGGATTGCTATCGCTGCAGTCGTTCCCCCCGCAGGAAGCGTCCACATGACCATCCCCATCTAGATCGAGGGGAGGTCCTCCGTGACACACTCCCCCCTGGCACGTATCCCCCAGCGTGCAGCCATTCCCATCGCTGCAGGACGCACCGTCGGGTTTTGGGGGAGACTCCCCGCAGGAACCGGTGCTTGGGTCACAAATTCCGGCATCGTGGCACGCATCCGGCGCTAAGCAGACCACCGGGCTCGCCCCCGTGCAGGTCCCCGAATGGCAGCTGTCCACCTGGGTGCAGGCATTGCCATCGTTACACACCGTCCCGTCCGGCTTGTCGGGCGGATTCTCGCAAACCCCGCTGGCAGGATTGCAGGTCCCCGGATCGTGGCAGGCATCCGGCGCTAAGCAGACCACCGGGCTCGCCCCC
>QHVQ01000180.1 GCA_003222305.1 Acidobacteriota bacterium | reverse complement strand
GGCCCGATCCGTAGTCGCGCCCGAAGTAGAGCCGCTGTCTCGCGGGGAGGATGTTCAGGAGAGTCACCGCCTTCCCGCGGGAGTCGGGAGTGAGCTGGGCGAAGAAGGAAGCATCGTCCAGGATCCAGATGCTGCGACCATGGGTCCCCACCACCAGGTCCTTTTGGCGGGGGTGCATGACGATGTCGTCGACCGGGGCGGGAGGCAGCGACTTTCCGTTGAGCCGCACCCAGTGTTTCCCGCGGTTCAAGCTGACGAACAGTCCGCACTCCGTCCCGACGTAGAGCACCTGAGGATTCGCGGGATCTTCGAGGACCACGTTCACCGGCGCCCCGGGGGGCAAGTCGCCCGTGATGTTGCTCCAGCTCCGCCCTAAATCGTCGGTTTCGAGGAGCAGCGGCTTGAAGACATCGCTGCGGTGCCCGTCCACCGCCACGTAGGCTGTCTTTGCTTCCTTCCATGACGGAGCGATGCGGGAAATATAGAAGCCCCCCGCCTCCTTGGGTGTGACGTTGGCCCAGCTCTTTCCGTCATTGTCGGTCAGCTGCACGAGCCCGTCGTCGGTCCCGGCCCAGAGCAGCCCCTGCTTGACGGGAGACTCGGTCAGGGAGACGACCGTGCCGTAGGTTTCCGCGTCGGAGCCCACGGTCTGGATCTTGTCGACCTCGCGCCGGGACAGGTCGCCGCTGATGGGGGTCCACTGGTCGCCGCGCTCGGTAAGCTTGAAGACTCTGTTCCCTCCCATGTAGAGGACGGTGGGATCGTGCGGCGAGACGAAGTAGGGAGTGTTCCAGTTGAAGCGGAAGCGCTCCTGTCCCTCGCGCGGCGCGGGGCGGATGAGGCGGGTCACGTTATTGTCCAGCCGCCGGCGCACCAGCTCCCCGCCCTGCCCGGTGACATAGATCAGGTTGGGATCGGTCGGGTCGAAGGCCACGGTGAAGCCGTCGCTTCCACCTACCACCTGCCAGTCGGAGTTGAGTATGCCGTCCTTGCTGGAATCATCGGTGGTGAAGAGGGTCCCCGATGGCCCCATCCAGGAGCCGTTGTCCTGCAGCCCGCCCGCAATCCGGTAGGGATCGCCGTTGTCGAGGGCGATCCGGTAGAACTGTCCCACGGCCATCCGGTTCAGGTGCTCCCAGCTCTCCGCGCGGTCGTGGGAAATGTAGACTCCCCCGTCGTTCCCCACGATGATCTGTTTGGGATCCGCCGGATTGACCACGATGGCGTGGAAATCGACGTGGACGTCCACGCTTCCGGAGCGCCGGAAGGTCTTGCCGCCATCCTCGGAGACGGCCAGGTCCCACCCGGGCAGGTAGACTCGCTTGTCGTCCTCGGGGTCCACCGCAACGCGTGAGAAATAGAAGGCGCGAAAATCATAGTTGCTAACCCGGGTCCAGGTGTCGCCCCGGTCGTCGGTGCGGAAGAGGCCGCCGCTCGTGGAACGATCCTCGAACGGGTCCCGTCCCGTGCCACCCAGGTCGCTCTCCACCACGGCGTACAGAATCTTCGGGTTTTTCGGAAAGACGGTCAGTCCGATGCGGCCGGTGCGAGTCGGCAGCCCTTGGGTCAGCTTTTTCCAGCTTTTCCCCGCGTCGTCGGAGCGGAAGATTCCGCCCGCCTGGCTGTTTCCGGTAAACGACCAGGGCGTCCTTCGGCGGGCGTACATCCCGGCATAGACGGTGTCGGGATGGGAAGGGTCCAGCGCCACGTCGCAGGCGCCGGTCTTGTCGTCGATCTTCAGCACCTGCTGCCAGGTCTTGCCGCCGTCGCCGGTCTTGTAGACGCCCCGCTCCGGATTGACTCCCCAGAGATGTCCAAGCGCAGCCACGTAGCAGACGTCCGGGTTTCGCGGGTCCACCGCAACCCGGGGGATGTCGTGGGTCGCCTCCAGTCCCAGGTGGACGAAGCTTGCTCCGCTGTCGGTGGAGCGGTAGACGCCGTTCCCCCAGGAGGAGCTGTTTCGTCCATTCCCCTCGCCCGTGCCGACCCAGACGATCTTCCCCTTGCCCCTCTCCGCCTCGTCCTTTTCGGAGGGGGGCTTCTCCGGAGGCGGCGCCTCGGCCGCCTTCTTCTTCTCCTCGGCCCAGCCAGGCCAGTCGGGCGGCGCGTCGGCCACGGCGAGGGCGCCGATGGAAAGCAGGGGAGACTTGTCGAACACCGGCGCGAAGGTCACGCCCAGGTTGCCGGTCTTGAACACACCGCCCGTGCCGAACCCGACATAAAAGCTGGTGCGGCTCCCCGGCACGAGGGCGATGGCGGACACTCGGCCCCCCATGTTGGCGGGCCCCACGCTTCTCCAGGAGAGTGTGGAGAGATCCTTCTCGGTGAGCTCGCGATCTCCGGAAGAGGATCGAACGGGTCGGGTCGCGGAGAGGACCGGAACCAGCGCGGCCATCGGGACGACAAGCATCAGCAGTGTGGAATGAAGCCATTTTCTGGACACGGCGTGCCATCCTCAAAAGACTTGGGTTGTCGGGAGAGGTCAAAACGCCGCGATTGTAGCCGAAGGAGGGGCCGGCGCAAAGCCGCTGTGCTAGAATTTGCTTCCTCAAATTCACTCTATCAGGGCGGGAC
>QHVQ01000086.1:14275-29425 GCA_003222305.1 Acidobacteriota bacterium | reverse complement strand
TCGAAGCCATCCCCCTCTCCGGAAGCGTGCGGGTGGAGAGCCGTCGCGAAAAGCTGCTGTCTCCCCTCCGGGCAGATTTTGCCGCGGAGGACGATCGGTCTTCCCGCCTCTGGTTCGATTCTTACGCCGTGGTGAGGATCGCCGACACGGGGAAAGGAATTCCCGAAGAAGTACACGATAGGGTCTTCTATCCTTTTTTCACGACCAAACAGACGGGCTCCGGAGTCGGGCTGCCCCTGGCCAGGAAAATCGTCGAAGGTCACCAAGGCATTCTGGATTTCGAAAGCCAGGTAGGGCGCGGCAGCACGTTCATCGTGAAGCTGCCCCTGGTCACCCTGCCCGAGGGGGCCTCAATGTCCACACAATCGACGGAGACAAGCGAATCATGAAGAACATCCTGATCGCTGAGGATGAGAGCACGCTCCGAGAGGGTCTGAGCCAGGCCTTCTCCGAGAATGGATTCAAGGTGGTCCAGGCCGCTTCCGGCCGCGAGGCGATGGAGAAACTAGAGCGTCAGGGGTTCGACCTCGTGGTGACCGACCTCAAAATGCCTGGAGGCGACGGCCTGGAGGTCCTCCGGCGCTCCCGGAACGTCAACGAGGACACCCCGGTGATCATCATGACCGCCTTCGGCACCGTGGAGGGAGCCGTGGAGGCCATCAAGCAAGGGGCCTACGACTATATCCAAAAACCCTTCTCCATCGACGAGCTGGAGGTGAAGATCCAGCGCGCTCTGGAACACCGGCGCCTCGTTCAAAAGGTGAACTACCTGGGGAGCAGCCCGGGATCCACCGGGATCGTGGGCGATTCCAGGGTCATGAAGGAAATCTTCAACACCATCGAGAAGGTGGCGGGGTCCAACGCGACGGTCCTCATCGTAGGCGAAACCGGCACCGGGAAGGAGCTCATCGCGGAGGCCATTCACAGCCACAGCCCCCGGCGTGACTGCAATTTCGTGAAAATGAATTGCGCCTCCCTGACCGACACCCTCCTGGAGAGCGAACTGTTCGGCCACGAGAAGGGCGCCTTCACCGGAGCCGAGCGCCAGCGAATCGGCAGGTTCGAGCTGGCCAACGAAGGAACGTTGTTCCTCGACGAGGTGGGAAACATGAGCCCTTCGACCCAAGCCAAGGTGCTTCGGGCCATCCAGGAGCAGGAGTTCGAGCGAGTGGGGGGGAACCGCACCATCCGGGTGGACGTGCGCATCATCGCCGCCACCAATGTAGATCTCCCCGCCGCCATCGCGGAGGGAAGGTTTCGGGAGGACCTCTTCTATCGCCTCAACGTGGTCAACGTCCAGGTGCCTCCCCTGCGGCAGCGCCCCGAGGACATTCTCCCTCTAGCCCGTCACTTCGTGATCAAGTTCGGGCACGAGCTGAAGCGCCCCGTCAAGGATTTCACCCACGAGGCCGTGGAGATGCTGGTGCGCCACGACTGGCCGGGCAACGTGCGGGAGCTGGAAAACACCATCGAGCGCGCGGTGCTCATGACCGAGTCGGGAACCATCGCGGAATCGGATCTGAGCATCCTGAGGCGCCGAAACGGGTCCGGCGAGATGCCGGCGCTGGTGGACCCGAGCCTCCTGAACCTCGAAGTGCTGGAAAAGCAGGCCGTCCTGGAGGCCTTGAAGCGCAGCAATTGGGTGCAGAAGGAGGCCGCGAAGCTCCTGGGAGTCTCGAGCCGTGTCATGAATTACAAAGTAGCCAAACACGGCATCACCAACGATCGCTGGACCAAGAATCGGCAGAATTAGGCCTCCCGGCAATCACGATCGAATCAGCTCGGGTTGTGTTATAGTCTGCCGCCTCGACGGTGGAGGGAGGCTTCTCTCCGGCCGCTCCGAGGAAGGGAGTTGGGTCCATGTGCCTGTGGTGCGAGGTTGAAGAGCGAGTCTACTACTCCTACCAGGACCAAGAGCGGAAGGCGCTGGAAGCCCTCCGAAAGGTGGAGGAGGAATGCCACGGCTCCTCATGGGACGGCGAAGCAGGTACGGATCGCCTGCGCTGCATCTGGGAGAAAAAGCTGGAGTATGTGGTGGCGCGCATTCTGCGGGAGCGTCTTGCGGTGGAGATGGAAGACGCGGAGCTGTGTTCCGGCGAGAAGGAGGCCACTGGGGCCTCTCGCGCTCGGCGCTTTCCCCCTCCCACGATGCCGGCACATCTTCTGTCCGCCTTCGAGCGCTCCATCGAATTGCTGTTCCATCGCCTGACGCGTCCGGTCGGAACGGCGGGGGGACCTCCACCCACTGATCCTGAGCGCTGCACCCCACGGGCCGTGCCGCATGCTAGACTGGTCCCGCCCATGCTTCCCACCTGTGTCGCTCTGTTTCACGAAGGCTTCGAGGATCTCGGCTCCTTCGCCTCGGTCCTGAAGGAGCGGGGCTGGGAGGTCCGCCTGCTGGACGCCCGAAGGACGGAGCCGCTGATCGGTGCGGTGGGAGATCCGGAACTGCTGGTGATCCTGGGCGGACCCATGGGGATCTATGAAGCGGACCACTATCCTTTCCTTCGGGAGGAGATTGCCGTCGCCTCCCGACGGCTGGAGCGCGATCGTCCAACCCTGGGGATCTGCCTGGGCGCGCAGATCATGGCCGTCGCGCTCGGGGCACGGGTCACCAAGGGATTCGTCCAGGAAATCGGCTGGTACCCCATCGAGTTGGAAGGTGCCGCCGAGAATGACCCGATCGCTTCTCGGCTCACCGCCGAGAGCTCCATGGTTTTACACTGGCATGGCGACACCTTCGACCTCCCTGCTGGGACGGTCGGCCTCGCCCGTTCACACCGTTACGAGCGACAGGGATTCCGCCGGGGCCGGTTTGGCTACGCCCTACAATTCCACATCGAGGTGCTGCCGGAGCGGATCGAGGAATGGACGGCCGCGCACGCCGCCCAACTCGCAAAAACGCCTGAGGCGCAGAGCGCGGCGCAGATTGCGGCCGGCGCCAGGCGTTACGGTCCCGCCATGGCCCGCCAGGCCCGGGCCTTCCTTGGCGCCTACCTCGACTCCCTCCCTCGAGACGCCATGCTCGGCCCTTCGGAGGACGCCCCGTGACCCGCTCTGATGCGTCACGCGAAGCTGCTCCTCTTGATTTTTTTGTGCTCCACGGGTATGAATAGCGGTCTGGCGCACGATTTCCGCAACGGATCAACCCAAACCTTGGAGGAATCCTCGATGGCCCCAGCGAAGAAAAAGAAGGCCCGAAAGCCAAGCCCCGCGTTCATGAAGCCCTTGACCCCCAGTCCCGACCTGGGCGCGGTGGTTGGCAGCAAGGCCCTACCCCGAACCGAGGTCACCAAGAAGCTCTGGGCCTACATCAAGAAGAACAAGCTGCAGGACTCCAAGAACAAGCGGATGATCAACGCCGACGATTCGCTGAAGGCCGTGTTCGGCGGAAAAAAACAGGTCTCCATGTTTGAAATGACCAAGCTGGTCTCCAAGCACCTCAAGTAGACTGCTGCCAATGCCCGTTCCTGCGGGGGTCGGAGAGGAACCGGCCCCTTTGCATTTTTCTCCCATGCGACACCCGATCCTGGTGAGTGCCCTCCTGGTGGCAGCGACCGCTTCCCACTCGGCGGCATCCACCCCCAGTGGCACCTCCACCGAGCCGGCGACCCCCGCCGTCGTGGTGGATTACTCCGCTCACACCGATTCGTACCGGGTGACCGGAGATGTGGCACTCCTTTCTCAGCGCTTCACTCCGGGAACGACCCTGGACCTGATGATCGCGGCTGCTGCGCTGGAGACCGGCGACCTGACCCCACAGACGGAGTTTCCCGGGCGGGGCGCGGTCCTCACACTCCCCCAGGCGTTCAAGGACTCCAGCGACGAATTCTTTGCACAAGTTCTCAAGCGTACCGGCTATGAGCCGCTCCGAAAACTGCTGCAAGAGACTCGTTACACGCCGGGAATTCCTGAGGCGGTGTCGTCCTTCGCGGATCTGGCCAGGGGGGAACCCCTGCGAGTCAGCGTCTTCGAGCAGAATCTCTTCTTTCAGGCCCTCGTGAATCGTCGGATACCCATCCGCGCGGAGCACTGCGCCACTCTGGAGCGGTATCTGGCGGTGGAGGGCCCTCAGCCGGCGTGGGGGAGAAGCGGCTGGGGAGAGATTTCTCCGGAGGGCCCGCGATACGTGAGCTGGTTCAATGGCGCGGCGCGGCTGAAGGATGGGAAGCATGTGATCACTGTCATCGTCCTGACGCCCAGGCCCGTGGCGGTGGCGCTGGCGCATTTCCGCCGGTACCTGGCCGCGCATCGATGATCCCCGCGGACCGCTACGAGGTCGCCGTAATCGGCGGCGGCCCCGCAGGCCATCACGCCGCCATCCAGGCAGCCAAGCTCGGCAAGAGGGTCGCCCTGGTCGATGCCCGGCCCGACCTCGGCGGCACGTGTGTCCACACCGGCACTATTCCCAGCAAGACGCTCCGCGAGGCGATTCTCTACCTCACCGGCTTCAGGCAGCGGGGAATCTACGGGGCCACCTACGCCGTCAAGGCAAACATCGCTCCAGCCGATCTCACCTTTCGCATCCAGCACGTGGTCCGGCACGAGGCGGAAGTGTTTCGCCTTCAGCTCCAGCGCAACCGGGTGGAGCTGATTCGGGGCCTGGGCTCCTTCCTGGACTCCCATCGCCTGCGCGTCCAAACCGACGCGGGAGATCGCGAGCTCGACGCGGAAACCATCATTCTCGCGTGCGGCACCTCTCCCGCCTCCTCCGAACAATTCCCGGTGGACGGAAAGGTGATCCTGGACAGCGATACTCTCCCCTCCATGCCCTCCATCCCGCGCACCATGACCATCGTGGGGGCCGGTGTCATCGGGGTGGAGTACGCCTGCATGATGGCCGCCCTGGGGACCAAGGTCACTCTGGTGGAACAGCGTGCGAAGATTCTGGAGTTCGCCGACGGGGAAATCGTGGACACGCTCTGTTACCACATGCGGGAAATGGGAGTGGTCTTTCGCCTGGGTGAGGAGGTTGAACGGGTGGGCCGGCGCGGCGACGGCTGCGTAGTCGCGAGCCTCAAGAGTCGCAAGGAGATTGTCTCCGCCGCCGTGCTCCACGCGGTGGGGCGGCAGGGGAACACGGCGGGCCTGAACCTACGGGCGGCGGGGCTGGAGGCGGACGCCCGCGAGCGCATCTCGGTGGACGAGCATTTTCGCACGTCGGTCCCGCACATCTATGCCGCCGGGGACATCATCGGCTTTCCCAGCCTCGCCTCCTCTTCCATGGAGCAGGGACGGGTGGCGGCCTGCCAAGCCTTGGGGAAGCCCGTGGAGCGTGTGGCCGACCTGCTGCCTTACGGCATTTACACCATTCCGGAGATGTCCTTCGTGGGAAAAAACGAGTCGGAGTTGACCGTCGCCGGGATTCCCTACGAGGTGGGTGTCGCGCGCTACCGGGAGATCGCGAGGGGGCAGATCCTGGGAGACGAGCAGGGCATTCTCAAGCTCATCTTCCACGCCGAAAGCGGCAAGCTCCTGGGTGTGCACATCGTGGGCGAGGGGGCCTGCGAGATCGTCCACATCGGGCAGGCGGTGCTGGCTCATCAGGGATCGCTGGACTTCTTTCTGGACAACGTCTTCAACTATCCTACCCTGGCCGAAGCGTACAAGGTCGCCGCTCTGGACGTCGCCAACCGCCGCGGCTGACGACTAGCGCCTCTTGCTTCCGTCACCCTTCGATTCCAGCGCCCATTCCATCTGGCTCAAAATGCCGCGTAGAATCCGAATCTCCCGCTCCTCGAGGCCGGTGCGACCGAAGAGACGGCGCAGGGATGCCATGATCCGCCCCGGGTTGTTTGCGTGGAGGAATCCGATTCGCAGAAGCATTTCCTCCAGGTGCCGGTAGAACTCCTCCCGCTGCCGCTCGGTCGCCAGGTCCATGCGCGCAACTCTTGGGGCGAGCTGCTCCGAGGCGCGAAAAAGCTCGTAGGCTACCAGTAGCACGGCCTGGGCCAGATTGAAGGAGGCATAGTCCGAGTGGGTCGGAATCCTGAGCAGGACATCGCATCGATTGACCGCTTCACGGGACAGACCGTCTTTTTCGGTCCCGAAGAGGACGGAAACTTCCTGTCCTTCGGCCCGCGGAAGGAATTCGCGGACCCACTCGTCGGGAGTCACCAGCGGATGTCGGTCCTGCCCTCCGCGCCGCGTAGTTCCCACCACCATCTTCGAATTCTGGAGAGCGGAGTCGAGATCGAGATGGACTTCCGCCGACTGCACCAGCGCATAGGCCTCCATGGCCGGACGCACGGCAGCAACGGACCGATGATTCACCGGCCGCACGAGCACCAGGCGAGACAGACCGCAATTCCTCATGGCCCGGGCGGCCATGCCGATGTTCTCGGGGAGCTTCGGCTCCACCAGGACGATGCGAACACTGGAGAGATCGAGGCTCACGGGAAATCGCCCTACCGGGGCGATCCGGCCGCGGGAAGGAGCGTAGCGCAGTCCGGATCATGGCGATCCTTGCGAGACCTGGCGGTTTCCCTATCCCGGGTGGCGTAGCAGTAGATACAGCCGTGCAGGCAGGTGTCGTAGGCCCCGACATCGTAGGAACGGCTGCAGCCGCACTCCTCCCGGGTGGGGGCCGGAGCGGCCACGAAGCTCAATTCCGGCCAGATCCTGAGCACCTGGTCACGGTCCACGCAACGCGCCTTCTGCACCCATTCGCCCAGCAGCTCGTCGTTGCAGCAGGCCCTGACGGCGATCCCTTGTGCCGCACCCAGGGACCCCAGCTCGGCGGTCAGCCTTCGGCGCTCTTCCAGTTCGGTCTGCGGGAGGGGCAGTCCGTGCTTCTGGAAGTTTCTGCGAACCTTCCCGTAGATCTCCACGAAGCTGATGCTGCACTGTCGGGTGGCCCCCCCAAGATCCCGGACGAGGGAAGCGAAGTTGCGCCGGTGAAATCCCCAGTCGCTCTGCTCCGAGATCAAAATGGGGTCGTAGCGCCACAGCACCCGGTCCGGACCGAGACGCCGGGCCAGGGCCTGGATCTGCCGCAGCGCGGCCCGCACCGAGGGAACGTGAGTCTCGTACCGTCTCGGCAGTCCGGTGAGAGTGAAGTGGACGAGGTATCGGTAGCCTCGTCCTTCCAACTCATCCAGATGGCGCAGCATGGGGGCAAAATTCCGGGTCCAGAAAACGATGGCCGCCACTTGTTCGGGTACCAGCGAAACCGAGGCAATGGCCCCGTTGAAGGGGTTCACCCACGACGCCGCGCCGGCGCGTATCCGCTCCATGAACCAGGGGGAGTAGAAGGCGGGGAGATCGGTTCGCCGGCTGGCGGAGATCAGGTGCATGGCTCACTCCCCCCAGGAAGAGGATCCGTAGTAGGCCTCCGCTTCAAGGCCGGTTCTTTCCCTGATTTCGTCGGTGATGGCGTCCACCTCTCCGTCCGAAAGCGGCTCAACCCCCTGCACCGCGGGACGCCTTCTCTCAGGTGCCCGCAATAGGCCTCGATTTCATCGCCACGGGGGCCGGCGCCTTGATACTTCAGGAACAGGCTCTGGATGACCACGGGTCGAAGCCTGGCCGTCTCGAGTATGTTGGAGAGAATCTTCGAAAACTTGGCACCGCCAGGAACGCATACTTGCGTATAGTAGGCCTCCGTCCCCGCGTCCAGCTTGGCCCAGATCTCTCCGTCGCTGGAGTCCAACAGCCTGAGAGCCTCCCGGACCGCGGGCCGATCCAACACGGTGCAGTTCGTCAGGAGCGAGATCTTCAAGCCGTCCATCTGCAGACGCTTCTTTAGCGCCACCACCTCCGCTACGACCTCGCGAAAGCGAGGATAGGTCGTCGGCTCCCCGTCCCCGGCGAAGCTCACGTCTGCAAGCCGGCGCCGCGCCTCCGGTAAGCAGGCCATCGTAGGCTCCTCATAGAGGCCTCCCGACTTCGCGCTCCTCAGCACCGATTCCAGTTCCTCCATCAGGAGCCCCTCGTCCACCTCCCTGAAAACGGGGGGTGTCGTGCGGTCCACCTGGCAGTAGATGCAGTCGAAATTACAGATCTTGTCGGGATTCAGGTTTATCCCCACCGAGATTCCCCGGGCGCGCCGGGAGAGTACGGCATAGACATAGCGGTTCTCCCCCAGGGACCTGGGATGTCGAGTGATGCTCAGCTCTTTCTGGGCCATGAAGAAACTATAGCACCAAAGCCGTGATGCCGGCCCGTGTCCCGCGCCTTCCATCCGCCACGTTCGACAAGCTCGCCAGCACCCGCTAGACTCTCCCGCCGTGAGCGACGCGCCCATCTTCCTCACCGGGGTCACCGGTTTCATCGGCAAGCGTCTTCTCCCGCTTCTTCTGGCGGAGGGCCGACGTATCCACGTCATCGTACGGGACCCTGCCCGCCTCCACGTGCCTGAAGGAGCTCCCCTCAGGATCTTCAGCGGAGACATCGGCGATTCCGGCGTGGTGCGTCGAGCCATGGAGGGGTGCGAGGAGGGATATCACCTGGCCGCCATGGTCCAGCATCGGAAGGATCCTGCGGAGTACGAGCGGAGCAACATCCTGGGGACGCGCAACGTCCTTGCGGCGGCCATGGAACTGGGCCTGAGCCGTCTGGTCTATTCGTCGTCCATCATTGTCTACGCCAACGATCCTTCGTCCCTCAAGGATGAAACGGCTCGGATCAGCGGCGACGCCTTCCTGGGGGATTACCATCGGACCAAGTACTACGCCCACCTCGAGGCAGCTCGATGCGCGGCCGAGGGGCTTCCGGTGATTCTGGTGATGCCTTCGTCGGTCTATGGGCCCTGCGACCTCTCCGATGCCAATCGCGTCCTAGCGTGGTGCCGGCGCTTCAAGCACGGCTGGGTGCCCCACTGGCTTCCGAACGAGGGGAGGCTGGTGTTGAACGTGGCCTATGGGGAGGACGTGGCGCAGGGAATTCTGCTGGCCATGCGACGAGGGGAAGGGGGGGAAGGGTATATCCTCGGCGGGGAGAACCTCTCCATCCGGGAGCTGATGGAGCGCATAGGAAACCTCGCAGGGGATACGCGGCCCTTCAGGAGCTTTCCCACAGGAGTCCTGGAGCCGCTGGCCGCTCTGTCCGAGGGACTCGCTAAACTGACCGGGACCAGGCCGCTATTACGGCGCGGCCTGGTCCGATCGATGAATCTCCCCTGGGCCTTCTCCTCCGATAAGGCCAGGCGGCAACTCGGCTATACCATTACACCCTTCGAGAAGGCCCTTCGTGCCACCTTCGAGAGCGCCTGATCCCCTTACAGATTCTTCTGCAGAACCGACTCCAGCTCAGCGAGCTGCTTGTGGGGGTCGCCCGAAAGCACCGTGCTGAATTTTACAGTGTTGGCTTTGTCGCCAAACATGACGGTCCGGCTCTCCGTCACTTTGTAGTAGTTCTCGAAAATCTTGTAGCCCTGATTGGTCTTCCCCTGGGCCTTGTAGATCTCGTCGGCATTCTGAGCAATGACCAAGGGGAAGGTCAGGTGGTTCTCCTCCTTGATTTGCTTCAGCTTCGCCAAGGCTGCCTCGGGATCGGCCACAGGAGCCGCCTTGCCATCCTTGAGGGTGGCTGCCAGGGCGAAAACGGCCAACCCCTTCCCCTCCTGGGAATACTTCTCATGCAGGGTCTGAATGGCCTTCAGATCCTGTATCCAGGCAGGGTCTTCCAGATCTCCCACGGAAATGAGCTTCGGACGCTTTCCGTATTTGCACACCTGGCAATAGGGATCTCCGCCATCACAGTTCTTCACCAGGAACGCTTCGATCTTCTCTCCCACGCCCAGCCCGGACGAACTGGAGGCAAAAGTGCCCAGGGTGAGCAGTCCCATAGCCAAGGTGACGATCAGGGCACGCTTCATTGATCCTCCTCAAAATGAACAGGGGGTTGAGTACCACTGCCACGGCGCCGTGGATTCACGGTGCAGGCCAGAAAGGATACGTGATCAGGGCCAGAATTCAAGGCGACGCGGCGGTTCTCCGGGCTGACCTCACCAACCGATTCCTGGTGTGGACGGAGAAGGGCGCCGCGTCACCAGTCGAAACTGCCAATCGCACGCGTCAATTATAGGGCCTTTTCAAGGCTCGCGAACAGACCCCACCCATCTTTAAGTGCGGTGCCAACACGAGTTCCACTCGGTTTAGCTCGCACCACAACCTGTGGGTGGACCACCGAGGCGCTGGGGCATTCCTAGCGATCCGGAGATCGCTCGATGGCAGGCCGTTCCTTGGCACTCGCACGAAGAAGGTGGACAGGACTTGACTTATCCTGCCGACTCTCAAGGGGAGGTCCTCCTGAGGACCTTCGGACTCCATCTACCCAGAAGCTTCACCTCTCACTGCCTTTGCCCGAGGCTCCGCAGCACACAACTGGCCCTACGTCAGGACATATTGCTCCTTCTTCGAGCTTTGCCGAGGAGTCACCCGCGAACAAAAACCCCCCGCCGCGATGTTCCGCGACGGGGGGTGCGGAGGAGGGAAGGAAGAGGAGCGCCTACGGAGTTGTGTCACCGCGCCGCAGGTTCTGGACGTTGGCTGGCGGCGTCGTGTCCGCGGGCGCCGCGGTAACGAATGTGAAGTCCGTCGAGCGGGTCACGTTGCCGCCGCGATCCACAGAGACCGCACGGTAGTGGTAGGTGGTGGCGGGCTGCAGACCGCTGAGCGCAACGCTGTGACTCAGCAGCAGCGAGGCGTCCACCGGCGTCGTGGAGCCGTAGGACGTGGTGGTTCCGAACTCTACCTGGCTGTTGGCCGGCTCATTGGTGGTCCAGGTAATGGTGGCACCCGTGGTGGTGACGCCGCCCGCGGCTACCGCCGAAATCACCGCCGGCGTGGCATCGGTGGGGATCGCCGTCGGAGTGAAGTTCGGGTCGTCGGTTAGAATGATCTGGTCAGCCCGCGTCTGCTCATCCCGATGGCCCAACACGAGACTGTGGGCGCCCGCCGTCAGGCTCCAGGAAGCGCCTTTGGTCCAGGCCCAAACTCCCAGGTTGCCCGCGGTCAGCGCGGTCTTGGTGCTGCTGTCCATGCTCTGCCAGAAACTATCGTTGTTGGCGGTCGCGGCGTACATGCGCACCCAGAGAGTGTACGAGCCGGCGTTCGCCGCGGTCAGGTTGCAAGTGGCCTTGGCCGTGGGGTTGCCGTTGGTGTTGGTCCCCGTGCCCGCAGGCGTCCAGATATAGTTGCCGCTGAACGCCAGCGGCGTGTCGAAGTCGTTGTGAGCCACCATGGGCGACGCCAGGGTGCACGATTCGGCCTCCACCGTCACGTAGTCATAGGAGCGGGTGGCGAAGGTGTTGTCAGGCGAGGAGGTGGCGATGTTGCCCGCCGCGTCGGCGCTGATCACGTGGTACTCATAGGGGGTGCCACCTGTCAAGCTGGACAGGCTCACGCTATGCGAGGTGACCAGGCTGGCGTTCAGTGCGGTGGTGGTGTAGCTGCTTACCCCCTGGACACGGTACGCGACCTTGCTATCCGCGGGTTCATTGGTCGTCCAGGTGATGGTGGCGCCGGTGGTGCTGATACCCGAACTTGCAATGGCGCTGAGGGTGGGCGGGGTAGTGTCGGCCAGCGTCACCGTGAACAGCCCCGTTCCCGTACCCGAGGACAGGTCGGTGTTCCTCACTGTGATGTCCCGGGCCCCGGCGACGGCACTGCTTGCGATGGTCACGTTGGCGGTGAGGGACGTACAGCTCCCCACCGAGACGCTGTTCACGGTGATGCCCGTACCGCTGAGGGCCACGGTGGCGCCGGTGCGGAAGTTGGTCCCGGTCAGCGTCAGGTTCAGGTTGGAGGTGTTCTGCGCGGCGGACAAGGGGTTCACGGCGGTGACGGTGGGCTTCGGCATGCCGCTCAGTTCGTTGGAGAAGGCGGTGCTCAAATTACCCGCCTGATCGTAAGCCTTCACCGCAAAATAATAGAGCTGACAGTCGGTCAGGTTGTTGATCGTGGTGCTGGTGACCTTTCCCACGTCCACCACGTTTGGATACGTCCCTGAGGAGATGCCGTAATAGACCTTGTAGCCCGACAGGTCGGCGTCCGCGACGGGGTCCCAATTCAGGGTCACGCTTCCCGCCATGGCAGGTGAGACGGCGACAAGCAAAGCGCCCGCGGTCAGCAGCAGCGCCGCGAGGAACTGTTTTGTTAGGTATCGGCTCATCGTCTCCACCACCCATGAATCGACCGGGGGCAATTACCGAGACCCCTCGCAGAGCAAGGACAGTGCCATGGCTCTGAAGATGCCGACGAGATCGTCTAACCATGTGAATCGTTGAGACTAGCCTGGCTCGCTCGAGGTCTGGGCCGACACCGATTGCAGGCGCCCGAATTCCCGGGTTTCAGAACTGTAGCGGGCGATTACGCGGCTGATCTGAAACTGCCCGAGGATAGGACGAATCAGCTAGGGTAGAGGGTGGCAGCAGGAAAGGGACCGGGCCTCGGAAAGCGCCCGGTCCCAGGCGGGCTCTGGGATGGCCTCAGGGAGTAGTGGCTTTGGTGGGCTCTGGGGTGGAAGAGCTTTCAGGGGCACCGAACATCCAGCCGGCCAGAAGCTCGGCGTCCTGATTGTCTCCTGCGCCGAGATTCAGCTCCAGGAAGAACTGCCTGTTCCCCTGAAGCGGCCACTCGACTCCACCTACGGCCTTGGCGGCGATCGCCAGGTCTCGGTCATTCCGTCCGTCGTTCAGGTCGTGGTCCCTGAACAGCACGGTGATCCCCCCTCCCGCGTAGGGGACCAGGTTTGCGTTCACCTTGTAGCGGTAGTGCACGGGTGCTGTGACGGAGACGAGGGTGAAGTCGTCCCCGATTCCCACCTCAAAATTGGGCTGAAATCTCAGGCGCGGCACGAATTCTCCGAAGTTGAACTGCATGCCGGCGACGATCTGGTCTGGATTGTCGGACACTCCGACGCGTGGGCCGAGGCCATAGTAGCCGAGGCGCTCGGCTGAGGCGGGGGCGGCGAGCGACAAAAGAACGAGACCGATCAAGAGCGGGCGGAATCTCATCTCAGACTCCCTCCGACTATCAGGTTTGTTGCGACCGGGGCGCATCACTTTAGCCCAAGAGGTGGACGGGGTCAACGCATGGCAAAAAAAAGACCCGGCACAAGGCCGGGCCGTCCGCTAGAGTCTCCGCGGGATTAGAGGTGCAGAGCTTCGAAGCTCTTCTTCACCTCGTCCCAGTCCAGGTTCTTGAGGAACGCGTCGATATAGCCGCCTCGGTTTACGGCGTAATCGATGAAATAGGCGTGCTCGTAAGTGTCCAGAGCCAGGATGGGGGTAGCGTTCCAGACGGGGAAGGTGTTCTGGGCGTCGCCGATGTAATTGAAAAACCTCTTCCAGTCCCGGTCATAGGCCAACCACACCCATCCCCGGGCAGCGATGCCGCTCGCCTTCAGGTCCGCGGCCCACTGGTCGAATGAACCGAAGTCGTGCTCGATGGCCTGCAGGAGCTTTCCAGCGGGCTTCCCCCCCTTGCCTCCCAGGTGTTCGAAGTAGATCTCGTGGTTTTTCACGCCGCCGATGGCGAAGGTCAGGTCCACCTTCAGAGCCCTCAGGTCGCTGTACACCTGGTTAGCTGTCTTCAGGTCGACCGAGCCGAGCTTCTCCATGATCTCGTTGGTCTTGTTCACGTACCCTTGATAGAGCTTGTAGTGTTCTTCCATCGTCTTCTTCGAGATTCCGTCCATGGCGAGGGTGGAAGGTTTCAGGGGCCTGGCGGTCAATTTCTCCCACATGGCATCACTCCTTCAGCGAGACCGGGTACGGCTTCCCGGACCGTCGTGATGGCGGACGAAAACCGTCTCGGATCGGTTGGTTTCGGGCGTGAAATATACCACATCCTTTCGGAGGTGGACACTCGCAACGGTCGTTGACGAGATCCTGACGATCCGCTAGGCTCCCCCTGATGGACGAGCGGGAGTTTTACACGGAGCGCACCGAAACGAAACCGGCGGAGCTGCACTGCCCGTTTTGCAGAAGAGCCTATACCTATCAGCTTCGTTGGGTGGTACGCGCCAAGAAGGCTTCCCTTCCACCCCGCGCCAGCTCGGAAGATAAAGCACGGTTCGCCAAGGCCCGCTCCTACATGGTGCGAGCCGACGACGCCGTGAGCTGCCAGGAGCCGCGCTGCCGGAAGCGCTTCGAAGTTACCTCGGTCCAGTCGGTCGTTCTGCTCTAGCGTCCCGGCTGTGTCTCGCCCCGGAAAGCCTCCTTGACCGGCGCACTCCTCACGAATCGGATCATCAGGATGCAGGCGATGACCTGAAGCACGCTCAGAATCAGGGAGGTGACAGGACTGGCTAGCCAGCTTGCGGTGCTGTCCCGATCACCCTCATTCCTCCAGGCAATCAGCGAGAACGCCTCCAAAGCCGCCGTGCCCACCAGGACGACCCAGCCCAGAACCTCCAGTGCCGTCCGGGCCGCAGGTCGCATTCTCAGGAACTGAACTCCGATGACGAGGCTGGCCAGCCCGAAGGCGACGAGGATGGCGGCTACCATCTCGAAATGCTCCAGGAGGGCTCGAGAGAGAGGGTCCATCGCCACTCCCGCCTGGGCAAAGACGTCGCCGCCTTCCTGGGAGAGAGTTCGGGCCAGGGCACCCACCAGGGCGAAGGTCGCCCCCGTGATGGCTAGAATTCCACCGGCCAGGGCACACAGCCAGCCCGTCACCCCCACCCCTTCTGGCCTCGTTTGCCGATCCATGGTGAAGCCCCCGGCCCACGTTCTCCCCATCCTAGCAAACTGCACTAGGCTGAGGAGCTGGAGGAGTGATCCAGCACCTCCATCATCGCTCCTTTCTTCCGTGAAGCGAGCCCCCTGGGCCGTGCCGGAGGAGGCGAGTTAGAGAGCCCAGGTGCGAATGCAGCGTTTCGCGTCCCCGCCGGGTGAGCGAGTACCAAGTCACCGGCTTGCGATCGCGGAATTCCTTACGCACCGCGACGTACCCTTCCTTTTCCAGCTTGAGGAGATGAGCACCCAGCGAGCCATCCGTCTCCTCCAATAACTCCTTCAAGCGGCTAAATCTCATGGCGTCGTTACGGGAGAGTAGCAGGCAGATGGCCAGGCGCGCCCGATGTTCCAGCAGCCTGTCCATGCCTTCGAGTCCCTCCCGAAGGGATGGCTGGAGGCTATCGGACTGCCGCGCCACCGCTGCGCCTCCCCAGAAGGCCGCTGGCGATGAGTCCGGCCGCCACCAG